>RECL01000206.1 GCA_007694025.1 Spirochaetaceae bacterium
CCGACTTCGGTCCCGTAGTAGAGTACCGGTGTGCGCGGGTAGGTCAGCAGGAAGAAGAGCGCGACCTTGAGTCTGCGAACGTCGCCGCCGCTGATGTGCAGGAACCGGTCCATGTCGTGGTTGTCGATGAACGCAACGCGGTACGGACCGCGGCCGGCAAACTCCTCATGGTAGCTGAGAAAGCCGTCAAAGGCTGCGATGTCCCATTCGAGCGTGCCGAAGGTACGCCGGATCGCCGCTGCGAGAGGGAAGTCGAGCACCGAGTCGAGTCGTCCGCGGTACGTGTTGACCGCGTCGGGCGTGTCGGTCGCCTCTGCGAGCGTTACGGCATCCGGCTGCGCGTCGTGCAGCGCTGAGGCGAACTCGGTCCAGAAGTCGCTTCCGTGGCCAATCGCATGGTCGATCCGGAATCCAGCCGCGCCCCGCTCAAGCCACACGCGTGCGCATTGTATCAGGTAGGCGCGCGCGCCGCGGCTGTTCGTGTCGATCGATGGAAGCGTTGCCACCGTCTCCAGAAACGACCGGTACCGATCGGGCCAGTCGTAGAACACGAACCAGTCGGCGTAGGGCGAGTCGGGACTCTGCGTCGCGTCCACGAACGCCGGGTGCTTGCTCGACAGATGGCTCGGGACGAAGTCGAGCATGATCCTGATCCCTCGCGCCGCCGCGTCGCGCGAAAGCTCCACGAAGTCGTCGACAGTGCCCGCGACCGGATCGACCTGGGTCGGATCGGTCGAGTCGTACCGATGGTACGACGGTGCGGGCCCGATCGGCGTCAGCCAGATGCAGGTGATGCCCAACTCCTGGAGATACGGCAGTGCATCGCGAACGCCCCGGAGGTTGCCGCCGTGCTTCTTCTGGAGATCGGTGGACAGCGGTGGCGCGTCTGCACCCCTGCGGAACCGATCGATGAAGACCTGGTACACGACCGCGTCGCGGAACCAATCGGGCGGCGCGGTACGCGATCCGACGCGGTAGGCGAAACACGTGATCCCCGACTCTTCGGGGTATCGGAACCAGAAGCCATGGCCGTCGATCGCGCGGATTGCCCGATCCCCGATCGCACCGTCGATGCGGTAGCGCACGGTGGTGCCGTTGGGCTGCCGCGGAATGACCGCCTGCCACACCTCAACGTAGTCCGCGAAGGGCATCCACTGTACGCTGACCCGGACCATCGAGGCTACGTGCGCAGTGCGTTTGCCGGTCGCATCGACGTCGTCAGGACTGGTGCCGTCGGTCGTGTAGACGACGACTGCACTGGCAATCGCGGCGACGGTCCCGCAGAACGCCGTGATCGTCACGTCGTCGGACTCGGTCGGTGCAGCCGGATCGATCGCATTATCGTGCCTGAACTGGTAGCGCGCGGAGGCATAACGCGCTACGACCTGGTCGGGGGGCAGGTCTCCGGGAACGCCTGCGATATCGACGTTCGACGGGGGGTGACTCATGAGCGCAGTATGGACTAGAAGCGCTCATTGACACAGAGGGGTCGTCGGGCTAGAATTCATCGGTTCTGCGCATGAGAGTCACGATAAACGACATCGCGAAGGCGACCGGATACTCGAAGACGACTGTTTCGTTCGCGTTCAACGCGCCGCGACAGATATCGGCGGAGGCTCGCGAGAAGATCGTCGAGACGGCGACCGAACTCGGCTACGTCCCCGACCCGATCGCGCGCTCGCTGTCGCAGAGGAACCTTGGTACGATCGGGCTGCTCCTGCCGCACCCGATCCCCTTTGCGCTGAAGAACCCCTACATGGTGCGGCTGATCAGCGGGCTCGGGCACGTCTGCAACGATGAAGGACTGTCGCTGACGATGCTGCCCCCCAAGCGCGGGGATCTGCTGAAGAGCGTCCGGGGCGCGGTTGTTGACGGGCTGGTGACGATCGGGCTCGATCCGGAGGATGAGATCGTGCAGATCATCCGGCACCGACACATGCCGTTCGTTTCGATCGACGGTACGATCGCCCCCGATGTACCGTCGATCGGAGTCGACGACCGGCGCGCCGCGGATGTCGCGATGACGCACCTGCTCGAACAGGGCCACCGACGGATCGGCATCGTGATGCTTGAGGAGAGCCGTAGCCCCGATCTGGAAGCGTACTCGGGTATCGGGCTCAAGCGGATGCACGGGTACGAGGACGCGCTCGCGCGGTTCGGGATGTCGTCCACCGACCCGGAGGTCGCGATCTTCCACGAACCGTGCAGCGTCGAAGGTGGCCGTCGGGCCGCGCAGCTGCTCATCGAAGAGTATCCCGAGACAACCGGGGTTGTGTCGATGAGCGACATCATCGCGGTCGGTATCTACCAGGGCGTTCACAGCGCGGGCCTGCGAATCCCGGAGGATCTGTCGCTGGTCGGGTTCGATGACATCCAGGAAGCCGCGCTGCTTTCACCTCCGTTGACGACCGTCCATCAGCCCGCGGAGGAGAAGGGGCGGCGCGCCGGAGAGCTCCTTGTGCGCATGATCGCCGGGTCCGCCGTCGAACACCCGGTCGAGTTCAAGTGTCGACTTGTGCGCCGACAGAGCGTCCTGACGCTTACCGTGGGGCCGGGCGGCAGCGCAGCAGCCGGCTCGTCCGAGCCGGTAGCGGGACGCTGATCACGGGGAGGGTGGTGTCGAACGCGGTGCCGTCAAACTCGTCGGTGCACGAGACCGGCGCGATCAGAGACAGGTCTACGTCGACCGATCGGTCCCGCTCGGCCCGGTTGAGCAGCAGCACGAAGCCGGTGTCGTCGGTGAATCGCGCGTAGACCAGGTGCTCGGTGCCCGCGTCTATCGTTCGCGCCGAGCCGCGCTGCAGCGCGTCTTCCCCTCGCTTGAGCGCGATCATCTTCTGGTAGATCGCTCGTAACCGGACATCCTGGCGGTCGGGATTCCACTCCATCGGAAATCGCTTGCCGTGATCGCCATCTGTCGTCCCCTGCAGGCCGATTTCGTCGCCGTAGTAGATGCTACACGTCCCGGGGAGCATGAACAGCAGCATCACGACGCCCGCGTACAGGTCGATGTCGAAGGTGTCATGAGAGTGAAGCCGAGTGACATCGTGGCTGTCGAAAAGGTTGAACTGCGCGTCCCGGGCCGCGTTCGGGATGCGGTCGAAGTGCTGCGACAACAGCGATGCCAGCTCGAATCCCGACGGGCAGCGTCCGCCTACCGCTTCGCGGACCGGGATGTCGGCAAACCTGTCGCGTTCGCCGCACCACATCCTCAGCGGTCGCGCGCTCGCGAAGTAGTTCATCGCGGAGTCCCATTCGGCGCCGCACAGGTAGTCGATCGAGTCGTGCCAGTGTTCTCCTACGATGTACGCGTCGGGGTTGATGCGCCGGATTACCGTCCGGATGTCGCGCCACACGTCGTGTCCCTGCTGCAGCGGGCCGTGGTTGCCGACCTCGCTCGCGACATCGAACCGCCATCCGTCGATCGAGAACGGCGGTTGAAGGTACTTCGCGACGACCGAGTCGTCGTCGCGATAGACGCGATCCCGCAGCCATTCGACCGAGTAGTCGAGCTTGAGGAGCTCGGGTACTCCCGCCCAGTTGACCGGACTCCCATCGGGATTGCGCGCGATGACGTCATCGCCGGTCTCTGAGCTCTGCGCCCACCGATGCTCGACCGCGATGTGGTTGATCGACACGTCGAGCATGATTCGCATGCCTCTGCGGTGGACCTCCTCGCACAGCGCGGCAAGCGCCGCATCACCGCCAAGGTGCGGATCAACGCTGAAGTAGTCGATGCAGTCGTAGCGGTGGTTCGTCTTCGCGGTGAAGATCGGCGTGAGGTAGAGCGCGTTCACGCCGAGTTCCTGCAGATAGTCGAGCTTGGACGCGATGCCGGGTAGATCGCCGTTGAAGAAGTCGAGCGACCCCCCCTGCGGGTAGGCGAGCGGCGCATCGGTCCACGCCATCTCCCTGCTCGCGAACGGCCCGCGCGTTATCTCGCCGGTACGCACGCCGAGCGACCGATCTGCGCGGCAGAACCGGTCTGGGAAGATCTGGTAGAACACCGACGACCGAACCCACTGCGGCACGCGATGGCGCAGGTCGACCGTGAAGTCGTGATCCTCATTCGGGTAGATCGTGTGCACGCCGCGACGATTATAGTAGAGCGTCTGCGAGTCCGAAGTGACGAGCAGGAAGTGATAGTGGGTCGCCGCGGCCGTCAGGGTGACCTCCGCGCGGTACCGTGCGAACGCCGAGCCGATCGTGACGCGATCGGCAGGCACATGGTGGTCGATCCCGTCGATGATCGCGCGCACGAACACCCGCGCGACCGGAGCTTTCGCAGACACGCGGAGCGTGATCCGTAGCGTCCGTCCCGTTGCGTCGGCAGGCTCGGTGCGTTCAGGATCGGCCGCGACGATCAGATATGGTTCAACAGCGTCGGAATGGACCGTGCGCCACCACTCGGTTTCGCTCGCGCGATCAGCCGCCGCCGGATCGAAGACGCCGGGCATCAGTCGGCCGTGTTCACGTACGCGCGCGGGAAGTCATCGGGTCCGAGCGAGTCGATCGGCCTGCCGGTGATCGGCGTGAAGTCCGATAGAAGCTCTTCCTGCGTGACTCCTGCATCGGCGGGTACTGCCATGTCGATGATCCGGGTAGTGTTGATCGCCGGGCGTGCGCCGCCGAGCGTCCATTGAGCAGCCCGCTCAGCCACGTTCCGTACGCGACGAACACCGGCCGATGGGAACCCTTCCTGGCTCAGGATCACCGCGGTGTAGCCGAAGTCGGCCGGGTCGCTCCCTGCGGGCAGCAGTTCCATCGGCATGCGCACGATCACGCGACCGGCGTCGGCGTCGACTCGGACGCGAAGCGGTGATCCCGGAAGTTCGACCGGCGGCGACGCCGGATCGGACGGATCGGCGGGTACGAGTATCCGCTGGTGCCAGCCTTCGATCCACAGCGCGTACTCCCATCCATGGTCTGGAGGCAACGCGGCGTTGCGCCCTTCGAGCAGCATCCGCGCACCGGTTGCCGCTCCCGGATCGACGTCGATGTAGATGTCGATCGTCTGCAGCGACAGGTTGATTCCCGAACCCCAGTGGTTCTGGATTGGCCCGACAAAGTCGACGGTGAACTTGAGGTAGCGCTCTTCGCGCTCGACCGTGAACCGCTGCATATCGAACACGCCGGGAGAAAATACCCGGTCGGTCGGATACACGTACGAACCGGGCCCATGATCATCGCCGACCGGATCGTCGACGACCAGGATCGCAACGCCCCCGCCGAGCTCCGGCAGGTTGGTTCGCCCGGAGCCTCCGGTCGGCACCGCGTCGACTACGCCTGCAGGCTCTACCACGAGCACGACGAACGATAGCTCGTCTCCGGCCTCAAGGTCACCGAACGCGGAGAGCGGTACCGACAGTTCGACCGCGCGATCGGCAAATCCGGCCGCTACCCGCGTCGGGTCGGTGACCCAGGTCCCATCGCGAGCCGCGCGACGCAGTTCTACACCGGATCTGCTTATGTCAAGGTAGAGCGCGGCGTCGAAGCCGATCAGGCGGTTGCCGGGTGCTTCGGCGAACGGCCGGCCGGCGATCTGGCCCGGGTAGCCAATGTAGACGTGCACCGCGCCCTGCGTAAGCGCCTGCTGCAACGGTACCGACGACTCGATGAGCATGTGGAACGACTCGGTGTCAAAGCCGTACGATACGGTCGACAGCACGTCGGCCGCGCGTGCCTGAACGCCGCCGACATTCCGGTAGTACCCCGCGTTCTCCCACGCGTCGTCGCGCACGCCATCGATCGCCGGCGTGAACAGCGCTGTTGGACGCCGATCCGGTGGAGCCGGTCTCTCCGGGATGATCGGAACGCTCAGGGAGACCGGAATGGGGTCTCCGAGTGCACGATAGACGTTCTTCAGCAGTTCGCGAAACGCCTCGTCGAAGTACTCGTCCTGGCCCGAGTCCTGGTCGTCCCCGAACCACCAGAACCAGTCCGATCCCTGCGCCAGGTACATGTAGTCGAGCGCGCGTTCAAGCCGTTCTGGAGTTGTCGTGCGGCGGTTACGCATATCGTAGAGCGCGAGGTGATTGCGGACGTCGCCGAGCAGGTTCCACGCCCGGGTCTCCTCCGGTTCGCCGATCCACGTCGCGAAGTCGGGGGAGAACCAGGAACCAGGCCACAGCCGCTCGATCCGGCGCTGGTCGGGGTACCGGTCGATGAACTCGCTGACGGTGATCGTGCGAATCGTCGGCGTGTCGCTGAGGTTGCGGTAGAGCGCGTGAAGGAACTCCTTGCCGTCGTTCGGGTAGTGTTCCCACGCGTTCTCACCATCAAGGATGATGCTGACAAGATGCGGTCCTTCCGCACCCGGCTGCGTCCTGAGATGCTGCCGGATGTCTTCGAGCCGTCGCATCAGGTCCGCGGCGGCAGCTTCACCGGGGGTCCCCGAGTACTCGAAACCGATCAGGTCGGAGAGCCGCAGGTCGCGAAACACGATCGTCACCGGTTCACCGCGAGCCGGTTGCACGATGTAGGGACGGTAGAGCGCGTCGGCGTCGATCACGACGTCGCGCGAGTCACGCACAAAACCGTCGATACCCAGGCTTCGCGCGAGCACGTGCTCACCCGATGCCATCCATCGATAGCCGGCGTCGCCGACCATCTTGACGATCTCCTGCGCGACCGCGCCTTCGGCCGGCCAGAGTCCCACGGGGTCTCGCCCGAAGGTGTCGCGATAGATCTCTACGCTTCGTTCCAGGTGCGCGACTGCGTCGTTCGGGAAGTAGAACTCGTTCGGGAGTTCGGCCGTTGGATCGTTGCGCGATGCGATGTTCGTACTGAAGATCAGCGGCAGGATCGGGTGCGCGTACGGCGTCGTCGTGACTTCGATCTGCCCGGCATCCTGGAGCTCGCGGTGGACGGGTACGACACGCGTCATCACTTCGTGCGCCTTTGCGAAGAGCGCTGCCTTGTCTTCCTGTCTGAAGTCGCCACCGCGGGCGACCAGATCGGCGAGCGGCGGCTTGGCCAGGAAGTCGGGGTCGAACCAGACCAGGTTGAAAAAGACCTGGAGGTCCATGTAGTCCTGCTCACTGAACGCCGCAATGCCTTCAGCCGTGCGCGTATCGATCTGTTCCTTTCGCCTGAGGAGCTCGGTGTACCGCGGGAACTTCCCGATCATGTTCGTGTGATTCGCGTCGAAGAAGCGCTCCAGGATGAACTGCTTCTCTTCGGGGGACAGCTCGCTCGGATGCTTCTCAGCGAGCACCCAGTAGATGTCCTTCGCCCCGTCGATGAAATCGTCGAGCTGCCGCAGCAGGACCGGCGTCAGGTTGAACGTCGCCCGGACGTCGGGGTAATCGCGGAGAATCGCCGCCATATCGTAGTAGCTCTTTGTCGCGTGCACGCGGACCCACGGTCTGCTGTAGACTCCGGTGTCGGGGTCCTGGAAGTAGAGCGGCTGATGCTGGTGCCACATCAGGTTCACGTAGAGTACGTCTTCAGCCGGCCGCTGTGACGGTGTGCCGACGCAGGCGCCGATCGTGAGCGCGACTGCACCAGCTAGTACGGCGAGCACTACGGCTATACGGGTCTTCATGGCTATCCTTTGACCGCTCCGGAGGTCAGCCCGCGGACCAGGAACTTCTGCAGGAACAGGTAGAGCGTTACGACTGGAACAGCTCCGATCAGCGCACCCGCGGCGAAGATACCCCAGTTGCGACTGTACTCACCCGCCCGGACGAAGAGCGTCAGCCCTACCGCGATCGTGAACTGACGCGTGTCCTGCAGCACGATCTGTGGAATCAGGAAGTCGGAGTACGCGGCGATGAACGAGATAAGCGCGACCACGGTCAGAATCGGTCGGACGACCGGAAGGATCACGCGCCAGTAGATCTGCCAGTTCGACGCACCGTCGATTCGAGCCGATTCGTCCAGGCTTCTGGGAACCGAGTCGAAGTAGCCCTTCATCAGCCACGTGTTGATCCCCATCGCGCCTCCCAGGTAGATCAGGATCAGTCCGCCGTGGCTGTTCAAGCCAAACGACGGCAGAAAGAGCCCGATCGCCTGGATCAGCAGAAAGGTCGCTACCATCGTCAGCGAGTTCGGAAAGACCTGGATCAGAAAGACGCTCAGCAACAGCCCGCGCCTGCCCTTGAACCTGAAGCGGGAGAATGCGTACGCGCTGATCGAACAGATCAACACGGTCAGCACCGATGAGATCACCGATATCTTGAGCGTGTTCCAGAACCAGATCCCGTACGGGTGGATGTTGCTCGCGAACAGCGCCTGGTAGTTCTTGAGGCTCGCTCCGGGAGGGATGATGCTCTGCGTGACGATGTTGTTGCGCGGGTCAAGACTCGCGGAGACGATCAGCAGCACCGGGGTCAGCGCGAAGACGAGCGCGACGGCGGCGATCAGGAGACGGCCCGCGATGTCGAAAGTCTGGCGATGTCGATTGAACACGGTGGATGCAGCCATCTATACGTTCTCCGATATCTCTTCCCAGACCCGCGTGTAGCGGAACTGGAGCGCTGTGATGATCGCGAGGATCAGGAAGATTACCATCGTGATCGCCGATGCGTATCCGAAATCGGCGCCGCGCCCGCCGGCGAACGCCAGCCGGAAGATATACGTGATCAGGATATCGGTGTGCCCGGCCGGCGTTGTCGTGCCGGCCATTGGCGGACCGCCCTCAGCGTAGATATCGATTACGGTGAAGTTGTTGAAGTTGAACGCGAACGACGCGATCAGAAGCGGTCCGACGGCTACCATCAGCAGCGGCAGCGTCAGGTTCCAGAACTTCCGCAAGGCACCCGCGCCGTCGATCGTCGCCGCCTCGAAGATATCGTTCGGGAGCGACTGGAGCGCTCCGGTGCAGATCAGCATCATGTACGGAAACCCGAGCCACGTCTGCGTGATCAGGATTCCAACGCGCGCCCACACCGGGTTCGCAAGCCAGAGCGGACTCCAGCCGAAGATCGCTTCGAGTGTCGTGCTGATCAGCCCGAAGTGGCGGCTGAACATACCGCGCCATATGTTCACGCTGATGAAGGCCGGTAGCGCGTAGGGGACAAGCAGCAGCGACCGGATCAGCCGCTTCGCCGGCAGCTTAGGGTGATCGAACACGAGCGCAAAGAAGAGTCCGACGGTGAATGTCAGCAGCACCGAAAAGAACGCGAACACGAAGGTCCACACAAAGACCCGGATGAACGGGCCGCTCAGTGCAGGACTCGTGAACAAGCGCTGGAAGTTGCGCGGGCCTATCGTGACCCAGAATCCGGGACGGAGCGTCGTTCCGTCCTCGGCGGTGAACGTCCCCGTGACCGGTCGGTACACGGTGCCGTCGCGCTGGTCGGTCATCGTGTCGTTGGCAGGGTCGAAGACGAAGCGTTGGCGGCGCTCCTCCACCAGGTCGAGCGACTGGACGCGCACCGTTTCGGGCAGCTCGCCGAACTCGAGCGCGCTGATCTGCGTCAGGAAGCGTAGTACCTCGGTTCGGTTGAGCCGGGTGTAGCCGCGGATTTCGGTCGGAATGCCGTCGGTGTCGAGCGGCCCCACCCAGTTCGGCAGCCGGTCGGCAGGTATAAACGGCTCACCCGGCTCGGCCAGGAACGAACCCGCGTCGGACTGGAGCCAGAGCACGAACTCTCCGCGCTCGGACCGAAACGCGGTCCACGTGAACTGCCGGCCGTCCTCCGGACGGTAGGTCTGGCGCTCGAGCTGATCGATCACCTGGACGCGCGTCAGGAGGTGCCCGTCACCGTAGTTCGTGAACGCGACGTACATCGTGTACGCGGTCGGGTAGAGGAGCATGATCGCCATGAGTGCGAGTCCCGGAGAGAACCACCGGAACGGATAGAGCCTTTCGACGGTGAACGATACACAGACACCCGCCGTGACCAGGAACACGAGCACGGCGAGCGGGTAGCGGCCGTTGGCGATCAGCGTCCACATGAAGAGGATGCCGAATGCGGCGACGGCCGCGACCAAAACCAGACGAACGGAGACTCGCGCGAGCGAGTCTCCGAAGAACTTGTGCTGAACTGGTCTATCCGGCTCGGGTACCTCCGTGCCGCGCGATCTGTTCGCGCCGGTGGTGGCCTGGCCCAACGGCGCTTTCGAGCCGGTAGACCGTTTCATCTAGTTGCCCGCTATCGTGCTGCGGATCTGCGACGCGGCGTTCGTGAACGCCGCCTCCCCGGTCGCCTGCTCCTGCATGATCAGCGTGACCGCATCTCCCCAGGCTGACCAGACCGCCGACATTTCCGGGATCGCCGGCATCGGCAGACCGTCGCGGCCCGCGTCGCCAAACGCCACCAGGGCCGGGTCCTGTACGCGATCGAGCGCCGCAAGCAGCGCAGGCGGCCGGCCTCCGCGCTCGTAGAGCGTGAACATCGTGTCCGCCGTCGCGACGAACTCGGTCAGAAACGCGGTCGCGAGCGGAACGTTGTCGCTGAACGCGCTGACCATGAATCCCTGCACGCCCAGGAAGGGGCGTCCGCCACCAGGAATCGGCGCGATCTCGTAGTTGACCCCCGACGCGTTCAGGCGGTCGAGCGCCCACGGCCCGGTGATGATCATCGCAGCCTGGCCGGTCTCAAAGAGGTTGTGGTAGGTGTCCCAGTCGAGTCCACCGGGGATCTTGCCCGACGTGACCATTTCCTGGAGCCAGCGTGCCGACTGGATCGATCCCGCGTTATCAATCCCGACGTCGTTCGGGTTGTAGGTGCCGTCAGGGTTCTCCGCGAACACGTATCCGCCGAACGCGGTCTGAATCGGGAAGAAGTGGTAGGGGTCGCCTTCCTGGCGGATGAATCCGTAGCGAGCCTGCCCTGCCGCTCTGAGTCGATCGGAAACCGTCCGGACCTCCGCCCAGTCACGCGGGACCGTCGGAACCAGGTCCGGGTTGAAGAAGAACGCGACGTTTTCGACCGCGTACGGAACGCCAAAGAGCTCACCATCGTACGTGAACGCTGCGATCGACGAGTCGGTGAAGTCGTTCACGCGGTTGCCGATTTCGATCGGAGCAACGATGCCGCTCGCGACGAGCTCACCGAGCCAGTCGTGCGCTCCGATGATGATGTCGGCGCCCTCTCCGGCGGGACCGGCGACCTTGATGTTGTCGCGGATGTCGCCGAAGCCCATCTGCTGAACGGTCACCGGCACCCCGTAGCGCGCCGTGAACTGTGCGCCCAGATCCTCCAGGATCGGTGCACGCTGCTCATCCGCCCAGATCACGAGCGTCGTGTTCGCGTCGATGTCGAACGCGGCCCGGGGCTGTGCCTGTCTCTGGCCGCCCGCGAGTACCGGCGCGACTGCGACCGCCACAAGCAGCAATACAACGTAGAATCGTCTCATGGAACCTCCATTTCGTACCGCCGGTGGTCACCGGCGGACCTTGATACGGGTAGGGTAAACCGGTTTAGTTCGGGAGGCAAGTGTTTTCTCGCGCGTCGGTACGATCCGGTTCAGGGTTGGAGGGCTCACGAGCGGAATTCGTCGAGTTTGCGCTGGCTGAGCCCGTAGCGCTCGGCCGACTCGACGTTTCCGAGCGGCTCGACGTGGACCAGGACGTCGTAGACGTTGTCGAGCGCGCCGCGGATCGCTCGCTCCGTTATCTGGGCGATCGCGTGTGCCTCCTGCACCGAAAGGGTTCCGTCGACCTCGATATCCAGGTCGACGATGTGCAGCCCGCCGATCGTCCGGATCCTTGTCCGGTGAGGGTGCTCGGCTCCGGGGACCGCGGCGACCGCGTCGAAGATCCGCTGGTATGTGTCGGGGTCCCCATGGCCCTCCATGAGCTCGCTGTTCGTGTCGACGAAGATGCCGAACGCGACCCACATGATATACAGACTCACGCCGAGCGCGGTGATCCGGTCGAACAGCGGGATCTCCAGCCACACCGTCACCGACACGCCGATGAGCACAGCGACCGAAATCACGATATCGCTTCGCATGTTCTTCGCGTCGGCGACGAGCATCAAGCTTCCGGTGCGCTTCCCGGCTGCGAACTTGTACCACGCGAGTGCCGCCTTGCCGGCGATGCTCACAATCGTCACGTAGATCGCCAGGAGCGTCGGCAGCTGCGACGCGTCCCCCGACACGATCCCTCCGACCGACGAGATCGCGAGCTGGGCGCCTGCGAAGAAGATTACGAACGACAACGACTTGGTCGCGATCGTCTCTGCGCGGCTGTGGCCGTACGGGTGGTGCACGTCGGGGGGGATCGACGTGATGCGCGCCGCGATGAGAGAGATCATCGATGTCAGGATATCGAGCGCCGAATCGATGCCGTCGCTCAAGACCGCGGCGCTGCCCGACACGAAGCCTGCTATCAGCTTCACGACCGCGAGCACGCCGTTGCCAACGATACCGATCCACGATGCGGTCACGATCGTCTGCAGTCGCTCGCCTGTGCTGATCCGGTCGCTGTTCGCCGCCATGCGGCACGCTATCCCGACCGTGCCGGCGCGTCAACCGTCGCCGCGCTCTCCGCGCGGCGCGTGCAGTGAAGTGCGCGTGCAGTGAAGCGGGCACGCAGTGACCGTGACACAGCCGGCGCAAATTGCTACCATTCCACTCATCATGAGCGATCCTGACGGATGCTGTACGCCCGGAAGACACGCGCGCGAGCACCGGCCTGCAGAGCGCGTTGACCCCGAGATTCTGCCCCGCACCACGTCCGGCGTGCTGCGCCACGATACAGTCGCGCTGCCGGGCGGGACCTTCCTGATGGGGACCGACGACCAGGAGGGATTTGCCGACGATGGAGAAGGGCCGATCCGTGAGGTCACGGTCTCACCGTTCGAGATCGACCGATACGCAGTCACGAACACCCAGTTCGCGCACTTCGTAGACGCGACCGGCTATCAGACCGAGGCCGAGCGCTACGGCTGGTCGTTCGTCTTTCACCTCTTTGTGCCGAAGAAGCTGCTTCATCGCCGCGTCGCCCGGCGCGTCCCCGGCCTGCAGTGGTGGTACGGTGTCAACGGCGCGTACTGGGCCCGCCCTGAAGGGCCGGGATCCGACGTCGAAGGTCGCGCAGATCATCCGGTCGTGCACGTCAGCTGGGCCGACGCGGTCGCGTACGCCGAATGGTCGGGTATGCGACTGCCGACCGAAGCCGAGTGGGAGTACGCCGCGCGCGGCGGGCTCGTCGGCGCGCGGTACGCGTGGGGAGATGAACTCACGCCGGGCGGAGAACACCGCTGCAACATCTGGCAGGGCACCTTTCCGACGATCAACACCAGGGAAGACGGGTTCGCCGGCACCGCGCCAGTAGACTCGTACCAACCGAACGGGTACGGTCTTTGCTGTGTCGCCGGCAACGTGTGGGAGTGGTGCTCCGACTGGTGGAGCCCCGACTTCCACGCGACGGCGCCCCGGGCAGACCCGGTGGGGCCGACCGACGGGAGCGCGAGGGTCATGAAGGGTGGAAGCTACCTCTGCCACCACTCGTACTGCAACCGTTACCGCGTCGGGGCGCGCACGTCGAATACACCGGACAGTTCGACCGGGAACCTGGGGTTCCGGTGCGTCCGGTCAATGGAGGTACCATGATCGTCAGAATCGTCACCGTCCGAGTGAGGAGTGGAACAGAAGCCGCCTTCGAGGCTGCCACCGTCGACAATCATCGCGGTTCGATCGCCGAACCCGGCGTGCTGCGCTTCGACGTGCTCAAGGACGCCGACAGTCCCGGCACCTACTACCTCTACGAGGCGTACATCGACGAGAAGGCGACACGAGCGCACAAAGAGACCGCGCACTACAACACGTGGCGCGTCGCGGTCGCGGATCTCCTTGACGGAGACCGGACGAGCGTTGCGTGTTCGGTAGTCGCGCCCGACCGCGCCGGGTGGTGACGCCCCTTGGATCGCCGTCCTTGAACCGGTAGTCCGAGCCGTCGTATACTCCGTGAAATGACCGTACGCGTTCGCTATGCCCCATCTCCGACCGGACTCCAGCACATAGGGAGCGTCCGGACGGCACTCTTCAACTACCTGTTCGCGCGCGCTCACGCCGGCGTGTTCGTACTGCGAATAGAGGACACCGATCGCGACCGCTACTCCGCCGACGCGTTGCAGGACATCTACGACACGTTCGACTGGCTCGGGTTCCGGTGGGATGAAGGCCCCGATTGCGGGGGAGAGTTCGGTCCGTACATTCAGTCCGAGCGCGCGGAACACTACACCCGCTACGCGCAGCATCTTGTCGACGCCGGTCACGCGTACTACGCGTACGACACGCAGGAGGAGCTTGCCGCGCAGCGGGAGGCTGCCGACGGCAGGGGCGGCTACGATCGCCGGTTCCGCGACATGAGCGAAGCCGATCTCGCACCGTACCGCGATCGCGGGATCGATCCGGTGATCCGCTTCAAGTCTCCGATGGACGGGACGACGACTCTGACCGACATCGTCCTCGGTTCGATGAGCTGGGAGAACACGGATCTACCCGCCGATCCGATCCTGGTCAAGTCGGACGGGATGCCGACCTACCATCTTGCGAACGTCGTCGACGACCACCTCATGGAGATCACGCATATCCTGCGCGCGCAGGAGTGGATCCCGTCGGCTCCTTTGCACCTGCAGCTCTACGATCGATTCGGCTGGACGCCCCCGCAGTACTGCCATTTGCCGATGGTAGTCGGGGAGGACGGGCAGAAGCTCAGCAAACGCCACGGTGCGACGCGCGTGCTCGAGTTCCGCGAGCGCGGCTACCTGCCGGAGGCGATCATCAACTACCTTGCGCGGGTGGGCTGGAGCTACGACGACAAGCGGGAGCTATTCACGCTCACGGAGCTGGAGTCGCTGTTCGCGGCGGAGAAGATCAGCAAGTCACCCGCCGTGTTCGACTATCAGAAGCTCGACTGGCTGAACGGGCACTACATCCGCGAAGCCACCGATGAGCGGCTGTTCGACGCGCTCCTGCCGTACCTGCGTTCATCGGCGGCCACCACCGGCGTCGGCGACGACGCAGTGGCCGACACGCTGCGCGCGGCGGTTCCGCTCGTCAGGGAGCGGTTGAAGACGCTCGGAGAGATCGGTGAGGCGATCGGTTTCGCGTTCAGTCGCCCCGACGGATTCGATATCACCGAGATGGTGCCGAAGAAGCTGTCGGCGGCGGAGACGGTCGCGCTCGTGGAGAAGGTCGTGCCGCTGCTCGACGGAATCGCCGAACGGAGCGACGAAGAGAACGAAGCGCTCTTTCGCGAGACCGCGGAGCGGCTCGATACGAAGCTCGGGAACCTGCTGATGCCGCTACGAATCGCGGTGACCGGCAGCCGCGTGTCGCCGCCGCTGTTCGGTTCGATCCGACTCGTCGGGACCGATGAAACCCAGGCGCGCGTCACACGCGCGCTCGACCGGTTGCGCGCGTACAGCGCCACCAACCCGTAACCCTTTCAGGAGTAGCTATGTCTGAACCGCGAGTTGACCCGAAGGTCATGGAAAGCATCGTGTCGCTGTGCAAGCGGCGAGGGTTCATCTTCCCGTCGTCCGATATCTACGGCGGCCTGTCGTCGGCGTGGGACTACGGTCCGCTCGGCGTCGAACTGAAGAACCGCGTAGAGCGCTTCTGGTGGCGCGAGATGACGCAGCTGCACGATGAGATCGTCGGCCTGGACGCGGCGATCATGATGCACCCGCGCGTCTGGGAGGCGAGCGGCCACGTGGAGAACTTCGACGATCTGCTGGTCGAAGACACGGTGACCAACGAACGCTTCCGGTTCGATCATTTGAGCGCCGAACAGCGCGAGAAGATGGTCAGCCCCGCAGGGAACCCGCTTTCGGCGCCACGGAAGTTCAACCTGATGTTCAAGACGCATCTTGGCCCGGTCGAAGAGTCGGCGAGCACGGTGTACCTGCGACCCGAGACCGCGCAGGGTATCTACGTGAACTTCAAGAACGTCGTGCAGACGAGCCGCGTGCGTATCCCGTTTGGAATCGCGCAGGTTGGCAAGGCGTTTCGCAATGAGATCGTCACCAAGAACTTCATCTTCCGAACGTGCGAGTTCGAGCAGATGGAGATGCAGTACTTCGTGCACCCGAGCGAGGACGAGAAGTGGTTCGACTTCTGGCGCGCTGAACGCATGGCCTACTACGACAAGATCGGCATCAGGCCGACGCACCTGCGCTGGAAGGAGCACGGCCCCGACGAGCTCGCTCACTACGCGAAGGCGGCGTTCGACGTGGAGTATCTGTTCCCGTTCGGCTGGAGCGAGCTCGAAGGCGTGCACAACCGCACCGACTTCGACCTGTCGCGCCACGCCGAGTACTCCGGAAAGGACCTCACGTATCTTGACGACCAGAACAACGAGCGCTACGTCCCGTACATCATCGAAACGTCGGCCGGACTCACGCGGTCGGTCCTGATGATCCTTGCCGATGCGTACGAGGAAGAGGCGGTCGGGGAGGGCGACGTCCGCACCGTTCTGCGCTTCCACCCGGAGGTCGCGCCGATCACCGTGGGCGTGTTCCCGCTCGTGAAGAAGGACGGCCTCTCAGAGCTCGCGCGCGACATCGAGCGGGGCCTGCGCGAAAGTTTCACGACCTTCTACGATCAGGGTGGCGCGATCGGTCGGCGCTACCGGCGCCAGGATGAGATCGGCACGCCCTACTGCATCACGATCGACTACGAGACCAAGGAGAACGGGACGGTCACGCTGCGCTTCCGCGACTCGATGGAGCAGATCCGCGTTCCCGTCGGTGAGGTGGAGGCGAAAATCCGCGAAGCAACCAAGGCGTACCGACGGGTCGGCCTGTGAACACGACGCTCGCGACACTGAAGGAGCGCGGGTTCTTCGCTCAGTGCAGCGATGAGGCGGCGCTCAGCCGGTTGATGGACGAAGGCCCCGTCTCGTTCTACGTCGGGATCGACCCGACCGGTGACAGTCTGCACATCGGACATCTGGTCCCGCTCTACGCGATGGTCCATCTCGCGCGCGACGGTCACCGGCCGGTTGCGCTCGTCGGTGGGGGCACCGCGCGGATAGGCGACCCGTCGGGAAAGACCGAGGCGCGTCGGATCTTGAGCGTCGAACAGATCAATGCGAACGTCGCCGCGATCGAGATGCAGATCCGGGCCTTCCTGTCCACCGCCGACGTCGACGCGCGCTTCGTGAACAACGCCGACTGGCTCGCGGAGCTGAACTACATCGACTTTCTGCGCGACATCGGGCGACATTTTTCGGTCAACCGGATGCTGAGCTTTGAGACCTACCGGATGCGCCTGGAGACGGGCCTGAGTTTCATCGAGTTCAACTACCAGCTGCTGCAGAGCTACGACTTCCTTGAGCTGTATCGCCGCCACGACGTGCGCCTTCAGATCGGCGGCGACGACCAGTGGGGCAACATCGTCGCCGGCGTCGACCTCACGCGGCGCGTGGTTGGCGCCGACGTCTACGGTCTGACGTTCCCGCTCGTTACGCGCGCCGACGGCAAGAAGATGGGCAAGACCGAAGACGGCGCGGTCTTCCTGGACCCGCGTCGCGTCTCTGCGTACGAGATGTTCCAGTACTGGCGCAATGTCCCCGACGCCGACGTCGGGAAGTTCCTGCTCACCTACACATTCCTGCCAACCGACGAGTGCAAGCGGCTCGGTAGTCTGCCGGGTGAGCGGATCAACGAAGCCAAGGAGACGCTCGCCTTGGAGGCGACCGCGCTGATCCACGGTCGGGAAGCCGCTACCGCCTCGCTTGAAGCCGCGAAGAGCGCGTTCGCCGGTTCGGGTGGAGCCGGCGGTGCCGATGCGATCCCGAGCATTGAGGTGCCGGCCAGCGAACTGGCCGCCGGGATCAACGCGGTGGATCTGTTTCACCGAACCAGCCTGTGCTCGTCGCGCAGCGACGCGCGGCGACTCATCGACCAGGGTGGCGCGTGGGTCAACGATCGGAAGGTCGACGATGTCGATCAGACGATTTCGACCGACTGGGTGGTCGACGGGGCGATGGTTCTCCGCGCCGGGAAGAAGCGCTACTTTCGCGTGATCGTCGCGTAGCGCTGCGGGGGCTCGCGTGCGGGCCGCGCGTCGCGCCGACCGGCACCGGACGGTACGCGGGCTCTATGACCCAGCACTGGTGCACGCGTCGGTCGCGGAAGTCGGGCGGGATCGTCACCGACGTGATGTCGCGAACGGTCGCGCCTTGCGGCGCATCGGTGAGGCGGAAACCCCGCCGGTTGGTCGAGAAGACCAGGACACCGTCTCTGCTGAGTAACTCTGAGCAGCGCGACAGGAGCTCACCGTGATCGCGCTGGATGTCGAGCGTGCGCTCCATCCGTTTGCTGTTCGAGAAGGTCGGCGGGTCGAGCACGATCAGGTCGAACGAATGCGGCCGCGCCTTCTTCAGGTAGTCAAACACGTCCTCGGTGACAAACTCGTGATCGGCGCGTAGCAGTCCATTCAGCGCTGCGTTCTCCGCGGCCCAGTCGGTGTACGTCCGGCTCATGTCGACGCTGACCGTTCGGGCTCCGCCGTCGGCCGCGTAGACCGTGAACGACCCGGTATAACTGAAGAGGTTCAGCATCCGGACCGTCTTCCCGACCGCCATTTCGCGGACACGATCGCGGACGATCGACCGCGTCTGGCGATGATCCAGAAACAGGCCGGTATCCAGGTAGTCGGTCAGGTTCACCTTGAAGCGTAACCCGCCCTCCCGGACTATTTCGGTCGCCGCGGCCGAGTCCATCCGTTCGTACTGTTCGTCGCGCGCGGTGATCCGGCGGGTCTTGTACGCGACGCGAGCCGGATCGATGCCGAGCGCGCGTCGCGCGGTGTCGACCATCGCGTCGCGATACCGTTCGGGTGGACCCGGAAGGTTCTTGTGCGGCGAGTGGTACTCTGCGATGTGGAGCCAGCGGTCGTAGAGGTCGACCACCAGCGGAACTTCGGGGATATCGCGGTCGTAGACGCGGAAACACGTGACATCGTTTCGCGTGGCCCACTTGCGCAGGTGCTTGTAGCGCTTCTTCAGCCGGTTTCCAAGGATCTCGGCGTGGTAGTCAAGGTCACTCGCCATTGACGGTGCGTATCTTGACCGACAGGACCGCGTATCCCGACGACAGATCTTCCTTCTGCACGATGATGCCGTCGGGCACCTTCAGCTTGACGTTCGTGAAGTTCCAGATCGCCGTGATCCCGGCTGCGATCACGCGCTCTGCGACGTCCTGCGCGGACGAACTCGGTACGGTGAGCACCGCGATCGATGCCGCGAGCGTCGGCAGTCGTGCGTCGATCTCGTCGATCGCGTAGACAGGCTTGCCGTTGATCACGCTGCCGATCTTGCTCTGGTCGACATCGAAGCCCGCGACGATCGACAACCCCCGCCGAGTGAACTCAGGGTAGCCCATCAGCGCGGTCGCAAGACTACCTGCGCCGACAACGATCGCACGATGCTGATGATCCCAGTGCAGAAAGCGGTAAATCGCATCGATCAGCTCTTCGACCGGAAACCCGATGCGCGGTCGGCCGACGATGCCGGTAATCGCGAGATCCTTGCGCACCTGGATCGGCTCAAGATCGAGCTCTTCGGCGATGACCGTACCGGAGATGAACTGGTGCCCCTCCTTCTGCACGTTTTCGATCACGTGGAGGTACGACGGGAGGCGCTTGATCGTGGGAAGACTCGCCAGCTTGATCGATCTCATGAGTCACTCCTGCTGTATCGCGATGAACCGTTCTGACGGATTATAGCGTACCGAAGCGGGGAGGAGCAAACCGAAACCGTGAGCCCTTTGCGGATCGACGGTATCGGTGCATACTATCCTTGATGCTGCGACCGCGCGCGATCGCGCTGTTCATAACTGTTCTGGCTCTGCAGGGCGCGACGCGAGTGGCGGCTTCCGACTGGGAGTGGCGCTTCATCGCCGGTGGCGCGACCGTCGGCGCCGGCGCGGTCGCCCCCGACGGCGTCTACTACTTCGCTGCGGCCGACCGATTCCTGTACGCGATCGACTCCGCCGGGCGCATGATCTGGCGTACGGATCTCAACCGCCGACCGGTCGGTGGCGTGGCGATCGGACCCGACCGATCGATCTACACGCTGCTTGAAGGCGGAGAGCTCGTCGCGCTCAATCGCGATGGCAGACTGCTGTGGCGTGCTGCGACGGCAGCGTCGAGGTTTTTCCCCGCGGTCACTGCGACCGGGATGATCGTGATCGCCGACCCGGTGGGAGGGCTCAGCGCGCGCACGCACCGTGGTCGGGAGGTCTGGCGCGTCACGCTTGACAGCGCGATTGTCGCGCCGCCGATCATCGCGTTCGACGGACGGATCGTCGTCGCAACCTCCGACGGATACCTGCGCCGCTATTCGACCGACGGTCGCCCGATAGACGCGCAGTTCATCGGTGAAGTCGTGACGGCGCTCGCGTCGGGTCGATCGCTCATCGTCGCAGGATCGGCTGCCGGTCGCGTCGTCGCCGTCGACGCTGCGCTCGCGCCGGTGTGGCGGGTTGACGCCGGGTCTGCGGTCCGCGGCATGTCGGTCACCGACTCGGACGACGTCTGGGTCACCACCGACGATGCGCAGGCGATCATGGTCAGGCACGACGGAGGAGTCGGAAGTCGACTCGTGCTGGTCGCGCCCGCGGTCGGCGGGCCGGTGGTCGGTCGAATGGGCGATGCCGCCGCCGTTATGCTGGCCGGGCAGGGCGGCCGTTTGGTCGCCCATGCGGCCGACGGCGGTGCGTTGTGGAGCGCGCGAGTCTCAGACCGCGTCGAGTCGCTGACGGTGGACCCGCGTGGTACGCTGATCGTTACGACCGCAAACTGGGTCACTTACGCGTTTGAGACCGGCTTCACGCCAGCCGGCGTCTGGCAGCAGCATCGCGGTGACGCGCGTCGTCGTGGCGCGGCGGTGTCGGCGCCCGTCGGGCGCACGATCGAGCCCGATCGGCGGCGCACGGCCGACTACCTGCTGCTGCGCTCGTACCTCACCCGTCCCGACTCAGCGGGGCAGACCGTCGCGATGTCGGAGATCCGTGACCGCGTTACGTCGGGGCGCAGTCTGGACGGATCGTACGGGTATCTTCTGGAGGTGGCCGAGACAGCCGCCGGCGCACCATTCTTCGGTCCGACCGGTCAGACCGGAAGCGTCACCGTGGCGCGAAGCGCACGGCAGCGCGCGCTCGAGGTGATCGGTGCGATCGGGGATCTGGAGTCGGTCCGATTCCTTGGACGCCTTCTGGAGCGGGAGAACGATCCTGCGATGCAGGCGTCGATTCTGGGTGCGATCTCGGCGCTCGGTGGCGGGCTCGACGACGCGCTCGCCACTCGTCTCTACCAGATTATCCGACGCGATGCGTCGGCGGGCGCATCGGATGCGAGCGCTCGCGTTGTGATGTCGGCGATCGACGCGCTCGACCGGTACCACGGGCGCTATCTTTCGCCGATCGTCGCCGACGTGCTCCTGGCGATCGCGCAAGGAGGCTACGGTCGTGCAGTGCGCGTTGACGCGCTTGATCTGCTGCGCCGACTTGGCGGCGGCAGCTGAGATTGTCTATGCAATCGACGCCGCTCCGGGGTATAGTTAGCAGGGGGTAGCCATGCGACGCGCGCTCTTGATGGCATTCATACTCGTTGCGGCAGGCCTGTCTGCCGTCGATGTTGACGAAGAAGAGCTCGAAGCGCTCGGCACGCGCGACTTCGATTTCATCAACTACGAGGGTCCGTACGAGACGATCAACACGATCGAGCAGATCGTCGGGATCGGTCGCTCGCTCGGCACGGCCGTCCGTGACGGGCGCACCGACTTCGTCATCGACGGACGCTACCGGGTCATCCGTGCGATTGATCCGACGACGAATCGGCTGCGAGACGCCGATATCATCGTGCCGCTACCGACTTCGCGCGTCGATCACATAAACAACCTGCGCCGGATCATCTCCGGCTATCTCCAGGCGGCGTACGACTATCGATCGGCCGACGCCGATCTGCTCGCGCGCTGGGTGACGATCTACAACGCGGTCGTGCGCGGCGATATCGAGTTCTTCACCGATCGGTACAAGCAGGTCGTTCTTTCGCACCTGACAAGAGAGAACGCGGGGCTTGCCCGGCGCTACGACGAGTGGCCTGGCCGAAGCCGGATCGTCATCCCGCTGTCGTCTGTGACGGGGCCCGGGGTCATCGGCACCGTCGATCCGGCCGAGATTGCCGCGGATCGAGTCATCGAAGAGCTGCGTTCGCTACCCGACCGTGGGATCGACGACCGGCAGGAGATGGTGGAGCTGACCGAGCGCGTCATCGACGAGCGCGAAGAGCGTATCGCGGCCGAACAGGCCGAGATCGCCGCTGTGGAGCGACGGCTCGATGAGGAGACCGAACGGGTTGCCGAAGAGCGCGAGCGGATCGCCGATCTGCCCGACGACGAGCGACCCGCCGCGGAAGCTGTAATTGCGGAGCGGGAAGCGGAGATCGCCGCCGAACGCGAAGAGGCCGAACGCCGGCGGGCAGAGCTCGCCGACGAGCAACGGGAGGTCGCCGAGCTTGTCGACCGTGTACGTGCCGAGCGAGAGCTGATCGCCCGTGACGCACGCGCGCTCCTCGACGAGCGAGCTATTGCCGATGAGGTCCGCGGGCTTGACGCGGCACTCGCCCCGATCTACTTCCTCCAGGTCCGGGAGGTTGGCCCGGCGGTGTTCGGTCGGCTCGTTCAGATCAACCCTGCTACCGGAGTCATTGTCAACCGCTCTGCCGAAGACGCTATCGTCAGTCGCGAGTACCAGTTCTTCGGCGAGCACCTGCTCGTTGTGACCGCGGATGGCGATAACGCGCGGCTTGCGACCTTCAGCGTAGCGTCGCTCGCCGAACACCGTCGCAGCGCCGCTGAGGTGTTCATTGCGACGTCGGTAGGCGTCTTTGGGACACCGCAGCGAGTCTACGCGGTTGTCCGCGACGGCGGTCAGTGGTACCTCGGGAGGTTCAACGACGAGCTCGCCCTCGTCGACCGATCGATCATAGCGGTCAACCCGTACACGACGATAGCCTTCGGCGGTAACCGGATCTGGGTACAGACGTCGGATGATCGGATCATAGCGCTCGCGACCGATACGCTTCGCATCGCCCCGTGACGTCGCCGTTTTTCGGGCGATCGATCCAGGTTGTCCGCGACCTGTCGGTCGACGAACAGGCGTACCTCTACGATCGAACCCGCGCGCTCAAGGAGGCGCTCCAATCGCGGGATCGGGAGTCGATCGCACGGTTCGTGATCAATGCCGACGGAGTGGGCGCCTACCTCTTCTTCATGGAGGATTCCACCCGCACGAAGGAATCGTTCCGCAACGCGGTGAAGTTCCACGGCCTGAAGCTCAACGATTTCGGCACGTCTGGATCGTCGTTCAACAAGAGCGAAAGCATCACCGACACGTTCAGGATGCTCGTATCCTACTCCGATCACTCGTTGTTCGTCGTACGCACGAAGCTCGAAGGTGCGTGCCGGTGGCTTGAGGAGTCGATCGGCGCGTACGCCGAGCGGCTTGGACTGCAGCGGCCGAGTTTCATCAACGCCGGTGACGGCCGCCATGAGCATCCGACGCAGGAGTTCCTGGACGAGTTCACCTTCCTTGAACAGGCCGGATGGGATCGATCGTCGATCCACGTGGCGCTCGTCGGCGACCTCTATCACGGACGCACCGCGCACTCGAAGGTCGACGGCTTGTCGATCTTCAACGAGGTTCGCGTCGACCTGGTCGCACCCGACGAGCTCGAGATGCCGCCGCACTACGTCTCGGCGATGGAGGCGAAAGGGTACGACGTTCGCCGCTACCAGAGCATTGCCGAGTACCTGGCCGGACGCGACGTGGCGCCCACGTGGTACTTCACGCGTCTTCAGATCGAGCGGATGGGTGACCGGCTGCTCGACCGCGCGGCGGCGCTTCGTGACGCGGTGACATTTCGTCGCGACTTTCTGTCGGCTCTGCCCGACGGTGCGCGATTCTACCATCCGCTTCCCCGCCATCGGGTCACGCCGACGATCCCCACGTTTCTGGACGATCTGCCTGTCAACGGATGGGCCGAACAGAGCATCAACGGTTACTACACCAGGATCATCGAGATCGCGATGCTCGCCGGGCACCTGGGGGCCGATTTCGTCGGTACGCCGCGGGTGGTGCCCGATTATCCGGACGACTTTGTTCGAGAGGTCTCTGCGCAGTCGAGTCGCAAACCCGACTACAAGATCGGAATCAAGCCGGTGGATCGGGGGATCGTGATCGACCACATCGGACGCGGCGGCGAACCGGCCGACATCTGGAACCAGATCGACAAGATACGGCGCATTCTCGGTCTGAATCTGGTAAGTTCGCACGGCGTCTACTCGTCACGGTCGGGCCATTACAAGGGGATCGTGTCGCTTCCGACCGTCGACTCACTCACCGATTCGGAGATGAAGACGCTCGGCGCAGCCGCGCCCGGGTGCACGCTGAACCGGGTGGAGGACGGGCGCGTCGTGCGTAAGTACCGGATGGAGATGCCCCCGCGGATCTACAATCTGCCCGGGATTGCATGCAGCAACGAAGAGTGCATCAGTCACCCGAGCCATCACGAACCGGTGGACCCTGAGTTTCTCCGCTCCGGAGCGGACCGATATCTGTGCAAGTATTGCGAGCGACCGCACGAGTTCGGTGAGCTGTGGTAACTGGCTGCGGTGCGGTATCGGTCTGCCGCGCGGTACCGGTGGCCCAAGCCGTGCGCTAGCGTCGATCCTTCGCGCGGCGGCGGACCGGTCTACGAAACAGGCCCCCGATCCATCGGAAGAACCGGCGAACCGCGCGCCAGAACCGGCGCATCGCAGACGGGTTACGCAGCCGGTCGAGCTTCAGGTACGCCTCGGCAAGTTCGTCGGTCGTCAGGTTCTTTCGCTGAGTGTTCTCATCGATCTCGAGCGCAACGCGCTCGGCGTCGTCCTCCGTATCGATAATGCGCGTCTCGATGGTCTCCCACCCGAGCTTGCGGGCGGCCTCGGTGCGCCGATGCCCCGCGATCAGTTCGTTGCGGCTGTTGATGACGACCGGGTTCATGAGTCCGTGGACCCGCAGGCTCTCCATCAGCGGCGCAAGATCGCCCAGGTTCTTGCGGACGCGGTTACGGATGATGATGTCGGAAACCTTTGTCTGCACGGCAACCTCGGCTTAGTCGAGTAGCGGATTTCCCGATGGCGCGTCGTCGTCCTCATCGCCGTCTGAGCGTGGATCGGCCGATGGGTCGTCGCCCAATGGGTCGAACCCGAACGGATCATCGCTGAAGAACGGGTTGACCGCGCCATCGGGCACCGTCAGCGGTGCCGGCCGGGCCGGTTCGTCGGGCGCGACTGGCGACACAAGATCAAGCGAGAGCACGCGGTCGCGGATCGTCGCGGCGGCGCTGACCGTGGTCGGGCGCGCCAGATTGGCGGTGATACGCTCGCGGCGTTCGTCGTGGAAGGCCTGCTGCGTGTCGAACTGCGTAGGCGCCGTACCGGAAATGAATATTTCGTTGATCGTGCGGCCGCGGTAGTTCTCCGTCGGTAGGTTGCCGGTCTCTGCGGTGACGGTGAGGTCGACGATACCGCTGGGCCTCGCAAACTCGCGGACCGGGAGGTTCGCGTGAACCTCTTTCATGTACCACGCCCAGATAGGACCAGCCGTCTGTGCTCCGGTCTGGTTGGTCCCCAGGCTGTTACTGCCGCCACGGTCGAACCCGAGCCACACGGCGGTGGTCATGTACGGCGAGTAACCGACGACCCACGCGTCGGACCAGTTCTGTGTTGTTCCGGTCTTTCCTGCCATAGGCATTCCGCCGAACCCGCCGACCAGAAGGTAGCGGTTGCGAAGCGTGCCGTATGTCACTGTACTCTTCAGCATGTCGGTCATCACGTACGCCGCCTGTGGCGACAGAATCTGGGCCGCCTGACCCTTGCGCGCGAGCTCCCGATTCACGTCCTGCTCGGGTGACATGATGATCCGGCCGCGGCGGTCTTCGATGTAGCGGATGCTGATCGGGATGACCTCCCGCCCCGCATTCGCGAATACTGCAAACGCCCGCGCCATGTGCATCGGGCTGACCGAAACGGTGCCCAGGCCGACCGGAAACTTGGGCTCGAATCCGCGCTGCGCCATCTGTGTCTCGTTGAGGCCGAGCAGCCGTCCGGCGGTACCCAGCCCCTCTGAGAAGCCTACCGCGTTGAGTACGCGGAGCGACACGATGTTCATCGACGTAGCGAGCGCGTGGCGAACGCGGGTCATACCGCTCCAGGTCCCCTGGAAGTTGCGCGGGGTATACGGGGTACCATCGTTGTTCCAGAACACAACCGGCGCGTCGTTGAACGCGGTCGCCGGTGTGACCGTACCGTTATTGATCGCAGCGGCGTAGTAGAGCGGCTTGAACGCGCTGCCGGGAGGGCGCTGCGCGTTGACCGCGCGGTTGATCTGATTGCCCGGCTCGAACGGGCTGCCTCCGACCATCGCAAGGATGTGTCCGGTCTCGTTCTCGAGCGTAACGAGCGCCCCTTCCACGCGGGTGCGCTGCGTGACCGCCTGCTGCTGGAGGAAGACCTCGCGGCTGATCTGGCGCATAGCGTCCTGCTCCGTCCGGTCGAACATGAGTGATGTCATGTCCAGGATCGGGGCGAGCTGGGTGCGAAACTGGATCGCTGCACGCTTCTGGTCGCGGCTGGTACCTACCGCCATGTTCTCTATATCAAAGCCGAGCGACAGCATGTCGACGATCGGCACGTAGCGGTCGATCCGGCTCTCACGGGTCGCCTGATTCTGGCGGTACGTCTCATTCGCCGACTGGATTCCGTCCCACAGCCGGCGCTGGGCCACCCGCTGGTAGTCGAGGTCGAGCGTCGTGTAGACGCGGTAGCCGTCGGTGTAGATGTTCGCCGCGCCGAGCAAGAGCTCGTCCTGAAGCCGGATCCGAACGTGTTCGCTGAACCACGGCGCCGGATCGCGCTCGCGCCGCTCAAGGAAGGCTCCGGTGGTGGCGCTACGCGTGAAGTCGTGATTCGCCCAGTACGCTTCGAAGCTCTCGTCGGCCTCTTCCTGCGTCGTGTACCCGAGCGCGACCATCTGATTGAGGATCAGACGCTGGTGGCTTCTTGCGTACTGCGGGTTTGCAATCGGCGAGTAGGTCTGGAAGCCCGGGCTGGACAGCTGGAGGATCAGGAGAACCGCCTCAGCGACGGTGAGGTCGGTCGCGGGCTTGCTGAAGTAGAAGCGACTGGCGGCCTCTATCCCGTAGGTCCCGTGCCCGAATGGCATCCGGTTCAGGTACTCTTCAAGAATCTGATACTTCGTGAAGTGGCGCTCGAGCTGCAGTGCCCACCACAGCTCGACGAGCTTTCGCGTGATCGTCACGCTCTGGTCGGTATACATCATCTTCGCAAGCTGCTGCGTGATCGTACTGCCGCCGGAGAAGTACCCTGCGCGGTTTCCGGTGATGAACTCTATCCCGATGTGGACCGCTGCGCTTGCCATTCGAACCAGATTGAAGCCACGGTGCTGGAAGAACGCGCGATCCTCGCGCGTGACCAGCGCGTAGATCACGTGGCGCGGGACTTCCTCGATCGAAACGGGCGTGCGCTTTTCTGCAGCGAACAGCTCGGTGATCTGACGGCCGTTGCGGTCGATGAGGACGGTCGGGAGCGCAAGTTCGGTGTCGGTTGTTCGGGAAATCTCGTCGATGTTGCGCACCGACGCCACCGCCAGACCGACGGTAACGCCGATGACAGCGCCAAACACCACAATTACCGCAACCAGAAACAGGAGGACTACTCGTCGTCCGCCGGAGAATCGCATGACTCAAGGGTACGCAGGTGGGTCAAGCGTGTCAATGAGTCGGTTCCCGTGGTAGCAGGACGCGGCAGCCCCCCAAAAAAAAGACCGGTACCCGAAGGTACCGGCCCAACCGTTAGGTCGCCGATCGCACACATAGTAAACTGGGAGGGGAACTATAGTGCACAACCGACATCCCTATTATCGTCTCACGACGAGAATTACTTGATCTCTTCTACAGCGATGTCGATCAAAATCGACATCGAGTAGCGGCGGCCTTCGTCGACCCGGAATCGTCGGGTGATCGAATAGTCGCCCACCAACACTACTATTGTATGCTCTCCCGGAGGAACCGTAAAGTCCCCGCGTGCGCCGTCGAGCGGCGTGCCGTTCAGGTAGACCTGTGCGTCGCGTGGGGCGGTGTAGGCGACCCTCGCGAGCGCGATCTGAAGCGGAATCGTCAGCCTGGTCTCCCGGCCCTGTTCGACTCCAACGGTAACCGCGTGGTCGATGTACTGACGCGATGACAGCACGACCCGGTGCAGTCCCGGGGGGAGCAGGTACTCCTCGGCTACGGTCACGTCTGCACCGTTGATCGCGAGCGTGAATCCTGGTGCGCGCAGCGTGTCGGAAATGAAGGTCCCGTCCTCAAGCTGATACGTGACCCGCAGCGAGCCGATGTTCAGGAGCACCGGCCGGACGGTCACCTGGAAGTCGGCGTCACGGAGCGCCGGGCTCAGGCCCTTCATCCGCGGGATGACCGATAGCGCGATCGGGAACTGGCCGGCCGGGACGATGCGGCTCGGCTGCATGATCGCTGCCGATCCCGCCGCCGGCGCGTCGTTCGACACGCGAATCTGGTAGAAGGTTCGCCCCGCACGCACCAGCGGCTGCGCGAGCAGTACGTCCCCGACCGCCTCTGCGATTCCGCTGCGATCGGTTTCGTTGATCGGCGCTATCACCGTCAGGTGGACCGCGCCCGCCAGATCGCCCACCGGCGCGGGGCTCGATAGCTCGATCTCCAGAGCCGCGATGAACCGCGCGTTGTCACCAAGAGAGACAAGCAGGACGCTTTCCACGCCCAGAACCGCCGTCTGCGGGCCGGATGCGGCGTCAACGCGGAGCTCGACCCGTGGACCGCGCAGGGTTTCTGCGGCGAGGGTTCCGTGCAGCGCGAGCGCCAGCATCAGCAATCCGGGTAAACGGCGCATTGTACTCCTAAGGGAGGAGGGGGAGCGGATCCCGATGGCGCCCTCCCTGGATGATCTCAAAATGCAGGTGTGCGCCGGTCGTCATGCCGGTGCTGCCCACTGTACCCAGTATCATACCCGAAGCGACCTCCTGGTTCAAGATAACCCTGATCTCCGCCAGGTGGCCGTACACCGTCACAAAGCCTCCCGTGTGTCGGATCCGGACCAGGTTACCGAGGACCGGATCGACTCCGACCTCTGACACCGTTCCCCCCCGGGCCGCGAGCACCGGCGTCCCTTCCGGCGCCGCAAAATCCACGCCGCGATGAAACACCCAGTTGCTCGTGAACGGATTCGTCCGCGGACCGAACGGCGATGTCAATCTGCCATTCGGGACGGGGTGTCGGAACAGCAGCCCCAGAAACGAACGGCGCTCGTCTGGAAGGAAGTCGTCACCGGCGTAGAACCGGTAGGGCCGCATCCCGGTCTCGGTCGGGATCGAGTAGATCAGCGCCGGAGTATCCGATCGAAGCGAGTGCATGACGTGTTGCAGGTCGGTCTGAGGCGACAGCGGGACGAACACGCCCGGTATGTTCGGCAGGATGATCAGGTCGCGTCCGTCGAGCGAGGGCCCTGTCAGGTCGTTGACCGTCGCGACGGCGCTGTACGGGATCGACAATCGCGCCGCGACCGCGAACAGCGTCTCGCCGTCGCGCGGCGCGTACGTGAAGAGCGTGAGCGCCGGAAGCGGCTCTCCGCGGGCGGCGCTGCGGTAGAACTCCTGCATGTCGAACTGCTGCTGCCGAAAGAGCGCGTCGGATGCGTCAAGCCGCTCTATGCGCGGCAGCTCCGATGCGAAGGCGACCGTGGCTACGAGCAGCCCGGCCAGGAACACGCTAGCGGAGATTGCTCGGGTCACGGTGTCTGCCTCGGCGCCGAACGATCGGTACGACCAAGATTGCGCCGACCGCGCCGATCAGAAGCGGGGTGTAGAGCCTGGTACGCGTTGCGATCCACCACAGCGGCCACGCAAGGATCAGTCCTGCGATGAACGCCGCGCCGACGGTCGCCAGCAGTCCGATCCCCGACCTGATCAGCTTCACCGCGCCGCATCCAGGAGGTCACGCTGCCGTCGGTACAGCGCTGCGCGTTCGCTGTGGCCACGCTCGGTTTCCAGCTCTTCCAGGAGTTCCAGCAGCTCGATCGACTGCGCGACCAGGCCGATGCTGACGGTCACGTACAGCGCGCGCTCCAGGTAGTTCACCGCCGCAGAGATGCGACCGAGTCGTCTCGAGATCAGACCGAGCGCTCGCAGATCGGCGGCGATCCCCACGCTGTTCTCAATCTGCTTGTCCAGCTCGAGCGCGCGTCCGGCCTCGATGAGCGCGCGGTCGTACTCGCCCTGACGCGTCAGGATCGACGCGAGCAGGAAGTGGTTCGCCGCCAGCTCGGAGTGCAGCCGCGCCGATGCGTTGAGCGACATCGCGTCGCGCAGATACCGCTCGGCGCCGCCGAAATCCCCGCGCCGGGCTGCGACCGACGCGCGGTTGTGGAGCAGGACCGCCTGGTCGGCAGGACCGGTGTCTGTGGTCCGGTGCGTGTCCGCAGTGTCCAGGTAGGCTTGCGCGCGGTCCAGATCGCCCGTGCGCGCCGCCGCCTCCGCCAGATTCGTGGCGCTCTGCAGCAGAATCCGCGCGTTACGCGTCTCCTCTGCGATCGCGTACGCGACCGCGAACGCATCCGTCGCGCGGTCGATCTGCCCGACCGCCAGAAAGACGCGGCCGATCGAATTGTGCGCTCCTGCCGCGCCGTCGCGATTGTCGATCGAGTTGTTGAGTCGTAGCGCCTGCTCAAAGAACTGTAGCGCGAGTTCGTAGTTGCCCTGGCGGAAGTAGCGATTGCCGAACTCCGCGTTCTGCGCCGCCTGGTTGCGAA
>RECL01000367.1 GCA_007694025.1 Spirochaetaceae bacterium
CGGACGACCGGCGCGTTACCCGCTACCGGTGAGCTCACGACCGAAGCGGTGCGATCGGCTCTCGGAAGGGCACCGAGACCGGTCCGGTCGGCCGGGTTCGACCTGCCTGTACGGCTGCCCCGGCTGTGCGCCGGCTGCCCGCACACCGACTCGTTCGACGCGCTGCGGGCGGCCATTGGCGATGATCGCGACGCGGTGATCACGTCGGACATCGGCTGCTACGCGCTCGGTGCACTGCCACCTCACCATATCGCGGACTCGCTCGTCTGTATGGGAGCATCGGTCGGGATGGCGATGGGCGCGGCGCAGGCGGGCGTCGAACGCGTCGTCGCGACGATCGGAGACAGTACCTTTCTCCACTCGGGCGTCGGCGCGCTGCTCGATGCAGCGCAGGCAAACACCCCGATGACGCTCATCATCCTGGACAACGAGACGGTCGCGATGACCGGCGGTCAGACCCCCGCGGCGCCTCCCGAACGGATCGAAAAGATCGTCCTGGGACTCGGAGTGAGCCCCGACCACGTAGTGACGCTCAAGCCGTCGCACGCGCTCGTGGAGGAGAATGCCGCCAAACTCCGCCAGGAGATCGACTACCGCGGCCTGTCGGTCGTGATCGCGCGCCGGAGCTGCATCAAGACCGCCAAAACGGCGAGGAGTTCGGTATGACCTGCAACATCGTGCTTGCCGGTGTCGGCGGCCAGGGCGTGCTGTCGCTCGCTGCGATCATCGCGCACGCGGCGGTGTCGGCAGATCTGACCGTCAAACAGTCGGAGGTCCACGGGATGTCACAGCGTGGCGGGTCGGTGGTCGCTCACCTGCGGATCGCCGACGGGCCGATCCACGCCGACGTCGTCGCGCCTGCGACCGCCGATCTGATTCTGGCGACCGAAGCGGTAGAGGGTCTCCGTCAGATCGGCTACCTGTCCGACGGCGGAGCGCTCGTCGCCGCCGAAACCTTCGTCGCAACGCCCGAAGGCTACCCCGACCACGCGGCAGTCGCTGCCGAGGTCGAGCGCCACGGAGGCGTGCTCGTAGACGGCGAGAGGATCGCGAAGGAATGCGGTAACGCGCGCGCCGCGAACACGGTGCTCCTGGGGTACGCGTCGCGGTTGCTCCCGATCGCCCCGCAGATGATCGAACAACAGATCGCTGAGCTCTTCGCGTCGAAGGTGCGAAAGACTTCGACGCGGTCGATAGCAGACATCAACGTCGACGCGTTCCGCGCGGGCCGGGCAATCGTCGACGGGGGCGCACATGCGTAGCGACCTCCGCAAGCTCTACGAACCCGAGTCGATCGCCGTGGTAGGCGCGACTTCATCAGAGGGCAAGCCGGGCCGGATCGTGCTTGAAGCGCTGCGCGCGAAGGCCCGGAGTCACGCGACCGGAGACCGAGCGAGCGCGTCCGGATTCAGGCTCTACGGAGTCCACCCGACGCACTCGGAGGTCCTAGGCGTGCCCGCGTATCCGTCGATCGACGCCCTCCCGGAGACCGTGGATCTGGTAGTCGTTGCGATCGCCGCGCAGCCAAGCGTCGGCGCGGTGGAGGCAGCAGCGCGGCGCGGCGTACCGTTCGTCGTCGTGCTCGCCGGCGGGTTCGGCGAAACCGGCGCCGGCGGACGCGCGCTCGAAGACAGACTGCGCGCTGCGATCGCCGGCAGCCCGACTCGGCTCCTGGGCCCCAACACGGTTGGACTGCAGATCCCCGACAGCGGTGTAGACACGGTGTTCGTCACGCACGCGACCGATGAACTTGGCACCGGCGGAGTCGCGTTGATAAGCCAGAGTGGGTCGGTCGCGGTTGAGGCGCTCGGCGCCGCGGCGATTCATGGGTTTCCGCTGCGCGCCTTTGTCGGCCTGGGGAATGCGGTGGACCTTGGCACCGTCGACTTCGTCGACTCGTTCGCGCGCGATGACCGGACGACCTGCATCTGCGTCTACGTCGAGCACCTGGCCGAGGGGCGAAGGCTCCTGGCCGCGGCAAGCGAAGCCGCGCGCCGCGTCCCGGTATTCTTTCTGAAGGCGGGACGCACCGCAGCGGGTGCAGCCGCGGTCGCATCGCACACCGGCAGGCTTGCGGGGTCCGACCGGGTCGTCAACGCTGCGCTTGCGCAGTACAGCATCGGCCGCGTCACCGACGACGAGCAGCTGATCGACGCCGCACGGGCGGTCGCGTACGCGAAGATTCCGACGGGTAACCGCGTCGCGATCCTGACCCCGGCCGGCGGCTTCGGCGTGATGGGCTCCGACTTCATCGAAGGAGAGCTGGGCGGCGGGGTACTGGAGCTTGCCGAGCTCTCAGACCGCACGCGCCGCTCTCTAGAAGCGATCGGCCTTCCGTTCGCGTCGTTTCACAATCCGGTCGACCTGACCGCCGGCGTTACCGGAAGCGGCTTCGCCGACGCAGCCGATGTGCTCCTTGATGCGCCGGAGGTCGACATCCTGATCGTGATGGCCTTCATGGCGCCGGCCGGGATGACCGACGACGTGGTCGAACGGATCGCGCGCTCTGCCGAGCGATCGCCTACACCGCTACTGGTACTCTGCCGTGCGGGGGTCAACACCGACGACTACTGTCGAGCGTTCACGCGCGCCGGGGTCGCAGTCTTCGATTCGCTGCCGCGCGCGATCCGCGCCGCGCGCTTCCTGGTCGAGCGCGCCGCATTCGTCGCGCGCGCTCGCGCAGGTTCCGCCGGTCCGGCGGATTCCGCGGCGACCGGCATTGGATCTCCATCCGACCCGTCGCCGGCGTCTCGCTGGATCACCGAACTTGGCGCCACCGGGGCACAGCCGACAGAGGCCGACGCGAAGGAGTTGCTCCGCCGCTACGGCCTTGCGACACCCGCAGGAGTTGTAATCACGCCCGACACCACCCGATCAGCGCCCGTGGAGCCGACGCTGCTCCACGGGGTCAGCGCGCCGTACGCGGTCAAGGTCGTTTCCCCGCGCCTGCTTCACAAGACCGAGGCCGGCGCGGTCCGGTTGAACGTCGACACGGCAGATCTGGACGGCGTTCTCCGCTCGCTCTGGAAGGTCTTCCCGGACGACGCGATACTGGTGGAGTCGATGGAGCGCCCGGCAACGGTCGAGTTGATCGCCGGCGCCTACGTCGACCCGAACCTTGGTCCCGCGGTGATGGTCGGCGCAGGCGGGGTCATAGCAGAGCTTACCGACGACGTTGCGTTCCGCCTGGTACCGTGCAGTCGAACAGAGATCGACGCGATGATCGATGAGCTGCGCATCGCGCCGCTGCTTCGGGGATTCCGTGGGATCGACGTCGACCGCGACGCGCTGTGCGACTGGGTGTCGGCGCTCGCGCAGATCATCCCGGATCTGGGCGACCGACTCGCGGAGCTTGACGTGAACCCGCTCTGCTACGCCGATGGTCGTTGGGTCGCTCTGGACGCGAAGATCGTCCTGACCGATCGCGGGTAGAGACCAGCCGGCCTGAGGCCGGCACCTTGGCCGGCGCGGAACCTTGGCCGGCGCGTCGCTCGGGCCGGGCGGCCGGCCCGGCGCGCCGGCTACCCGAACAGCGGGACGATCGCGAGGAGCACGCCGGCGGCAACCGCCGAACCGATGACTCCGGCGACGTTCGGACCCATCGCGTGCATCAGCAGGTGGTTGTCGGGGTTCGCGTCCTGACCGAGCTTGTTCGCGACGCGCGCGGCCATCGGAACGGCCGACACACCTGCAGCACCGATCAGCGGGTTGATCGGATGCCTGCTGAACTTGTTCATGATCTTTGCGAGCAGCACTCCCGACGCGGTTCCGATCGCGAACGCGACCAGTCCGAGTACGACGATCCCGAGCGTCTCGAACGTCAGGAACTTGTCGGCCGACAGCTGCGACCCGACCGCGAGCCCGAGCAGGATCGTCACGATGTTCAGCAGCTCGTTCTGAGCCGCTTTTGACAGGCGGTCGGTGACCGTCGATTCTTTGATCAGGTTGCCGAACATCAGCGCGCCGATCAGCGGCGTCGCCGACGGAAGCAGCACGATGCAGACGACCAGCACCACGATCGGAAACAGGATTCGCTCGGTCTTCGTGACGTGGCGCAGCTGCTCCATCTTGATCTCGCGCTCCGCCTTCGTCGTGAGCAGCTTCGCGATCGGCGGCTGGATCACCGGAACAAGCGCCATGTACGAGTACGCGGCGACGGCCACCGACCCGAGCAGCCGCGGCGACAGCCGTGACGCAAGGAAGATTGCCGTCGGGCCGTCGGCTCCGCCGATGATCCCGATCGCGGCCGCTTCGGCGATCGTGAAGTCGATCCCGTCGATGAGCCCCAAGCCGAGCGCACCGAGCAGCGTCGCAAAGATCCCGAACTGCGCCGCCGCACCGAGCAGCGCGGTCCTCGGGTTCGCAAGAAGCGGCCCGAAGTCGGTGAGCGCTCCGACGCCGATGAAGATGAACAGCGGGAACAGACCGTTTTCAATCCCGAACCCGTAGATGATTCCGATGAACCCCTCGGCCTCCGCGATCCCGATGAACGGGATGTTCGCAAGGATTCCACCGAAGCCGATCGGCAGCAGCAGCAGCGGCTCGAACTTCTTCGCGATCGCAAGGTAGATCAGCACCAGGCCGATCACGATCATCGTAAGCTGTCCCGGACCCAAGCCGGCTACACCAGTGGAGCTCCAGAGTTCCGCGAGCGTGTTGCCGATGCTCATGACGCTACGATGGTCGCGAGCACGTCGCCGCCCTTGAACTGATCACCCGACGCGAACTTGATCGCTTCGACTGTTCCCGACACCGGAGCCGACAGGACGGTCTCCATCTTCATGCTTTCGATGACGATCACCGAAGAGCCCTTGGAGACCGAGGTCCCGGGCTTTGCCTCTATCCGGAGCACGAGCCCCGGGAACGGCGCCTTGATCTCATGCGTCGCGCCACCGGCAGGAGTCGATGCGGCAACAGCAGGCGATGCGCCGGAAGCCGCCGTTACACCGCCTGCCGCGGCGGCAACCGCAACCTGGTAGCGAACTCCGTCCACTACCGCGTGCCCGTCGGCGACCTCTACCGTATGCTCGGTACCGTTGATCGTGACCGAATACGCGCCACCAGCTGCCGGAGCGTCGGCCGACGGCTCGGCCTCCTTCGGCGCCTTCTTGCGGACGTTCACACGCGCTTCACCCTTCAGGAACTGGATGCCCTTTTCACGACACGTCGCGGCTATGAAGATGCTTTCGTCGCTGACCGCAAGCCCTTCGTCGGTGAGCATCTTCGTCGCGGCGTCGATTCCCTTTGCGGGGTCTTCGTCGTTGATATCGATCGGAGCGCGGGTGGTCGGCTCGAGCTTCATCAGCTCGGAGGCGCGCGCGACAATTTCCGGATCGGGTTCAATCGGCGTCTTGCCGAAGTAGCCGAGCACCATCTTGCCGTAGCCTTCGGCCATCCGCTCCCACGGTCCGAACATCACGTTGTTGAACGCCTGCTGGAAGTAGAACTGGCTGACCGGTGTCACCGACGTGCCAAACCCGCCGCGCGCGACGACCTCGCCCATCGCACGGATGACCTCTCCGTACCGGTCGAGGATCCCGTTGTCGCGCATCATCTGCGTATTCGCGGTGAGCGCTCCACCAGGCATCGGTGAGAACGGGATGATCGGCTCGACCGCGAGCGCCTCCGGCGGGACTTCGTACTCGGACATGCACTCGATGAAGATCTGTTCGACCTCGCGGATCCTGTCGATGTCGATCCCCAGATCGTACTCGGTCCCGCGCAGCGCCTGCCAGAGCGTGATGAGGTCGAGCTGGCACGTCCCGCCCGACACGGGAGCGAGCGACGTGTCGACCTGGTTTGCGCCGGCCTCAATCGCCGACAGATACTGAGCCAGGCTGATTCCGGCGGTCTCGTGCGAATGGAAGACGATATGCACGTCGTTGCCAAGGAGCGACCGCGCGGCCTTGATCGAGTCGTGAACGACCTTCGGCGTCGTCGTGCCCGAAGCATCCTTGAAGCAGACCGCGCCGAAGGGAATATCGGCGTCGAGGATCTTCCGCAACACACCGACGTAGAAGTCGGCATCGTGCGCACCGGTCAAGCCCGGAGGGAGACCCATCATCGTGACGCACACCTCGTGGTTCGCTCCCGCGTCGACGATGCACTTCCCCGAGTAGATCAGGTTATTCACGTCGTTGAGCGCGTCGAAGTTGCGGATCGTCGACACGCCGTGCTTTTTGAACATCTTCGCGTGCAGGTCGATGATATCGCGCGACTGCGAGTCGAGCCCGACAACGTTGATCCCGCGCGACAGCGTCTGCAGGTCGGCGTCGGGACCGGCCTTTTCGCGAAGCGTATCCATCATATCGAATGCGTCTTCGTTACAGTAGAAGTAGAGCGACTGAAAGCGCGCTCCACCGCCGACTTCGATCTTCCGCAAGCCTGCGGCAACCGCCGCTTCGTAGGCCGGAAGGAAGTCTGGTGTCAGCACCCGCGCGCCAAAGCACGACTGAAATCCGTCACGGAACGCCGTGATCATGCTATCTATGTGTTTCATCTCTTTCCTTGCCCCTTGGCTTGTTCAAACTGGCGAACCGCCGCGACCGCGATTGCCGCGATTCGGTCGTCGCCACCCACGCGTTCGGGGAACCATTTATCGACCACCGCCCGCAGCACGACCATCGATACTACGAGCAGCACCAGAAACAGAAATACCGTCAACATGCCGACCACGGTCAGCACGACGCCGTCAATCACAGATCACCTCGCATTCTTTGTCTAGAAATGGTACTCAACCGACCACTTCAATTCCATACCCGGTCCGACCGTCCGTTCCAGGTACGGCTCGAACGAGAACGTGTTCTCGTTCCCCCAGACCAGCACGTGTCCGGCAGCAAAGCTGAACGCGGCCGCAACCATCCCCAACCGCGGGTGGCGTTGCAGCACGGTCAGCGGCCCGTCGCAATTGCAGCCCACGGGCACAGCCTGTCGCGCCGACAGATCGCTGCACCGAAGGTACCCCGTGCTTCCGACGCTATAGGTCGTAGTGCCGGATACCGTGACCGGACCGGGCAGCGCGCACAGATCGTCACCCGCGGGTACCGGGTAGAACGGGTGCGGAAACCACCGAAGTGGAATCTGCGCCTTGCCGGTATTGCTGACCCGCGTGCGTGACCGCACGACCCGCCCGTCGAGCGATACCGACCGCTCCAGGAGGACTCCGAAGTCGTCGAAGGCCTGTCGCGTTATGTACGAGTACGCCCCGTCGAGGTGAGCGACCTTCCAGGTGCAGTACTCGATCACCTCACGACGCGCGGTATCGCAGAGCCCGACCCCAAGGATCAGCGCCTGACTACCGGGTGCCGCCGGATCGCGCAGCGGCGACTGAGCGAACGAATCGGGTATCCCCTGGCCGTCGAACCAGTTGAAGCTCGCCGGGTAGGTCGGCCCGGACAGCAGCGGTCCGTCTCCATCCTCGACCTGGAAGATATAGCCACCGGTACAGTATCGTACCCCGAACCGCTCCCTGTCCGCAACCGGGTCCAGGAGCACGACCGTGAGGTGCTCGTTTGTCAGCCTGTGCATTGAGCTTCCGCCTGGTCGGAGGGTGCCACGAAACGCCGAGTCGTGCAACCCATCGGTGGTGTCGGATTTGTTGCGATGAGATCTCAGGGCATCATGGCAACAATGAGGTACGCTTTCTGCTAACGGTCATCATCACGCAGGGCTATGCTGAGGCCCAGGAGGATCGCCATGCACTTCACATCGCTCGCTGTCAACGACCCGTCGGGGCTTTCATTCGGAAACGCTCCGCGTCCGGTCGAGTTGCCGAACGGGACCGTGATCGGTCGCGATTCGGTCGTTCCCGAGCTCAACTTCACGCTTCCGCCGATGGAAGTGAACGCCGCAACCCGCGCTGAGGTGGTTGGCCAGTACCATCAGATCGTCACCGGCGCGCTCGAACGCTGCCGCGCGCTCCATCAGACCGATGTCGTGTTCGAGCTCGAAACGCTGCTCGAAATGACGCTCGATCCGTCGCTCGGGACCGAGATCGTCGCGACGATGAGGTCGCTCTGCGATGACGCCGAGGCGAAGGAAGGCATCCGGGCAACCATTCGGCTGACGCCGAACGACACGCGCGACTTCGACCGACCGGTGCGGATGCGGACCAGTCGACACCTGGACGCGATGCTCGAGCTGTTCGAGCGCGGCGCGCGGGCGGGGGGCAACCTGCTGTCGATCGAGAGCACCGGTGGAAAGGAGCTGCACGATGACGCGCTGATGTACTGCAACGTCCGTCAGATGGTCTTCGCGCTCGCGGTGCTCGGTGTGCGCGACATGCGCTTCCTGTGGGACCATATCGTCCGGATCGCCGAACGGACCGGGACGCTCGCCGGAGGCGACACCGCGTGCGGATTCGCGAATACCGCGATGGTCCTGGCTGAAAACCGGTACATCCCGCGCGTCGTCGCGGCGGTCGACCGGATCGCGTCGATCGGAAGATCGCTGGTAGCGTTCGAGGCGGGCGCGACTGGCCCCGACAAGGACTGCGGATACGAGGGACCCTTCATCAAGGCGATCGCCGGCGTTCCGATATCGATGGAGGGCAAGACCGCGGCGTGCGCGCACTTCAGCCAGGTCGGGAACATCGCCGCGGCGTGCTGCGACATGTGGAGTAACGAATCGGTCGCGAACCAGAAGCTCCTGTCGGGGATGGCACCAACCGCGTACCTGGAGCAACTGGTCTACGACACTCGGCTGATGAACGGCGCGATCGCGTCGAACGACCGGGCGACGCTTCAACGGCTCTTCGTCGACTCCGACAGCGCGCTCGATCCGCAGGCCTTCATCCTGGCCCCTGTGAACGTGATCCCGATCGCGGCCGCCTACGTCGGAGGCTCCGATGCGGTAGACGGCACGGTCGCCGCGATTGAGACGGCGCTCACGCTGATGCGTAGCGCGATCGCCGACGGAACGCTCCACATCGATGATCGAGAGGCCGAGTGGATCGACCGGATCGAGGACGAGCTCGCGACGATTCCACGGACCGAGGATGCATTCGTCGAAGCGATGCTCCCCGAAATCGACGGCGGCGCGGTCACCCTGTCGGAGTACGGTCTGTAGCGCGCCGCGCGCATATGGTACGATCGGCCATGGACTCAGTGGCCGTCAGAGTCGCCGACGCGCTCGCCGCAGTCTCCGGTGTGGAATGCCACTACCTTTCGGTTGGCGACGCACCGGCTGAAGCCGGCGGTGGTCGCTGCGGAGTCTGCGAAGCGGCGCTCGAAGGACACCCTGCGCCGTCGGCGGCCGACCGCACGCACCGGTTCGCCGCGTACCAGTCCGAGCGACTCGGCGGTCAGTACGTCTACGTCTGCCCGTTCACGCTGTTGCACATCGCGGGCCCCGTCGTCCGCGGCGACACGCTTGAGGGCGTGATCGTGTGCGGCCCAGCGGTGCTCGCGGCGGTCGACGATTCGGTCGTGCGCGCGGTTCGGTCGAGCCGCGCGGGCGCGCTGATGTCGCAGGACGCGGTTGCCGCGTGGGTCAGGTCGCTCCCGGAACTCTCGCCGTCGCAGGCGACGTCGCTGTCGGTAGTCGTCGGCCGGCTTGCCAGCACGTGCCGCGACGGCGGATCGCCGGACGTCGCATCCGCGTTCGACGCCGACGCATCGTTCATCGAGTCGTATCTCCCCAGGCTCGAATCGATGGAGGGTCGCAAGCGCAGTTCGATGCGATACCCGCTCGACAAGGAGCAGGAACTCATCGAACGAGTACGATCGGGGGACCGAAACGGGGCCGAGCGGGTGCTGGCGCAGATTCTGGCGGTCCTGGGGGAGCCGGGACCGTCGGGACTCGAGGAGTTCAGATCCAGGGTGCTCGAACTGGTCGTGCTGCTGTCGCGCGCGTCGATCGCCGGCGGAGCCGACGCCGAGCAGGTGTTCGGACTCGAGTACCAGTCGCTGTCGCGCCTGAGGACGCTCGGGTCGACTCGGGAGATCTCCGGATGGCTCGCCCGGATCCTCCGGCGCTTCACCGAGCTCGTGTTCGATCTGCGCGATCTTCGCTACACGGCGCACCTGTCGCGCGTGCTTCGCACGATCCACCGCGACTACGGTCAGCCGATCACGCTCGCGCGCGTCGCCGCGCAGGCGGGTATCAGCGCGGGATACCTGAGTCGGATATTCAAGCAGGAGATGAAGTCGAGCTTCAGCTCGTACGTGACACGCGTAAGGCTGCAGGAGGCGCGTCTACTGCTTCGCACAACGCTGCTGCCGGTTGGCGAGATCGCGTATAGCGTCGGCTTCCCGGACCAGAGCTACTTCGCGCAGGTCTACAGACGAACGTACGGACAGGCGCCAACCGAGTACCGGCTTCGCGGTTCGCCGGGGCGGCAGGGAGCGTAGGGGCGCGCCGGGAACGTAGGGGCCGCGGGAGCGTTTCGGCAATTTGACTATTCTGGACAGGATTGCGAGCCTCTACGCGTGAACGAACGCCATGGGCCCACCCGGCTTTGGGTGCTTGCGATCGGACTGCTCGCACTACCATCGGTTGCCTTCTGGACGGCCGGCTGTTCGCGACGCGCCGCGGTCGTCGATCCCGCCAGGGATCTGATGGAGATCGCGCGCCGTGCCGCCGATGAGCCGATCTTCGACACCGCGGCTGCGCTGTCCCCTGACCGGCTTCGCGCGCACGCCTCCTTCCTGGCTGACGGGGCGCTCGCCGGCCGGTTCCCCGGTACGGCAGGCATCGACGCCGCGGAGGAGTACATCCGGCGTCGGCTGGTGAAGGTGGGTGCGGTGTCACCACCAGCGACTGACGACCACGCTCACGGCGTCGCTCTGTTTGCGTCCGACTTCGATCCGGGCCGGACCGGCGTCACGGTGAGCGCGGATGGGCGAGTGATCGCGGTCGGGAGCGCCCCGCTCGCGATGCGGCCGCTCCCGGTCACCGACTTAGGCTCGGTCGAGGCGCAGCTGGTGTTCGCCGGCTACGGGATCACCGCGCCCGAACACGACTGGGACGACTATCGGGAGATCGACGTCGATGGGCGAATCGTGCTGGTGCTGCGCTACGAACCGGGCGCGTTCGATGCCGACGCGGGCTTCCCCTCAGCGGAGCTCACCGACCATTCGCTGTTCGCAACGAAGGCGGCTGCCGCCCGCAACCGCGGCGCAGTCGGGATGATCGTAGTAACAGCGCCGACGCACGGAGACGAGCCTGAGGATCTGCGCACACCGATGACCCTGGGGCTCGATCCACGCGCGATCGCCGCGCGCTGGGCGCGATCGCGCGTCACGGGCTTCTCTGCTGCGCAGATCAGTCGCAGGACCGCCAGCGAAATGATAGCCGCGGTCGGACTCGACCTGGAAACGGTGCAGTCGATCGCCGACTCAGGGCTCTCTCCGGCAGCGGTCGATCTGTCCGGGCTGATCGCACGCATCGACGTCGAGCCTGCGGAAGCACGGCCTGTGGCCGCGCGCAACATCGTCGGGTTCCTGTCCGCGACCGGATCGCCGAGTCCGCCAGGCGGCGCGCGGTGGATCGTGATCGGGGCGCACCACGACCACCTGGGATCGTTCGGCGACACCGCCGATGCGATCTACCACGGAGCGGACGACAATGCGTCCGGTGTCGCGGGGGTACTGGAGCTCGCGGCAGCGACGTCGCTGGCCGAACGGCCGGTGAACGTCGCGTTTGCGACGTTCACCGCCGAAGAGGAGGGACTGCTCGGCTCGCGCGCATTCGTCCGCGACGCGGTGATTCCCCCCGAGCGGATCGCGCTGATGGTCAACCTGGACATGATCGGCCGAAACCCCGACAAGCCGGTGCGGGTGTACACCTCGCCGGCCGCCGACGGGTTTGCCGACGCTGTCGCGCGAGCCGCCGAGGTCCGCGGGCTCGAGGTGTCGTTGCGGCGCGGAGTCGTCGAAGAGGTCAGCGACCATTATCCGTTTCACCAGGCGGGCGTTCCCGTCGTGTCGGTGTTCACGGGGCTCCACGACGATTACCATCGAGTCACCGACACCGCCGATCGGCTCGATTACGACCGCATGAGCCGCATCCTCACCGTCCTGGCCGACGCGCTGACGGAATACGCGCAGCAGCTGCGGCAGAGCACGGGTCAGTGAGTGCGAAGACTCCTGGTCACCCGCGAGCGATAGGTTCGCATGAACGCTGCATCGACGCGGCGCACGCGCCGGGATCCGAAGTACGCGCTCCAGACCAGGCGAAGCGCGCGATCGTGCGCGGCCGCTCCCGGCGATCCGTGGTTCGGTCCGCACGCGTCGCGCACCTGGTCGTTCCACGCGCGCCAGCCGATTGAGTCAGGGGGCCGGACGCCGGCGCGCGTCGCGGTCTTCACGAGCCTGCGCCCCGCGGTCGCGAACCTCCGCTCGGGCGATCCGACGAACCACTCGTTGCGGATGCCCGCCGCGACGATGAGCGCGAGCGCGACAACACCGACCAGCGCGGCCGCCGGCAGCGCGGCGACGGTCAGCGCCTCCACGAATGCAGACGGCTCGCCGGACAGACCGTCGTCGGCGGTATCGCGCCCTATCACCGCCTCGAGCTGCCGTCGCGTGTACGCGTCGTCCCCGACCCCGAAGCGATCGCGGTAGAACCACGACAGGTCTGCCGCGCTCTGCATCGGCGGCGTCGCTTCGATGATGTTCCAGCCGTACTCGGGCAGCCAGATCTCCGGCCACGCGTGCGCGGCCAGCCCCGATACGGTCGCGTAGTTTGTGTCGTACGGGATGCTGACCAGAAAGCCGGTCGCGTAGCGCGTCGGAATGCCGTTCAGCCGCGCCAGTAAGGTGAACGCGGTCGCGTACTGGACGCAGTATCCGCGGCGGCTTTCGAAGAGGAAGTGCTCGACGAAGTCGGCATCGGCGGGGATGCGTCCGACCTCCAACGTGTACTCGCTCTCCGCGGCCAGATAGTCACGGATGTTCACGGCGGTCGCGATAGGCGTATCGCCGGCGAGCGCCGCGGCGAGTTCCCTCACCGAGGCAGGCACGTCACGGTGGGTTCGCGTGTACTCGTGTAGATCGGTCGGCCTGGGAATCGACGACGGATCCGGCGGCCGAAGTCGACGCTGGATCACGATCGTGTCGCGGTGCACGATCGGCGGGTCGAGCCTGAAGCCGGTCTCTCTGGTACCGATGATCGACGAATCACGGTTCGTGTAGAGCACCGCGCGCTCCATGTCAAGCGTATGCGGCATCATCGGGTAGAAGTCGCCGAGCAGCGCGACGTGGACCTCACCATCCATGAATGTATCGCCGATCTCACCGCCGAGCGAGTCGATGAAGCCCATCTCGAACTCGAGGTCGAACGGGAGCGGGGGGCGGTAAACGCTCGTCGGGCGGGTCAACACCGCCCGGGCGACTCCCGAACTCAAAGGATCCTCCATCGCCCACAGACGACCGTCGAACGTCCGTGCGACCTCGGTCCGCAGATAGACGCGGCTTCCGGGATCTGCGTAGACCGAAAAGATTGCGCTGCTCGAAAGCGTAGGAGCCTCGCCGAAGGTGGACTGCTCGAACGAGTACCCGTACCCGGGCGTCGCGTACATCACCGGGAACCGGGGGACGTTGCGGACGACAAAGTCGCGAAGCATCGGGGCCAGACGCGCGTCAACGATGTACGATCCACGCGGACGATGCGCAGCGCCAAGAAGCGTGGAGAGGAACACTACCGCGACGAACGCGGCCAGCGCGGTCCGAACCGCGCGAACACGCGACTGATCGGCCAGGAATCGCCCGGTAAGCGTCACGACGAACACGGCCAGAAGCGTGACGGTCGCGAACGCGGTGATCCAGTGCTGATAGATCAGCGCCAACAGCATCGATACGATGAACGCCGATCCGGCGATGGGAACCAGAAATGCGCGCCGGTAGACACCGACCGACAGCGCGGTCGTGAAGAAGGCGGCGGCCATCACGAACACGAACGACACCGAACCCCGGACCGTCCCGTCGGCGACCAGGTCAAACCATGCCAGATACGCCGAAAACGGTACGATGACGATATTGACCGCCAGCATCAGCCCGGCGAGGCCGATCGTCACGAACGTGATCGCCGACACAACAGCAGCAGGGATTCGACCAGAGAGCAGATGGATCGCGTGCGTCGCGGTGACGATGCCCGCCATCGCAAACGCGATCCACAGCGGACCGGTGGGGTTGAGGAGCCAGACGAGCACGGAGGCGGGGCCAAACGCGATGAGCATCGAGATGCCGATCCGCATGAGCTGGTCACGGCGGGTACCAGTCATTGTTCAAGATCCTCCCTGATCGTGTCGGTGTCGCGCACGACGTGCACCAGCGCTCCCCGCTCCCGCAGCCGGCCGACCGCGTGCGTAGCGTCGCTGCGGCTCGATATCGTCCGTCCTGCCAGGTTGAGCACCATGCTGCACGTCGCGTCGGCGGTACCGAACTCCGCGAGCGTCAGGACTTCGGGATCCATCTGCTGAGTTATGAACAGGACCGCGCTCGACCGGAACCGCGCGGTCGCAGAATCGGCGTAGAACAACTCAGCGGGCGACCGCGTCGACTCGAACCGGACACGGATCATCGCGGTAAGGAACTGATGAAAGAGTGCATCGTCGTGCCCGTCGAACTCGAAGCGATCGAGCCCATCGCCGTACACGGCCACAGGGATCGCGGCGCCACTGTAGTACTTGACCAGAGCGACCAGAATCTCGATCGAGCAGTCTTCGGCCGCCTGCGACGACTCGTCGTGCACCCCGTAGCGACGCGTATCAAGGTAGATCGTGACACCGGGCCGGGAGCTCGATCCGTACGTCTTGAGAACCGGGACGCCCATAGCGGCGAACTTCTTCCACGCGATGTGGCGGATCGGCAGCCCTTCGCGGTACTGGACCAGACTCTCCAGGATGGTCGGATCCTCGTCCCTCCCCCGCAACAGCCCGGGACGGCTCAACGCGCTCTCCTGCCCCACGAACGGAGCGCGGGAGATCGAAACGACGCGAGGGTACACGGCAAACTCGTGGACATCGCCCGCGATCCGGTACGACAGCAGGTGGAAGAAACCGGTGACCTCGATCATCCGGACACCGATCGCGTATTCGCCGCGGTAGGGAACCGGCACGACGTGAGCAAACTCGAACCAGTGGTTCGACGACGGGTAGAACCGGGCATCGGGTACATCCACGGGCAGGTCGTGACGCACGTTCGTGAACTCCACGCGGGCCGGGGCGGCAGGAAAAGCTGTCTGCTTGATGGCGGTGAACCGGTACTCCACCGCGTCCCCCTTGGACGGCTGCGGCGTACTGATGCTCTGCCTGAACTCAAGCCGGCGAACCGTTGAAACCATCGACATTACTGAAAACGAAGCCAGCAGTACGACGGTTACAAAAAGGACATAGAAGACCGAGCCGAAGTAGGACGATGCCAGAAAGAGTACGTACAACAGAAACGCGAACAACCCGACTGGTCCGGGCCGAACTACCAGTGTGCGCATGGCGCTCCTTCGCTACAGGCCTGACGGTTTTGGGACCTCACTGACAATCTTCATCAGGATCTCGGTCGGCGTGGCGTTCTCCAGCCGCGACTGCGCGGTCGGGATCAGTCGATGCTGCACGACAGGTACCACGATCTCCACGACGTCCTCCGGGACGACGTAGTCGCGCCCCGACAGATACGCACGAGCCTGCGCGGCAAGCACCAGGTGACCGGTCGCGCGCGGACTCATGCCGAGCTTCAGCGATTCGCTCTTTCGCGTGCGATCGGCGATCCGGACCGCATACTCCTCGATGCGGCGATCCACCCGGACCGCGCGCACCTGAGCTCGCAGCGCGGTGATCGTGTCGGGGGTAGTGACCGGTTCGAGCGCATCGATCAACGCGTCGTCTCGCACTCGCCCAAGAATCTTGATCTCGTCCTCAAGCCCCGGATACCCGAGAGACAGCGACAGTCCAAACCGGTCAAGCTGCGCCTCAGGAAGCTGGAAGGTGCCGGAGAAGTTCAGTGGATTCTGCGTCGCGACGACGAAGAAAGGATCGGGTAGCGGGTAGGTCCGACCGTCGACAGTGACCGATCGCTCCTGCATCGCCTCCAGCAGAGCCGACTGCGTCCGCGACGACGCACGGTTGACCTCATCGGCCAGGATGAACTGGTGCATGATCGCGCCGGTCTTGAACACGAACTCGCGCTTCTCCGGGCTCCAGACGGTCACGCCGGTGATATCTCCGGGGAGCAGGTCGGGAGTGAACTGGATACGCGCGTAATCGAGCCCCGCCGCCTTCGCAAGACTTCGCGCGAGCGTGGTCTTGCCTACGCCCGGGATGTCTTCGACCAGGACGTGCAGTCCGGAGAGGAATCCGGCAAGCACCAGATCGAGCGTCGCGTCGTTGCCGACAAATGCGCGCTGCATCATCAGCTTGAGGTCTTCGGCCGCGCTCCGTCCATTCGTTGTCTCGTTCATAGTGTGCCTCGAATATACGGCGTTTGGTTGCTCATCGACCAAGGATTTCAGTCAACATAGTGGCGCTCCGGACGCGGCATAGACGCGCCACCGGTTCGCCTCGATGTGGTACATTCGTCTCCATGATGTCACCAGGCGTACGCGCTCAGCTTCAGGAACTCGTCAACGCGCGGGGACCGTGCGGACAGGAAGACGAAGTCGCCGCGGTATGCGCGCGATTTCTGTCAGAACTCGGACTGTCTTACGACACCGACAACGCGGGAAACATGATCGCGCGCATCGGTCCCGAACAGCCGCGGGACAGGTCGATCCGGGTGCTGCTCCACCTTGACGAGATATCATTCATGATCAAGCGAGTGCTCGCCGACGGCACCGTGAAGCTCGCAGCGCTCGGCTCGTTCTCTCCCGGCTTCCTGGGCCAGATACCGGTCGAGATCCTGGGCCACGGTGGAATCGTACCCGGGGTGCTGTCGCTCGGATCGTGGCACACCGGTGAGGAAACGGCCGACGTGTGGCACGCCAAGCATGGTAACTACGACCTCAACCAGTACGAAGTGATCACCGGAATGGACGGTGAAGCGCTCATTGATGCGGGCGTGCGCCCCGGCTGCCGCGTCGTGGTCGCGCGGCAGCACCGGATGCTCTGGGAGACCGGAGACCTGATCGCGGGCTTCGCGCTCGACAACCGCGCGCCGATCGCGGCGGCGTTCGAGGCGATCAGACTCCTTCAGCAGACCGATGGGCCGGGCGTTCCCGTCTACCTGGTCTTCACGCGCGAGGAGGAGCTTGGAGCGGGAACCGCCGGTTTTGCGACGGCCCGGCTTCCCGGCGCGCTCGCGCTCGCGATCGACGTCGCGCCGGTGTCGGCCAACGAGTACGCGAACCAGGTCGACCAGTACCCGACGATCGGGTACAAGGACGACTGGGCGGTCTACGACAAGGGAGTTGCCGACGCGCTCGTGCGGCATGCGCTTGACCTTGAGATGCTTCCGGGGATCGGGATCTTTGAGAACTACACCTCGGATGCATCCGCGGCCAAACGACTCGGCGGTGCGGCGCAGGCGGCGCTGATCGGCGTCCCAATGGAGAATACGCACGGATACGAGATCATCCATTCGGACGCTGTAGAGAACACCGCGCGCCTGCTCGCGAGCTTTCTCTCAGATCCGACGCGGGCATGAACGCTACCCCCACGCCGACCGCTACGCTCCGTCGAATCGTCATCGTCCTCATGGCGCCGACGGTCACGACGATCATCGCAATGGCGATGTTCAGCGTCGCGGTGCCGTTTATCCGCAGCGAACAGAATCTCACCGCGGACACCGCGTCGTGGCTGCTCGTCGCGTATACGCTTCCGTACATGATGCTGATGCCGCTGTACGGACGGCTTGGCGACGGTATAGGGCGACGCAGACTCATGCTCGCGGGAGTAGCGCTCTTCTGCGCCGGCAGCGGCGTGCTGCTTTTCGTGGAGTCGCTTCCGCTCATCCTGGTCGGACGCGCGGTCCAGGGAGCCGGAGCGGCGGGCGTGAATCCCCTCGCGATGGCAACGATCATCGAGTTCGCCCCGCCCGAACAGCGCGGAAAGGCGGTCGGCACGTGGAACTCGAGCGGCCCGGTCGCCGGACTGCTGGGCCCGCTGATCGCAGGGCCTTTGATCGACTCGTTCGGCTGGCGATCGGTCATGGTGCCGACCTTCGTGGTCGGTGCCGCAGCGCTTATCCTCACGCGGGCCATGCTGCCCGAAAGCTCGCGTTCGTCGTCGCTGCGACACGCGGTGCGCTCGTTCGACTGGATCGGGGTAGCGCTCTTCAACGGAACGGTCGCGATGCTGGTATTCTTCACGTCGAGCCGACCGATCACCGGCGTTGAGCCGCTGCGCGACCTGCGGTTACTCGGCGCCGGGATCGCATTCCTGATCGCGTTCGTGTGGTGGAGCCGTACCCGGACGACCCCCTTCATCGACCTCACGATCTTTCGCAACCGGAACTTCACCTTCGCGTCGATCTGCGTCAGCTTCCGGATGATGCTGATGGGAGGGGCGAGCTTCCTGATGCCGCTCTTTGTGACGGACATCTACGGCTTGGCAGCATCGGCCACCGGCAGCCTCCTGATGCTCCACGCCGGAGCACTCCTGATAACGATGTGGATCGGCGGGATCGTCGTCGACCGATGGAAGAGCCGAACGCAGATAGTCCTTGGGCTCGGCGTCGAGTCGGTCGCGATGCTCTCCTTCCTGATACTTCCCACCGGAGCGCCCGTCGCGTGGGTTTTCGCGATCCTTGCGGTCCACGGCCTGGGCGCGGGACTCTGCCTGGCAGCGCTCCACGTGTACGCGCTCAGCGGAGCACCACGCACGCGATCCGCGACCGCGGCGGGGCTCTACAGCATGATCCGGTTCAGTGGGTCGATGCTCGGCGCCGCGATCGGCGGCGTCGTACTCTACTCGGGACTCGAGCGATTCGGTATCACGGTCGAAGGCTATCGACCCGCGTTTCTGTTCTACCTGATCGTCAGCCTGCTTGGCGCCGGCGCCGCGTTCGGACTGACCCGCCGGATACCCGAATCTGAGCCGCGGCGTTCCGTCGATACCGCGCGACCGTCAGTCGATACCGCGCGCACGGCGGATGAACAACCTGGCGGTCGCAGCGATACCGCGAACGCGTGACCCGATACCATGCCCGTAGAAGGCGGTCAGCGCACCCGACAGACCACGGTAAACCTCCGGCGAATACGGTTGCCACCACATGTTCTTCCGGATGAAGCCGAACCGCCCTCGAACAACGACCTTCGGCTGGGTCATCTCGTGGAAACCGAGCTCAGAATGCGACCGCCCGATTCCCGACTCCTTCACGCCACCCCAGGGGGTTTCGGGCATGCCGTGCGACATCAGATGGTCATTGATCGTCACCGCACCGGCTTCAAGGCGCGAGGCGACCGCGTCGGCGAGTCGCCGATCCTGCGTCCAGACAGACGCGGTAAGGCCGAACTGCGACGCGTTTGCGCGGCTCACCGCTTCATCGACGTCGCGCACGCGTCGCAGCGCGATGACCGGGCCGAACGTCTCGTCGCAGAGGAGCGACGCGTCGTCGTCCGACAGCTCGAGCACGAGTGCCGGGTGGAAGTGGCCCGACGCGCCGGCGGGGAGCGACGACGCCGCAACCTCGATCGCACCCCGCTGTCGCGCGTCGCGAACGTGTGCAGTGACCGTATCGAGCTGCCCGCGAGTGGTCAGCGATCCCACGTCCACGCGGTGGTCGACGTCGGCGCCGACCCGCAGCCGCTCTACCATCGGTCGGAGCGCCGCGACAAACGCGTCGTATACCGACTCCGCGACATAGATGCGTTCAACGCCACCGCACGACTGTCCGGTATTCGACATACCGGCCCACACCGCGCAGGCAGCCGCGCGAAGGAGGTCGGCGCCGGGCAGCACGAGCATCGCGTCGTTACCGCCGAGCTCCAGGCTCACCGGAACGAGCCGTTCGCCCGCCTTGCGCGCGAGCTCCCGGCCGACATCGGTAGACCCGGTGAAGAAGAGCTTCGCGATACCCGCGTCCAGGAGCGCCTCCCCGGCGATCCTTCCCGGCACGTGCACGACGTGCAGCAGCCCCGCCGGAAGCCCGCACGCAGCGAACATCGCGGCGATCGCATCGCCAACCGGTTGGACCTGCGTCGCCACCTTCAGCAGTACCGCGTTCCCGCACAGCAACGCGGTGATCACCTCGTGGAGCGGGATTCCGAGCGGGTAGTTCCACGGGCTGATGATCCCGACCACTCCGAACGGCTCACGGTGGAGCGTGCTCGCCTTGTCAAAGAACAGGAGCGAGCTGCCCGCAATCCGATGGGGGCGCAGCACGCGCGGCGCAATCCGCGCGTAGTAGTCGACCATCACCGCGGCGGGCAGCACCTCGGTCGCGAGCGCGTCGATCCGCGGCTTGCCCGTGCACTCGCTGACGATCGCTGCGAGCCGATCCGCGTTATCCGCTACGAAGCGGCGCGCCCGCCGGATGATTCGCGCCCGGTGCGACACTGACGTCGCGGACCATTCCCGCTGCGCGTCGCGCGCGCGCTCGGCTGCTTCGGCGACCTGCTCTGCGGTGTGCTCTGCGATCTCTGCGACGGCAGCGCCGGTCGCCGGATTCACGATCATCGGTCGTTCGTTGTGGTCACTCATGGCTGCCTCCGGCGCCGCGCCAGCTCTTCATGCTCGCATGCACGCCAAGCCACCGTGCAACGGCCGCAAACCACGCGTCGGGCAGGATGCCGCGGAGCAGAAGTGCGAGCCGGAGCGACCGCGGGCGCTTGGGCGTTCGTCGGCCACGAATGAGCGCGCCCTCGACGATCGCCTTCGCAACCACGTCGTGCGACGACAGCCTGGGGAACACAAGCCCACCGAGACCCGGCACGTGGGCGCCTTCGAACATCCCGGTCGCGATGTAGTTCGGGTGCACCGATGAGAAGCGCACGGCGCTATGGCCCAGATTCAGGGATTCGTGGCGTAACGCCTCGGTCAGACCCCAGACCGCCCACTTGGTAGCCGAGTAGACTGCCAGGCCCGACACGCCGACGAGGCTGGACGCGGAGCTGATGTTCACGACGTGGCCGTCGCCACGATCGTAGAGATGCGGGAGAAACGCATGGGTCACCGCGACGACCGCGGTCAGATTCACGTCGATCGTGGTCTTCCAGGTGTCCACCGGCTGATCCAGAAGGGCTCCCGTCGCAAGGTGACCCGCATTGTTGACAACGATGTCCACCCTGCCCCACAACGCGATCGCATCGGCTGCGGCAGCCACGACCGCCTGGGGGTCGGTCACGTCGACGACCCGGGTCGCGCAGAGTCGGGCGTCGGCGCCGATCCGGGCGTCTGCGCCAAGCGCCGCGGCCGCGTCGTCGAGCAAGGAACGGTCGCGGTCCCAGAGATCGACCGAACACCCCTTTGCGACAAGCCGCGCCGCGGTGGCGCGCCCGATGCCTCCGGCACCGCCAGTGATCACTGCTACCTTGCCGCTCAGCTTCATCGCGCCTCCCTCCCGGCCAGAATACCCGCCTGGCACCGCTTGGTAAATCATCGATCCGATATGGTCAGCTGGTATTGGTGATCGGCCTCAGGCCCGGTAGCTTACGGGGATGCCCGCTCACGCCGACCGCCCGCCGCTGTCGTACGGTCAGATGTTCGTATTCTGGATCCCGCTCGGCATCATGTGGCTGATGATGGCGGTCGAGCAGCCGGCATTGGCTGCGGTCATAGCACGGATGCCCGACGCGGCGGTAAACCTGGCCGCATTCGGCGTGGTCTTTGCGATAGCGCTCGTCGCCGAAAGCCCGGTTCTCCAGATGCTGTCGGCGGCAACCGCGCTGACCGGACACCGAGCCGATTACGACCTCCTGCTCCGGCTGATGCACATCCTGGCGCTGTCGCTGACGGCGCTGCACCTGCTCATCGGACTGACGCCACTCTACGATGCGATCGTTGGCGGCCTTCTGGGTGTTCCCGACGACGTGCTGGAGGCGAGCCGGTGGCCCTTCGTCGTGATGGCGCCATTCTCTGCGGCCGTGGGGTATCGGCGCTTCTGGCAGGGCGTACTTATCCGACACGGTCGGACCTGGGTGGTACCGATTTCGATGGTACTGCGTCTGGGCCTGGTTGCGGCGATCATCGCGGTCGGCTACGCGCGGTGGAGCGTCTCAGGCGCGATGCTCGGGGCGATCGCGGTATCGGCCGGCGTGACCATCGCGGCTGCGACCGCGTGGCTGCTGAACCGCACGCTCGTGTTGCCAACGCTCCGTCAGCCGGAACCCGGCGACGAGCGCCAGGGGTGGCACAGCCTGTCGCGATTCTACGTCCCGCTGTCGCTGACCACCGTGGTCTTCCTGATGGCCAATCCGGTGCTCACGTTCGGTCTGGCGCGCGGCGCGCTGCCCGAGCTGTCGCTCGCGGTCTGGCCGGTGATCAGCGGATTCCTCTTCCTGTTCAACAGCCTCGCGCTCAGCTACCAGGAAGGCGCGATCGCGATGCTGAAACAGAACCCTGCGAACCTCCGACGGCTTCGTCGATTCACGGCGGTGCTCGCGGGAACGCTGTCGGGATCGCTTCTGCTGGCGGCGGTCACGCCGGTTGGGGCGTGGTGGTTCCGAACAGTCGGCGGCCTGCCGCCGCGGCTTCTGGAACTGACCGACGTGCCCCTGTACGTGCTCGCGGTCGGGCCCGCGTTGGTGACGATCAAGGCGTGGGCCCGGGCGCGCTACGTCGGCAACGGCCGCACGCGCGTGCTCGCCGAAGCTTCGATCGTCTACACCGTCGTGCTATTCACCGCGGTCTTCATCGGTGCGACGCTCGTGTCGCTTGCCGGAGCGGTCGCCGCGGCGCTCGCGCTGATCGTGGGGCAAACGGCCGAAAGCGGCTACCTGCTTGCGCGTAATCCGGCCCGAGCACGCCGGTAGACGGCTTTGGCAGCGACTCTTTGATTGTGCTCGCGCGGTAAGCCCCGTACAATCGGCTGCATATGAGAACTCACTACTCCTCCGATCGTCTCCGTCGGTTCGCTGGCATTGCGTTGGCCGCGCTGTGCGCGACCGGGTCGTTGCTGCTGCTCGCTGGAATGCTCGCAGGCACACTACCGTTTGAGACACTGACGGTAACAGGTATCATCCTCGTCGTAGTGGGAGCCTTCGGGAGCGTTGCGTTCGCGTTTGAGCGCAGGAATAGGCCGGATAGAGAGGCGGCAGAACGCGACGCGGAGGCACAACTGGTCGCGCTGATCGACTCGGTGCGAGACTCCGCGCTTCAGAACGAGAGCGCGGGCCGGCGGCTGGGTGCCCAGATCGGCGAAACGCTCGGGTCGGTCGCCCGCATCTCGGGAGATGCCGCGGGGGCAACGGTTCTGGCCGAAGCGCTCGCCGATCAGGTTGCCAACGGCGCATCGGCGATGGAACAGATCCAGGCGGCCGTCGAAAGCCTGGTGCGGCACGTGCGGAATCAGGATGGCCTGGTAGATCAGAGCGCGGCCGCCGTTGAGCAGATGTCGGCGAGCATCGAAAGCGTTGCGGCAGTTGCCCAATCGAAGGCGGTCGCGGCCGATCGCCTGTCGACGCTGACCCGGGACGGAACGCAGAAGATTGAGGTCGTGGAGCGGGTCATCCACGGGGTTACCGACAGCGTCCAGAGCGTCGGGAGCCTGACCGGGATTATCAACCAGATCGCCGCCCAAACGAATCTGCTCGCGATGAACGCGGCGATTGAGGCGGCGCACGCCGGTGCGTACGGGCGCGGTTTCGCGGTGGTCGCCGGCGAGATACGGTCACTTGCCGAGTCGACCGCAAAGAACGCGGCGGACATCAGGCGCACGCTCAAGGAACTCACCGCACGGATCGGCGAAGCCCAACGCGCCGGCACCGACGCCGCCGACGCGTTCCGTTCGATCGAAACGGAGACGCAGTCGGTGTCGCAGGCGTTTCGCGAGATCACCTTCAGCACCGAAGAGCTTGCAGCCGGGACGACCGAAGTGGTGACGGCGACCACCGACCTCCGACAACTCTCCGCCGAATCGTTGAACAACGCGGAGGAAATGCGGATCGCCGCGCAGGAGGTCGCGACGATCCTTGCAGGCGCCCGCGACGCGTCGATGGAGACCACCGGAGCTATGCAGTCGATCCGCGCGTCGGCGGCCGCGGTTACGATCGCGTCAGGCCGGATCACCCGTCTCAGCGTCCAGAGCAATCAGCAGCTCACCACGATGCTCGATCTGCTCGCGTCGTTCGCAGGCTCGGAGACTACCCACGAGCGGCACGCGATCCGGCGGCTCGAACTGGCGAACCTGGTGCTCGAGCATATGGCGTGGGTCGGCGCGATCCGTGAGCGAATGGACCGAGTCGACTCTGGAGCCGACTCGGTGGGTAGCGCTGACATGCCATCGGATACGGCGATCACCGCCTGGGTCCGGGAGCGCGCGGCCGATGTTGTCGGAGAGCGGGCGGCTCGCGACATAGGTGCGCACGTGGACCGGCTCCGAGCGGCAGCAGGTACAGTTGTCGCCGCCGACCGTGGTGAAAACGGCCGGATCGAGCGCGAGCAGAGATTCGCAGAACTGCTCGACCTGTCGCGGTCGTTCGTCGAAGTCGTAGCCGGGTGCCAGCAGGACCGGACGCTCGAGTGGACGAGCGCGCTGTCGGTCGGCGTGCCCGAGTTCGACAACCAACACCGCGGGCTGTTCGACCTGATCAACCGACTCTACGAGGCGATGCAGGCGGGCGAATCACGCGCGATGATCGCAGATGTGTTCGATAAGCTCATTGCCTACACCGGTTCGCATTTCAGCGCGGAGGAGACGGCATTCGAGCAGTACGGCTATCCCGATGCTCCCGAACACGTCCGCGCGCATCGCGATCTGGTCGCGCAGGCCACCGAGCTTCGCAATGAGTTTGCGTCCGGCAGATCGATGATCGCGATGGACGTCGCCGACTTCCTTCGCGACTGGGTCGTAAACCACATCCAGGGTACCGACCGGCGCTACACCGATTTCTTCGCCGGAACAAAAATCGGCGCTGTAGACCGATGACATGGTTGACATTTTGGGCAGGTATGGTACCTTTACGGTGAAACAGATACCCTCTGTTTCTGCACGTCGGCTCGATCCCTCAGCCGTCCGGCATTGCCGGTCTTCGGTCGCACGTGTATCCCACTCTCCCTTGCCTGCCGCCTTTGGGCAGGCTCTTTTTATCTGTCGCCTTCTGCCTGGAGGAAATGCATGAGTGCGGCGACCAAGCGTGAGATACGATCGCTCGTAGCTACCCGGATCGCCAGATTGTCGGCGAGCGAACGGACGGCCGCAGGCACGCGGGTGATCGCTACGCTGTGCGCGTCGACCTGGTGGACCGGCGCGACCGAACGCCTGGTCTATCATCCGCTTCCCGACGAAGTCGACACGTCGAGCCTGATCGCAGACGACACGATCTTCCTGCCCCGCGTGGACGGATCCGACCTGGTGTTCCATCGCGCGAGTGCAGCACTCGCGCGACACCGTATGGGCATGCTCGAACCGACGGCAGACCAATCCGAGTGGACCGCCCCGGCTGACGGTGTCGTGTGCGTCGTGTGCCCGGGGCGTGCGTTTGACGCGTTCGGCAACCGCATCGGTCGGGGCAAGGGCTATTACGATCGCTTCTTGCGCGGCGCGCGAACGCTCCTTGGACAGCGGATCATCGCTGTGGGAGTCTGCTTCGACGAACAGCTCTTTGACCAGCTCCCGACCACCGACGCCGACGAACGAATGGACGCGATCGTCTGCCCGTCGCGTACGATCATCCCCGATTGAAGCGCGAGCGCGAAACGATTAGGATAGCGACATGGGTGAGATCAAGAGTGCGCTCGAGCTCGCACTGGAACGGACCGCGGAGGTCAAGGGCGACAAGTCCAAGATCGAGTTGCACGACGCGCGCCAGGCGGGCATGAAACTGGCCGGAAAGTTCATGGACGATCCGTCGGTCGACCTCAAGCGCGAGATCAAGAACTTCGATCGTGCGCGACAGGCCGGGGTTCGCGAAGGGTGTTTCCAGGTCCTGCTGTCGCACCTTGCGCTCCCGGGCCAGGACACGGAGCTCGATCGGCTCGACAAGGTCGCCCGGGGCCTCGACCTGTTGATCTCAGACCGCCGCACCGTCGCCGATCTGATGGGACAGGTCGCTCAGCTGCTGCAGCAGTACGTCGACACGAAAGGACGCCTGATCGAAAGCCTCAGACAGCAGTTCGAGCCGCGGATGCGGCAGAAAGAGGCTCAGATCGCGCAGCAGACCGGGCGCACCGTGAAGCTCGACCCGTCGAATGATCCCGAGTTTGCGCAGGCGCTGTCGGCGAACATGGACAGGCTGCGGTCGCAGTACGCAGAGGTCATCAAGCAGGCCAAAGATCAGCTTCAGGAGCTCTTTGCCGAAAGCCGGTAGACCCAGGGGGGACGGTTGAACTCGGGTAATCTCAAGGCGGGCGAACGGCGCCACGTGACGGTGTTGTTCGCGGACATGAAAGGCTTCACGACGCTGTCCGAGCGCATGGATCCCGAAGAGGTCGATGCGCTGATGAACCGACTCTTTGGTGCATTCGAGACTATCATCGGTGGCTACGGTGGCATCGTGGAGAAGTACATCGGAGACGCGCTCGTCGCGGTCTTCGGTGTGCCGGAGCTCCATGAGGACGACCCGTCGCGCGCAGTGTCGTCCGCGCTCGACTTCCTTGCCACCATCGAACGGATCAACGCCGAGCGCGCGGGTGCGCCGGATATCGCGTTCCGGATTGGGATTCACACCGGGCTGATCACCACCGGCAGGCGCGGCGAGTTCGACGTCGTGACAGGACACGCGCTGTCTGTCGCAAGCCGGATTCAATCACAGGCGGACGCGAACTCTGCGCTCGTATCTGAGGACACGAAGGAACGCAGCGACGGCGACTTCACGTTCGGGGAGCGCCGCTTCATCGCCGCGCACGGGAAAGAGGATCCGGTGGCCGCCTACCGCGTGGTCGGCAGAAAGACGCGGCCGGTCGAAGACGATGCAATCTTCGTCGGCCGGAAACCGACGGTCGACTCCGTGTTCCGGTCGTACCTCAGGCATGATGTAGCAGTCACCGGCGGTGTCGTTCTGACCGGCCCCGCCGGGATCGGGAAGTCACGAATCGCCCAGGCGGTGATCGAGCGGATCAACCAGTTGCCTGACTTCTCCAGTTCGGTGCTCTACGTCCGCGCGCTTCGCTATCGGACAACGCCGTTCGCGGCGGTGACCGACATGCTCAGCGGCTGCTGCGGGATCACCGCGGCGATGGACACGGGGTCGATTGCGACGCGCGTGTCGGCTGCGCTGGACATCGACCCAAGGTCTGCCGAAGGGTTTGCGCGGCTGGCGCACGGCGGAGCCGAAGAGTCGGACAGCCAGGCATTCGTGCTGCTCTACCTGGTGCTGAAGAGCATCATCCAGAAAAACGCCGACGCCCCGTACCCGCCGCTCGTGTGCATCGAAAACCTCTTCTTCGTCGACAAGAACAGCCTCGACTTCATCGCGTTCTACCTGAAAAACGCCGACGTGAAGCCGTTCTTCCTGTGCACCGACCGGACGCCATCGCCCGACGTGCTCCAGTCGCTCGTCGGGCTCGACGTGGTGGAGGTTCCGCCGCTCGATCGCGAACAGACGCTTGAACTGATCCGCGCGGTTCACCCTGAAGCGATCGACGAAGCGGTGACCGCTTCGATCCTGGAACACGCAAGCGGCAACCCGCTGTTCATCCGCGAGTACGCGCGCTACGCGTCTGAGAATCGTGACATCGGATCGTTGCCGTCGACGATCCAGAACATCTTCCTGACATCGATCGAGGTCTACGAGCCCGAGCAGCGCAACCTGCTCAAGAAGCTTTCGGTCTTCGTACACAGCTTCTCGATCGAGGACGCCGCCTACGTCCAGTCGTCGACCGGAGCCGACCCGTCGGGTGTCGCCGATGCGCTTTCCCGGTTCGTACAGGACGGGATCCTGATCGTGGACGGACCGCTCTACTCGTTCCGGTACGACCTGTTCAAGAAGGCGCTCTATTCGAGCCTGCTGAACTTCAATAAGCGGATACTGCACCGCGTTGTTGCCGACCGAATGATCGCGAACGGCAATCCGCACCACGGGCGCCTCCTCCACCACCTGGTACGGGCCGAGGAGTACGAGCGGGCGTCCGACTATCTGGAACAGAACAGCGTACCGCTGGCCAATATGGACCTGATCGATTTCATCGAGCCGCTCATCGATCACTTTGCGGGAGTTAACGCCAACCGACAGATCACGCTTATGTTCCTCAAGTCGGCGATCCTGTTCAACAATGGCGTCACCGAGCGGGTCGACTCGCTGCTGAAAGAGATCGTCGAGATGTCGATCCGGCACCGCAGCCATCTCTTTGCCGGAAACGCGTACCATCTTCTGACCGCGTACAACCTGAAATCCTACTCCTTCGGCAAGGCGCGATCGTGCGGCAGAAAAGCGATCGAGCACTACCAGCTATCGGAATCAATGGGGCGCCGGAAGCAGAACGTCCTGGAACTCATGGCGACCGCAGAGATGCTCTCGAACCAGGTCGAGCGTCGCGACGAGCTCGTGGACCGCATCCGCGCGCTTCCGGAGTCGGACGATGCGGTGTTCTCGCGGACACGGCTCGCCGGAATCGAAGGCGAACATCTGATCATGAGGGGCGAATACAGTACCGCATTTGAGGCTCTTGATACCGCCCGGAGGATGAGCCCGACGCATTCCGAGCGATGGTACGGCGTGACGATGCTGGCGGCGATGGCGGCCTCCTTCAGGTGCGACTGGGAACGCACTGTCGAGATCGCCGAAGAGGCGCTTTCGGGTCCATCGCGACATCTGTCGAACATCAGCCAGCTCCACGCGCGCATCGCTCTGGCGCACCACTATCTTGGCGACGCGCAGGCGTCCGACCGAAGCTTTCAGCAGGCGGAGTTCACCGCGTCGCAGATTCGAAACGACTTCGACCGGGTAGACGCGTTGCGCACGCTGTCGGCGTGCTGGATCGGACGGGGCGACGTGGAGCGCGCCCGCGAACCGGCCGAGGTCGGCGTGAGCGCCGGACTGCGTCATTCGGCAACGTTTCCGGTTCTGACGCTCCTGATGGTACTGGCTGAGATCGCGGCCACCGAGAAGGATGCCGCGGCTCACGGGTACTACATGAAGGAGGCGTCGATGCTGATCGACAGCGGGATGATGCTTCCTACTCGCGCACTGGTTCTCTACCACCACTACCAGTCGCTCCTGCTTCGCGACGACGAGGCCGCGCAGCAGCGCGCTTCGCTTCAAGCGGCCATCGATCACGAGCTGTCGGGAATCGGCGATGACCGGCTGATCGACAGGTTCTGCGCGCTCCCGACGATCGGGCCGATCGTCGCGGCACACCGCGCGGCGCGGTAAGCACGGCGCGGCCACGCGAGCGCGGCCACGCGCTTGACACTGGCGAACGCGGGTGATAGAGAGAGACATGCAGCATCAGGAGATCGTAGACGCCCTCAAAGCAGTGTCGCTCTTTGGTTCGCTCTCGCAACGATTCCTGAACGGGATCGCGAAGGCGTGCACCGAGCGATCGTTCGACGCCGGAGAGACGATCGTACGCCAGGGGAACCCGGGCGTCGGGCTGTTCGTGATCGTGTCGGGATCGGTGAAGATCGTGAAGACCAACGACAAGGGCGAACGTCTCGAGCTCGCGACGCACGGAGCGGGCGAAGTCATCGGTGAGTTGAGCGTACTCGACGGCGCCGAGCGCACCGCCGACGTTGTCGCTGTGGACACGACGGTATGCCTGGTGCTCAGCTCGTGGGACTTCCGCAGCTTCATGGAGACTCACCCGGAAGTCGCGCTGGAGATTCTACCGGTCGTGGTGCGCCGCTTCCGGGAGACCAACGCCGCGCTGACCGGTGGTCACGCCTGAGCCGATAGCTCCGCGCGGTCCCCAACCGCGCCTCTCTCGCACCGTTCACCCTCGATCAGACCCGTGGTATACTCTGCAGACACCGAATTTAGGAGATACTATGGGTTCACAGAAGACGTTCACGATGCTCAAGCCGGGCGCGCTCCAGCGACGGATCGTCGGGGAGATCCTCACGCGCCTGGAGCGGAAGGGACTGAATCTTGTTGGTCTGAAGCTGATGACGATTCCCCGGGAACTCGCCGAGACTCACTACGGCGAACACCGGGAGAAGCCTTTCTTCAGCGACCTTGTGCAGTACGTCACGTCGGCGCCCGTCGTCGCAATGGTGCTCGAGGGCGAAGAGGCGATCAGCCGGGTACGCCTGCTGTGTGGTGCGACCAAGGTGGACCAGGCTCAGCCAGGAACGATTCGCGGCGACTACGCAACGCAGACGCAGCTGAACATCATCCACGCGTCCGACTCGCCGGAAAGCGCGGAACGCGAGATAGCGCTCTTCTTCGACAAGAACGAGCTCTACGCATTCGAGGACGGGAATGCCGAATGGTTCTAGCGTCCCACGGTGGGACCTGAGTTCGATTTACCCGGGCTACGACAGCGACGAGTACAAGGCCGATCGCGCGGCGCTCGTCAAGGTCGTCGCAGAGCTTACGCGGAAGGTCCAAGAGTCGGCCGC
>RECL01000253.1 GCA_007694025.1 Spirochaetaceae bacterium
CCGGCTTCCATCCGGTGGGAACTATGCGCGCGTCGTACGACTCTCCGTCGTAGATGTCGGACTTCAGAACCGGCCCGGTGGTCCACGTCCACTCGCCGTCGCTCGCGATCACGACCTGGCTGCCGTCCTCCAGATCCACATGCAGCTCGCACAGGAGCTGAGGAATCGACCCGAACTGGCGCTGGTCACGACCCGTGTCGGTACCGATCAGCTTGTTTCCCTGGACCCACGCGATCCGTCCGGAGTACCACCCGTCGCCCAGGATCGCATCGATTGCGTTCTCCCCCGGCTGGAGGAGCCCGGTCACGTCGTACGTGACGTACTGGCACCTGCTGTTGTAGTCGGTCCAACCGGGCGACAGCACCGCGTCACCGATCCGTGAACCGTTGAGCGAAAGCTCCATCAGGCCGCGGGCGGCCGCGTACAGGCGCCCGCTTCGCGGCGTGCCGGAGAGCTCGAACTCGCGCCGGAGGTAGGGCGCCGGATGCCCCCCGCCCGGCTTCGACGCATCCTGATCGTCCTGATCGCTCCACTCGGAACCGCTGACCCACTGACCGCTCCACTCGGCGTCCAGAAACGCGGTTTCAAACCAATCCGTATCGCTCCACCCGGTCCACTCGTCGCCGGCGTCGCGGATGCAGACCCGGAAGAAGTAGCGCGTGCACGACTCTATCGGCCTGGCGTCGCCGGATGCTCGGTAGGGAACCAGAACCGACGACGATGACGCCACCTGCCCGGAATCCCAGACGATCGAACTTCCGGTGAACCGCTCGTCGGTCGCGACCTGAATCTGGTACCCCGCCTGTGAAGCTCCCGGACGCGGATCGACGAGCTTCCACGAGAACCGCGGAACGCGGACGTCGATTCCGAGCGCGTTCGCCAGATGTTCGACGGTCAGAGCGGTGAGCGTTGCCGGTGATGCCATGATTGCCTCGCTTGCAGAATGCAGATATGATGCGCGCAATCATTGCACATTCGGGGGTCCCGTGTCATCAACAGCCGCGTCATCTACACCATTGAAAGCAGCAGTCATCGGAATCGGGTGGGCCGGACAGCAGCACGTCAAGGCGTATCAGGCGATGCCTGGCGTCGAGCTGGTCGCAATCGCCGAGCCTAACGCGACGCTTCTGGACCAGGTCCAGAAGGAGTACGGGGTTCCAAAGGGGTACAGCGATTTCCGCGATCTGCTGAAGATCGAGAAGCCCGACCTGGTGAGCGTTGGAACGCCAAACTTCGCTCACGCAGAGCCTGCGATCGCGTCGCTCGACAGCGGCGCGCACGTGCTGGTCGAAAAGCCACTCGCGCGGACCTACCTGGAAGGCAGGTCGATGGTCGACGCGGCGATCCGTAACGATCGGGTGCTTCAGGTCACGTTCAACCAGCGCTACCGGCAGGATGTCCAGACCGTGAAGCGCTTCGTCGACGAAGGGCGAATGGGAGAGATCTACCACGCGAAGTCGCGCTGGCTTCGTCGCGACGGGATTCCCGGGCGCGGGCGAAAGTGGTTCGTGTCGAAGGAGCTCGCCGGCGGCGGGCCTCTCATCGACCTAGGCGTTCACATGCTCGACATGGCGCTCTACATCATGGGAGAGCCAGAGGTCGAGGCGGTCAGCGGCGCGGCGTACAACCGGCTTGGGCAGCGCTTCGTGACCGAGATCTACGGCGAAGAAGCGGTCTACGAGGTCGAAGACTTTGCGAGCTCGTTCATCCGGCTAGCGGGGGGGCGCACGCTGCAGCTGGAGGCCAGCTGGGCCACCTACCGCGAGAACGGCGACCTTATCAACATGACGATCTTCGGCGAGAACGCTGGCGCCGAGCTCACGTCGAAGAACTACCAGACCCAGGGCGCGGTCCGATTCTACGTCGACGCGGCGGGGGTGCCTTCGGAAATCGTCCCGGAGATCCCGTCGGGCGCGAACTCCAAACCCGGACACCTGATCGTCGCCGAGCAGTTTGTAGAGCGCGTGCGCTCCGGCGCGTACGATCAGTTCCGCGGGCAGGAAGGACTGCTGCGGACCTGGATCATCGACGCGATCTACCGATCGGCCGCCGAAGGGCGCGAGATCAAGCTGAGCGAGCTCAAGGAGTAGGCTCGCTGTCGTCGCCGCGCGCGGCATCATCGGCGCGCGCGGCCAGACGCTTCGCGCGGGCCCGGTCGCGTAGCCGGGCGCGCCGGCGGCGGCGCACGACCAGCGCCGTCACGACGACCAGCAGCACCAGGCTCGGGCCCCACGCAAGCAGGTACCCGACGATCCCGTCCATCGATCGGCTACGCGACCGCGATCCGCGGCATCGGCAGCACCGCTCGGCCCATCTCGGCGTGCATGAAGCGCAACAATAGCTCGCCCTTCAGCGACTGCGCGTCGGGGGCGTCCCACAGGTTCACGAGCTCGCGCGGGTCGCTCTCCAGATCGTAGAGCTCTCCGTACGCGCGGTTGAAGTGGACGGTGATCTTGTACCGGTCGGTCACGAGCGATCGCATGTTCATCGTCGTCGGCTGGTGCTGGTTCTCAACGATCGCGTGATCGCGAACGCTCTGCGCGGCGCCGGTCCAGACCGGCAGCGCGTCGATCCCCGACATCTCACGCGGCACCGGCAGGCCGAGCGCGGAGAGGAAGGTCGGCGCAAGGTCGACGGTCGACTGGATCGCGTCGGTCACGACGCTCTGGGGGACAACTCCCGGCTGGCGAACGACCAACGGGATCCTGATCAGGTCCTCGTAGTGGTGGATCGCCTTCTTGGTCAACCCGTGCTGACCAAAGAAGTCGCCATGATCGCTCGTGAAGCAGACGAGCGTCTGATCGGTCAGCCCGAGATCGTCGAGCTGATCGAGGATCTTCCCGATATAGTCGTCGAGCATCGTCATCATCCCGTACATCGCGGCGATGTTCTTCGCGCGATCTTCGTGGCTCGATAGATGGCTGCCCGCGCCGTGAATCGCGTTACCGCCTGGTTCGACGAACTCGCTGAAGTCGGGCTTCTCCTCCAGAGCCTTCCTGAAGTAGGGTGGCTTGTCGTCGAACTCGCCCGGAACGTGCTCGGGCACCGTGACCTTCGCCGGGTCGTACATGCTCGCGTAGGGCTCTGGAACCATGTACGCCGGGTGCGGGTCAAAGAAGCTCGCCCAGAGGAAGAACCGGTCCCCCGCCTCCGCGAACGACCGCATGAACGCGTTGGTCCGGTCGGCGATCCACGCGTTGTAGTGGTACTCGGCCGGGATCTCCCACGCCTGCCCAGGTTTGCGCCGCGTATGCTTCGACTCCGTCAGCGGATCGCCCTCCACCGTCTGCGACGGCTGGTTCGGCAGAAAGTAGTCGCGCCAGTTTGCCAGGCCCCGCTCCTCCATCCAGATTGCGTAGTGCTGCCCGACGTGCGATTCGTCGGTATGGTTGCGCGCGAGCTCGACCCGGTCGAACCCGTAGAATCCACTGCGGTTCGTGCGCCAGAAGTCGAGGTCGTGGAGCAGCGGGTACGACTCGAGCGACGTGTACTCGTCGGTCTCCAGAAGCGGCTGGAAGTGCGCCTTGCCGACGAGCGCCGACTTCACGCCTCCGGCGAACAGCGCGTCGTTGATCGTCGGTCGATCCTCCATCAGCTTTGTCCCAAGGCTGTACGCCCCGTGCTGGCTCGGGTACTGGCCGGTCAGCCAGCTCGCTCGCGTGGGCGTGCACGTCGGGTTCGGGGTGTACGCGCGATGGAACGCCATTCCCTGCGACACGAGCCGGTCCAGGTTCGGCGTTCGAACCTCCGGGTTGAGATAGCCCATCGCCATGTAGTGCTGCTGGTCGGTTGTTATGAAGAGAACATTCTGTGAAGTTGCCATCCGTACATGCTACCACCGCAGAAGCGGCCGGGCAAACGGATCCTCGTCGCGGCCGCCGCGTCGCCGCGTCGCCTCGTCGATCAGCGGGCCCGAATCTCTTCGATCACGATCGACTCGATCACCACGTCGACGGTCGACAGCCCCAGGTCAAACACCAGCCTGGCGTTGCGATCGGTCGCCGCGCCCATCGTGAACGTGAAGCTCTGTTCGGACCGGTCGGGGGAGAAGGAGACCGCGGTGTAGCCCGAGTAGGCGTCCCACGGCGCGGTCGCGCGTCCGATGTACGCGGTCGCGCTCCGCTGCGTCGGGGCGGTACCGACGAAGCGCACCCGGTAGGCTTTCCCGCGTTCGAGCGCGACGCCAGGGCGGACCATCTGCACGTGCCACGTCTCCGATCCGCCGCGATCGATCGCGACCGAAAGCGCACCGCCGCCGGAGAGCCGGGCGGAGGCGCCACCCTGCGTGCCGAGCGTCCACCCGTCGGGTCCGCGCGCGAAGGTACCCCGGTAGAGCTCGGTCGCGTCGATCGCGATCGCATCGGGCATCGGATCGTAAAGGAGCGCGTCGACGAGCTCTACCACGTACGCGCGGCGCGCCGGAGAGTAGATGCCGAATCCGGCCGAGAACTCCCAATACGCCCAGCTCCACCCCTGCTCTTCGAACCAGCGCGCCAGAAAACGCGTCCAGCGAACCCTCGACTCCAGGTCGGCGGTACTGTACGCGCCGAACTCGCCGACGTGGATCGGGAGGTCGTGCCGTTCGGCGAACGCCTTCGTCACGCGGAACTCGCTCAAGATGCTTTCGCGCTCGGCTTCGGTGTCGTTCCACGTCGTCCCGAGCCACGCGTTCGACTGCGGACCGACCCACTCCGCGCCCTGATGCGTGAAGGAGAAGGGGTTGTAGTAATGGACCGACAGGATGATGTTCGGGTCGGCCGGGGGACGCAGCCGGGGCACCGCGGCAAGCCCGCCGTACTCGGCGGTGCCAAGAAGAACCTGGCGGGTCGGGTTCGTGGCGCGGATCTCGACGAGCGCATCGGCGAAGAAGTCGTTCCACATCGTCGCGCTGAGGTTCCCGTGCGGTTCGTTCAGGACTTCGAACAGGAGCTCGTCGGGGTAGTCGCTGAACGCCGCGGCGATCTGCCGCCACTGCGCCAGAAACCGGTCACGCTGTCCGCGCGGGTCGGCGTAGAGCGCGTCGTGGTGGTGCATGTTCAGGATCACGAGCAACCCTTCGCCGAGCGCCTCGTCAACGACCTCGCGGACCCGGCTCATGAAGCTCGGCGTGATCGTGTACGGAGGTAGTGCCATGCTGCGCGCCGCGGTCTCCCAGCGGACCGGGATCCGGACGTGATCGAACCCCAGCTCGGCGATCATCCGGAAGTAGCCCGACCGCCACGGATTGCCCCACGCCGCCTCCGACGGAGCCTCGAACATGTTGCCCATGTTGATCCCGCGAGCGAGCCGCGCGTTCATCGCGTGCGCCGCGCTGCGATCGACGGCGATCACCGGAAACGCAAATCCCAGCAGAAGGGCACACGCAAGAAGCGGCGCGGCCAAAGTGCGCACGCGGCCGAGGTGCCGGCCGGCGTGACGTCGGCTCCGGCGGCGCTTCACGCCCGCTCCATCGGTAACGCTATGGGGGTATTGCCGGCGGCGGCGGAGGCGCGGATCGCGAGGATGATCTCCTGGTCCAGACGCGCCTGCTCGCCGCCGTAGCTCGGCGCGGACCCGGAGCGAACCGCGTCGACCAGGCTCAGGATACAGCCTGCCACACCGATCTCATCGTCGTGCCACTCGGGGTTGCGGCCGCCCTCCGCCTGACCGAAGGGGTTGCGCCACTCGACGGTCGGGCGTTCGGGGTCGCCGGTGAGCGCGCGCATCAGCGTGAGCGCGCCGCCGTCGCACCGCTCGAGCTCGCGCTGCACGGTGATCGCGACCGGCCCGTGCCCATCGGGTCCGATGCGCGTGAGCTCGCAGATCGGTTCGTTGAACGTGCCGTGCATCACGCCCATTCCGCGCTCGGCGTAGAAGCGGCTGCCGCGGAACCAGCGCAGGCCACTGTCGTAGCCGACGCTCGTCCAGTGGAAGATCCCCACCCTGCCGTCGTCGAACTCGACGATGCCGTGCTCCTGCGTCTCTTTTCGCTCGGCGGTCTTCCCGGAGATCATCGCGTAGTGCGACGCGAGCGGGTAGTCGTGCACCGACCCGACGACGCGGACCGGCTTCGCGTCGAAACCCAGGTAGCTGCGCATCACGCTCACGCCGTGGTAGCCGTGCCCGACGAAGTCGTTGAACGACGAGTAGACGCGGCCAAAGACGCCGGCTTCGATAAGCGCGAGCTTGAGCTGCTCGAGCGGCCGCCTGTGAAACTGCTCGGCCACCTCGACGTGGACTCCGTTCGCAGCGGCCACGCGGATGATCTCGTCGGCCTCGGCCAGGTCGTGCGCGATCGGCGTCTCGGTCAGGATGTGAAAGCCGGCGGACACCGCTTCGAGGCCCACGGCGCCGTTCGCACCGTAGCTCACCGTGACGATACCCGCGACCGCGCCGGTCTCGCGCTTGAGCCGCTCCATGCTCGTGAACCACGGTACGCCGAGCTCCTCGCCCAGACGCTTCGCCGAAGAGTCGCTTCGACTCCACGCGCCGACGAGCTCGACGTCGTCGATCGCGTCGATCAGCCGACGGTAGAGGTAGAGCGCCCGATTGCCGGCGCCAAGCATCGCTACTCGAATTGGTTCCATTCGTGGACTATACCACGTATGATCGGCTCAGTACCGGCCTTCGGCGTGCACCGTCTCGTACATCGCGACGATGTTCTCGGGCGGGGTGATCGACTGCAGGTTGTGGCACGGGGCGAGCACGTAGCCGCCGCCTTCGCCGAGCAGGCGGATGTTCTGGCGAACCTCCGCCTTCACCGCGTCGACCGTCCCGAACGGCAGGGTCTCCTGGTTGTCCATCGCGCCGTGGAAGACCAGTCGGTCTGCGAACGTCGCCTTCAGTTCCGCCCGGTCGACCCCCGCACAGCGCCACTGGATCGGGTTCAGGACGTCGATCCCCAGATCGACCATCGCCGGGACGATCGACCGGATCGCGCCATCGGAGTGGTGGAACGCCTTCGCGCCGGCGGAGTGAGCGAGTTCGATCATCCGGCGAAACCCGGGCGCGAAAAACTCGTCGATCTGCGCCGGGCTGAAGAGCAGGCTCTCCTGGCTTCCCATGTCCTCGGCGACGTAGACCAGGTCGATTCCGCCGCGTGCCTCCTCCAGGACGCGGCTGGTCTGCTCGTACGCGAAGTCGTAGAGCCTGTCGATGCAGTAGTGGGCGAGTTCGGGGTTGAGCACGAGATCCATGAATGCCTGCTCCATGCCGCGCAGGTTGCAGTACGCCAGGAAGGGCTCCGAACCACCGCCGCGGCGCGGATAGTCGCCGATCGCGTCGACCTGCGCGCCGACCTGCGAGTAGTCCCACCAATCCGGATCGGGCCACCCATACTTCGCCTCGACCTCCTCCGGCGTGGAGTAGTCTGCAAGCGGGTGCGTCTCTGTCTCCGAGTAGACGCCTGCGCCTCCGGCGTAGGCGATCTCGCGGCGTGAGACGCCCCAGACGTCAACGCCTGGAGCGAGAGCAGGTCCGACGTAGCGCGGCCCCACGCCCTGAACGGCATCGATGTGAAGCCGTTCGCGCAGTTCCTGGTCGGTCTCGACCCTCAGGTACGCCTTCAGCGTCGCGGTCGTCTCCGCTGTGGCCCAGTAGTCGGTGGGAATACGGTCGGGAACCTCGTGGTTGAGAACCGCGAGCCAGCGTTCGCGTGGTGTCATGAACCGAGTGTAC
>RECL01000384.1 GCA_007694025.1 Spirochaetaceae bacterium
CGATGCGGTGCTCGACTCGATCAGCGACGGGATCTACGTGACCGACGGCGCCGGGATCACGCTCCGCGTGAACCGGGCGTTCTGCGAGATCACCGGGATCGCAGCGGAGGCGGTGATCGGGCGAACGGTGACGAGCCTCGTCGAAGCGGGGGTCTACAACCGGTCGGTCACCGCGAAGGTGCTCGAGACGCGGCGCGAAGAGAGCATCGTCGAAACGCTCGCGAACGGCAAGGAAGTGCTTCTGACCGGGATCCCGGTGTTCAACCCCGACCGGTCGATCCATCGCGTCGTGACGACGCTCCGCGATATGGCGGAGCTCAACGCGCTGAAGCACACGCTCGCGCTCGCGATGGAGCGCAGCGAGCGCTACCGGATGGAGCTCGTCCAGGCGCGGCTCGACCAGATCCAGATGGACGACGCGGTCATCCACTCGCGCGCGATGAAGGCGGTCATGCGCACCGCGCTCCAGCTCGCGCCGGTGGACTCGACTGTGCTGATCACCGGCGAGTCGGGCGTCGGCAAAGAGATAGTCGCGCGCGCGATCCATCGCGCGGGTCGCGGAGACCGGGCGCCGCTGATCGCGACCAACTGCTCGGCGATCCCGGAGGCGCTCCTGGAGAGCGAGCTCTTCGGGTACGAGCGCGGGTCGTTCACCGGAGCCGACCGCGCGGGCAAGCCGGGGCTGTTCGAGGTCGCGCGCGGCGGGACGCTCTTCCTGGACGAAATCGGCGACATCGGACTCACCGTCCAGGTCAAGCTGCTGCGCGCGATCCATGAGAAGGAGGTGCTGCGCGTCGGCGGAAGGCGTCCGATTCCCGTAGATGTGCGCGTGATCGCCGCGACCAACCGCGATCTCGAACGAATGGTCGAAGATGGCCGCTTCCGCCGCGACCTCTACTACCGCCTCAACGTGATTCCACTCCACATCCCGCCGCTGCGCGAGCGCGCGGAGGCGATTCTGCCGCTTGCGCACCACTTCCTCGCGTACTTCAACAACCGCTTCGCCCGGCAGGTCAGGATCCACCCGGCGGTGCTCCGCGCGCTCGAATCGTACCCGTGGCCCGGCAACGTCCGCGAACTCGAGAACACGATCGAGCGGATGGTCGTGCTCTGCCCCGACGACCAGGTGGGTCCCGACGACATGCCCGAGCACATCCGTGCGCACGCGGCGGTGCGAGGGGCGGCGGCGGGCACACCGATCGCGCCGGCCGGCTGCCCCGAGCTCGACACGCCCGACGCCGCCACGGGTGCGGCCGCCGTCGATTCGCTCGCCGGCGATCCGCTTCCGAGGCTTCGCGACGCGCTCGACCGGAAGGAGGCACAGATCCTTGCGGAGGCGCTGCGCCGTCACCGATCGACGCGGCGCGTCGCCGCGGCGCTCGGCATCAGCCAGTCGACCGCGTCGCGCAGGCTCGCCTACCACCGACTGACCGCGGCTGATTCATAACTGACTCACCCGGACGCCCGCAGCGCCCGCAGGCCCTCCCCCACCGGCACCGGTGACTGGCACGGTTCGTGCATGGTGATAGTCGATCAGGGGGAGAGCGTGAACGACATACCACACCTCACAATCGATCGGTCGCTTCGCGAACTCGAGCGCGCGCGAAGCCTCATTCCCGGCGGCGTGCTCGGGATCAGGCGCCCGTACAACTTCGTCGAGGGCGAGTACCCGGTGTTCTTCCGCGAAGGGCGTGGGGGTCGCGTCACCGATGTCGACGGGAACGAGTACATCGACTTCCTGTGCGGCTATGGCCCGATCATCCTGGGCCAGCGCGAGCAGGAGGTCGACGACGCAGTCATCGAACAGATCAGGGAGCGCGGCTTCTGCTTTTCGCTGACGCAGGAGGTCCAGAACGAGCTCGCGCAGAAGATTGTCGACCTGATGCCGTGCGCACAGATGGCCGTGTTCGTGAAGACCGGAAGCGACGCGACGACGACCGCGGTTCGCCTGGCCCGCGGATACACGGGTCGCACGAAGGTGATCCGCTGCGGCTACCACGGATGGCACGACTGGTGCGTCGAGGTGAAGGGAGGCATCCCGGAAAAACTCTACGAGGACGTGCACGAGTTCGAGTACAACCGACCCGACCAGCTCGCCGATCTACTGGGCACGCACGGCGCCGACACGGCGGCGGTCATCATCACGCCGCTCGGTCACCCGCTTGCGGAGAAGATGCAGGAGCCGGCACCGGGCTTCCTGGCCGAGGTCAAGCGCCTGGCCGAACTCCACGGTGCGGTCCTGATCTTCGACGAAGTCCGCACCGGATTCCGGGTATCGATCCCCGGAGCCGGTGAGCACTACGGAGTCACGCCGCACCTGGCGGTCTACGGGAAGGCGATGGCCAACGGCTACTCGATCGCGGCGGTGTGCGGCCGGCGCGACATCATGAAAACCGGAGAGAAAGAGGTCTTCATCTCTTCGACCTTCTTCCCGAACAGCCTCTCCTACGTCGCGGCGCTCACGACGATCGGCATCCTGCAGCGCGATCGCGTGCTCGATGCGATCCACGACAAGGGGCGGTCGTACATCGACCGTGTCCAGGCGGCGATCGACCGCGGTGGCTACTTCGAACGGATCGGCGCGGAGATCTCGGGTATCCCGCCGATGAGTTTCATCACCTTTGCGCGCGACGAGCAGAAACGGTACAAGGCGCGGCGCGAGCTGTTCTACACCTGCCTGATCAGGCGGGGCGTCTTCCAGCAGCCGTTTCACCACGGCTACATCTGCTACCGCCACACCGACGAAGACCTGGACTACACGGTCGGCGCGATCGACGAGGCGCTCGCGATCGTCGCACGGGAGTGCCCATGAACGGAGCCGCAACGACGATCAACAAGGAGACAACGCTGTCGGACGCGGTCGGCCGGATCGAGCCGGGCGCGACCGTGATGGTCGGCGGGTTCATGACGGTCGGCACGCCCGAGAACCTTGTAGATGAGCTTGTCCGGCAGGGCCAGGCGCGACTGCGCGTCGTGTGCAATGACGCCGGCACCCCGGGGCGTGGCGTCGGCAAACTGGTACGAAGCGGCCAGATCGCATCGTTCGTGACCAGCCACATCGGCCTGAACCCGGAGATGGGCCAGGCGATGACCGACGGCCGGGTCGACGTCGAGCTGGTCCCGCAGGGAACCCTGGCGGAGCGGATCCGGTCCGCGGGGGCCGGGCTTGGCGGGTTTCTGACGCCAACCGGAGTCGGCACCGTCGTACAGGAGGGCAAGCAGGTGCTGTCGATCGACGGACGCGACTACCTGCTCGAACTGCCTCTGCGCGGCCACGTCGCGCTGGTCAGGGCGCAGGTCGCAGACCGGATGGGAAACCTCCGCTTCTACCGATCGGCGCGCAACTTCAACCCACTGATCGCGATGGCGTGCGACTACGTGATCGCGCAGGTCGATCGGATCGTCGACACCGGCGAGATCGACCCCGATTCGGTGATGCTGCCCGGCATCCTGGTCGACGCGCTCGTGATCGCAACCGGGGAGGTGAACAATGGCTGAGGAGCGAAGCAGAATCGCGCGGCGCGTCGCGATGGAGTTTCGCGACGGACAGATCGTGAACCTGGGGATCGGCATGCCGACGATGGCCGCGAACTTCGTTCCGGACGATGTGACGATCGTGCTCCAGTCGGAGAACGGCTTCGTCGGGATGGGCCCGAGCCCCGAGCCGGGAACCGAAGATCCCGATCTGATCAACGCGGGGAACCAGTACGTGACGGTGCTTCCGGGGGCGGCGTTCTTCGACTCCGCGCTGAGCTTCGCAATCATCCGCGGTGGTCACGTCGACGTGACCGTGCTCGGCGCGCTCGAGGTGGACGAACTCGGCAATATCGCGAGCTACATCATCCCGGGCAAACTGGTCGCCGGGATGGGCGGCGCGATGGACCTGTGCACCGGTGCGCGACGCGTGATCATCGCGATCACGCACTGCGACAAGCGCGGCAACCCGAAGATCCGCCGCCGCTGCACGCTACCGCTCACCGCTGTGGAAGAAGCCGATCTGATCGTCACCGACAAGGCGGTCATCGAGCGCACCGCGGAGGGCCTGATCCTCCGCGAGGTCGCGACCGACTCGTCGGTCGATGAAGTCGTAGCGCTCACCGAGGCGACGCTCATCGTCCCTGCCGAGGTGGGGAGGTTCGACTGAGTGGTACCTTTACTAGTACAGAATATTGACCCGTCACTCGGTTCGTGCTACACTGATGGGCGGGAGACAGCGGCACATGTTCAATCTGTCGAAAGACATTCGTCCCATCTCATACATCAAGGCGCACACCGCTGAGATGGTGAAGCAGGTCGGGGAGAAGCGCAATCCGATCGTGATCACGCAGAACGGAGAGGCAAAGGCGGTCTTAGTCGATGTCGAGTCGTACCAGAATCTTGTCGACGCGACCACGCTGATGAAGATCATCTCCATCGGAGAACGCGATTTCAGGGACGGCGCGACGCTGACGCAGGAGGAGCTCGACGTCCGGATCGAGAGCCTTCTGGAATAGAGGGCGATGAAGATTCGCTGGTCAGAAGACGCCGCCGATGACCTTGCACAGATCATCGGGTTCATCGCCGAGCGGTCCGGGAAGAAGATGGCCCGCGAGGTCTATTACCGCATCAGGGAGAGGGTCGTATCGGTCAAGGAGTTTCCGGCTGCCGGGAGAGTGGTGCCGGAACTGTCCGCGATCGGCATATCGGACATCCACGAGCTCATCGAACCACCGTGGCGAGTGTTCTACAGAGCTCATCAGAGTGAACTGAGAGTTCTCTCGGTCATTGACGGAAGAAGAAACGCCGAGGAGATCCTCTACCGGAAGGTTATAAGCGGGAAAATTCGGTGACATCCTCCGCCGACACCGGGGATCAGAGACGGAGGCGTACGACGCATCAGCTCCTGGACCGCGCGGAGAGCCAGTTCTCAAGAGACGCCTGACTCTCTTGCGACCGGCGACCGGCAAGGAGATCCTCGACGCGGAGGTCCTCATCCAAATCAGGCCAATGAACACCTTCGCCGCCACCGATCAGACGGTAGCTGGCCCGCTCGGGTGGCGTACCGTGATACAGCCGGGGGTACCAACTCAGCGGCAGCGAAATCGATCGACCGTCGTCCAGATCAACCACGAGATGGTCGTCGGTAACGCAGACTCCGGTCGCATTGGCGACCTGTATGTCAACTCTCGAAGAACTCATTCCACTGCCTCACTATCTGAGCCGCGTGCTCTGACACGTGGCTCAGAATCGTAGATATCTCAGTCGGCGTGAAGCCCCTGCTTCCGCCGCAGCATACACTGGTCCGACCGCGACTGGCTACATCCGATCGCATCGGGTAGAGTTGTGAGCACCCTCTACGGCGTACGGAAGGACCGACATGGCAAACGACATCTGGTACCAAAAACCTCTCCGCGTCCTGCAGACGGTACTTCGCGAGACCGACGCGATCGATTACGACGCGGATGGGGTGGTGCGGTTCATGGAGCAGCACGGGTACGACGTGCTGGTCGTGAACGGCGGCGGCATCTTCGACTTCTTCCCGAGTCCGCTCCCGATGGCGAACCCGAATCCCTTCCTGGGCGGTCGCGACCTCCTTGGTGAGATATCGGCGGCGTGCCGGTCGGCAGGAATGCGTCTGATCGTTCGGGTCGATTTCCGCGGCGTCGACAAGGCGCGCTACGACGCGCACCCCGACTGGTTCTCCACCGACCACACCGGCGGTCCGGTGATCGGCGGGTACAACAGCCTTCCGCTCTACGCGCCGTGCTACACGGGCCACTACCGCAACGAACACGCGACGCAGTTCATCTCGCACATCCTGGCCAACTACGCGGTCGACGGAATCTGGCACAACTCGGTCCACGTGCCGCACGTCTGCTACTGCGCGCGGTGCGCTTCGGTGTACGCCAAACACGCGGGATGCGCGATTCCGGTCGAGGCCGAGGCGACCGAAGAAGAGATGGACCGGTACTGGGCGTGGAAGGCGATCTGCGCACGGGAAAACCTGGCCCGACTGCGCGCAACGGTGAAGGAGTTCGGCGATGAGCGGATCTACGTCGCCGAAGTCTTCAGCATGTTCGACGTCGCGCAGCCGAAGCGCGTCGGCATCGACCTCTACGAGGCGAGCGAGTACTTCGACTTCCTGGTGAGCGTCGCGTTCCTCACGGCGAACCGCGCGAACCCGGAGTGGGAGCCGCTATCGTACGCCGGAAGCATCGTCCGGTTCCTCCGGGCGCTCGACCCGACCAAGAAGCCGGTTGTCCTGTTTGGCGGCAACGGCACCGCGTACCGCTACGTGATGGACCCGCCGGTTGACCTGGAGGTCTGGCTCAGGGAAGCGACCGCGCTTGGCGGAGGACTCTGGAACTGCTACTTCAACGGGCAACACCCGGGCCTCACGCACGACCGGCGCAACGCAGCGGTCGCCGACGCGGCGTACGCATTCGTGAAGGAGCACGCCACCGACCTGACCGATCTCACCCCGGTGCGTGACGTCGGGCTCTTCTACTCCAAGGCGACGAAAGACAGGTTTGGCAGCGACGCGACCGAGGACGACCTGGCTGTGACCGCGATGCGCGGAGCCGAAGAGGTGCTGATCGACGAACACATCGCGTACGGGTTCGTCCCCGACCACCGGTTCGCCGCGGAGTCGCTCGCCGGCCTTCCCGTGCTGATCCTGCCGAACGTGATGTGCATGAGCGACGACGAGGCCGCGGTCATCAGACAGTACGTCGCGGCGGGCGGCGCGATCGTCGCGACGCACAAGACATCGCTCTACTCGCGCGACGGCGAAGCGCGATCCGACTTTGCGCTCGCAGATCTGTTCGGCTGCAGCTACTCAGGCAAGGATCTGGACACCAATGCAGACTCCTACCAGGTCATCATCGACCGGTCGAGCCCGATCGTCTCAGCGACCGGTGACACCGATCTTCTGATAAGCGGTGGAGTGACCGCCCGGGTGACGGCGGCCGATGCCAAAGCGGTCGTCTGCACGGCGACCCCGCGGATACCGAACCAGCCGCCGGAGAAGGCGTGGACGCAGGCGATGGATTCGGGGATTCCGACGGTTATCCACCGGCGGTTCGGTTCGGGCGCTGTAGTCTACTTCGCGACGCAGGTCGACCGGTTGTGCTGGACGAGCGGCCACAACGACCACCGGCTCCTTCTGGCAAACGCGGTGAAGACGCTCATCGGTTCGCGCCGCTCGCTTCTGACCGACGCACCACCGTCGGTGCATCTGCACCTCAGCCGGGCGACCGAGCGTCCAGGTACGCTCGTGTTGTCGGCGGTGAACCACACCGCGTCGGCCGTCCGGCCGCTACGATCGCTCGTCCCGGTTGGCCCGTTCACGGTCCGGATAGCGACGGCCGATCCCGATCGGGTCCGCTGCCGAACGCTCGACGCAGATAGCGCGATCACCGCGTCCGCCGTCGACGGTGCGCTCGAGCTACGCTTCGCCGGCCTTGCCACATTCGCCGCGGTCGCGATCGATGGTGTCGAGTAGGAAGCGTGGATCAGGAGCAGTTTCGATCACGGACCCGCGAGCACTCTCGCGGCGGTGGTCATTCGGTCCGGGCTGCCCGAGCAACGAGAGATCGAAGGTTCTCCACCGTGATCCACTCAGCCTCCTCGGGGT
>RECL01000077.1 GCA_007694025.1 Spirochaetaceae bacterium
TCGCGCCAAGGTCGCGCGACGCCTCGATGATCGTGTAGTCGAACTCCTCAAGCCGTGCGAGCACGATCAGAAGCACAAACGGAAGATTGAAGCTCGTATGAGCCAGATAGATCGTAAAGAGACCGAGCCGCAGGCCGACGCCGGCGAAAAACACGAGCAGGCTCACTCCGACGATGATCTCCGGCAACACGAGCGGCATGAAGCTCACCGCCTGCACGTACGCGCGGATCCGAAGCGAGTACCAGTTGATCCCGATCGCGCCGAGCGTCGCGATCACCGTGGCGGTCAGCGCGGAGCCGAACGCGATGAGCAGGCTGTTGCCGAAGGCGCGCCACAGGTTCGGCGACGCGAAGAAGAGCTCCTGATACCAGCGAAGCGAAAAACCCTCCCACGCCATCCGACGCGAGCTGTTGAACGAGTAGAGGATCAGGACCAGCAGCGGCAGAAAGAGAAAGACGATCGTCGCCCAGAAGACGAACTTCGACAGCCTCGGCCTGCCGATCATGCTCGTTTCCTCGGGCGGTTCAGGTAGAGGTAGACCATGAGCCCTGCCGTCGTGATCAGCATGATGACAACGGAGATCGCCGACGACAGCGGCCAGTTGCGCGTGATCGTCAGCTCGCGCGCGATGATGTTGCCAAGCATGTAGCTGTCCTGACCGCCGATCAGCTGCGGCACCGCGTACGCGCCGAAGGTCGGGATGAACGTGAACAGCACGGCGGTGAAGATCCCCGTCTTGATCCCGGGCAGGAGAACCCGTGCAAGACTCTGGAGGTGCGTAGCGCCCAGATCGCGCGCGGCCTCCAGAAGCGTGAAGTCGAACCGGTCGATCGTCGAATAGAGCGGCAGAATCGCGTACGGGAGATACGTGTAGACCAGCACCGTGATGACCGCGTTACGGTTGTAGAGAAACTGCACGAAGTCGGTAGTGACGCCGAGCGTCATTAACAGATCGTTCAGAAAACCGTTGTTTCCCAGAATCGCGATCCACGCGTAGATCCGGATCAGGAAGTTCGTCCAGAAGGGTACGATCACCAGCAGCAGCAGCTTCGCATTCCCGCTGCGCGCCATGTAGTACGCAGCCGGCAGCGCGAGCGCGATTGTGAGGACCGTGGACGCGACCGAAATCCAGATCGTCGTGAGCGTGACGCGCGCAAAGATCGGGTTGATCAACGCGCGGTACGCGGCGAGCGAGAACCGCGGTTCGACTCCTCCGTACAGACCTCGCGCCATGAAGCTATACGCGATGATGATCAGCATCGGTGCGACGAAGAACCCGGTGATCCAGAGCGCTATCGGCGCGACGTAGAGACCACCGGTGGCCTTCGACCCACCGCGTGGACGCGCACCGCGCCCGCCGGCTGGGCGACCACTCGGCGGGGCAAGACTATCGGCCGGACTGGACGATGTAGCCATCATCTGCGCTCCAGAAGACCCAGACCTTGTCCTTCCACTTGATCTCGGGCCCCTCGTCCAGGTACTTCGCGTGCTGTTTGAACACCTTCACGATGAACCCTTCGCCCAGGCGAACGTAGAACTTGCTCTGGAAGCCGAGGTAGATCGGTTCGTCGATCACACCTTCGATCCGGTTCGTCGTATCGGAAATCTGAGACGGCAGTTCCTTCGTCACGCGGAGCTTCTCCGGGCGCACGGTGAACAGAACCTGCTCGCCAACCGCCGGCGGATCGTCATCGGTGACAAGCACCCGGCCCAGGTGCGCGGTATCGAGCGTGACCATTTCGCCGTTCACCGCGACAACGGTCGCGTCGACGCTGTTCGTCTCCCCGATGAATCCGGCGACGAAGCCGTCGGCGGGTGCTTCGTAGATTTCGAACGGCCGACCGACCTGGAGGACCCGACCGTCGTTCATGACCGCGACGCGGTCGGACACACTGAGCGCCTCCTGCTGATCGTGCGTAACGTAGATGAACGTGATACCGACCTGGTCGTGGATCGCATCGAGTTCGATCAGCAGCTGCTGGCGGAGCTTCGCGTCGAGCGCAGACAGCGGCTCGTCGAGCAGCAGTACACGCGGCTCATTGATGAGCGCGCGCGCGATAGCGACGCGCTGCTTCTGGCCGCCCGACAGCTGCGACGGACGCTTGTGCGCGTGGTCGTTCAGTCGAACCAGGGACAAGTAGTCACCAACCCGCCGCCGAACATCCGCCTCCGGAGTCCTCTTGAGGCGCAACGGAAACGCGATATTCTCCGACACCGACAAGTGCGGGAAGAGCGCGTAGTTCTGGAAGACGGTGTTCACGTGCCGACGATTCGGCGGAATCGGAACTACGTCGGCCTCGTCCAGAAAGACGCGGCCGTCGGTGGGCTCCTCAAAGCCGCCGATGATCCGCAGGAGCGTCGTCTTCCCGCACCCGGACGGCCCGAGCAACGAGAAGAACTCTCCCCGGTTTATGGTGAGCGAGACATCGTCGAGAGCCGTGAAACTCCCGAACGATTTTGAGACCCGCTCGATACGTACATCGCTCCCGTTCACTTGTACCCAACACCTCCACTAGAAGGCCTACATCGGGGGGAGCACAACCGCTCGGGGTCCACGCGTAGCGCGAGCGAAATATCGAGTATTCCGAACTCCGTGTCAATATCCCCCGCGTCGTCTGTTATGATGATTCCGTGCGAGCGGTCATGATCGGTACGTCGGGATACTCATACGCCGACTGGGTCGGACCGGTCTACCCGTCGGGTACCCGACCAAACCAGTTTCTGGAGCACTACGCGCGGCGGTTCGGCTTCACCGAGCTCAACTTCACGTACTACCGGATGCCGACCGCCGACGGCCTGCAGCGGATAGCGGCAAAGACGCCTGATGGGTTCAGGTTTGCGGTGAAGGCGCACCGGACGTTGACGCACGACCGCGACGCGGCGTGGTCGCCGCGGATCGAGCGGGACGCCGAGCGCTTCGTGGACGCGGTCGTCGCGCTCGGCGGCAACGACGGACCATCGCGCCTGCACGGAGTACTCCTGCAGTTCCCGTTCAGCTTCCACTACACCGACGCGACGCGCCGCTACCTGGCGTCGCTTCTGGACGCCCTGTCGCCTCTTCGCCTGTTCGTGGAGTTCCGCAACACCGACTGGTCACGCGCGTCGGTGCTGCGCGAGCTCGAACGGCGGTCGGTCGGACTCGTCATTCCCGACCTACCGAGGCTTCCCGGGCTTCCTGTACAGCAACCGCTTCTCACGAGCGATCACGGCTACCTGCGATTCCACGGTCGCAACGAAGCGACGTGGTGGACAGGCACGAACGTGACGCGCTACGATTATCTGTACACCGACGGTCAGCTCGCCGAGTGGGTCGAACCGGTGCGCGCGCTCGCAGATCGTGCCCGGACAGTCGCGATAGCGTTCAACAACCATTTCGAAGGGCAGGCGGTGCGCAACGCCGAGGCGTTTGCCGCGCTGATCGCCGGGTCACGGGAGAACGATGATGAAGAGAGTAGCGCTGCCAGGTAGCGACCTTGCGGTATCGGCGATCGGCTACGGAACAGCCGATCTGGGCGTCGGTATGACCGACGGCGACGTTGCGTCGCTTCTTGGCGCGTTCCGGGATGCCGGCGGCACATTCGTCGACACCGCACACGTCTACGCGTTCTGGACGAGCGCGGGCGCAGGGTCGAGCGAGTGCGCGATCGGCCGCTATCTGGCGGCAAACCGGTGGGATGACGTCGTGGTCGCGACGAAGGGCGGCCACCCGGGACTCCCCGGGTATCGCAGGACCGACCGATGGCTCGATCCCGGCCGGATTCACGCGGACATCGAAGACAGCCTGGGGCGACTTCGCGTCGACCGCATCGACCTCTACTACCTGCACCGAGACGACCTGGACCTGACGGTAGATGAGATCATCGACGCGCTGAACGAAGAGATCCGGGCGGGCACGATCGGGGCAATCGCGGCGAGCAACTGGAGCGTAGCGCGGCTGCAGGCTGCGAACGACTACGCGCAGGCCCGTGGCCTCCAGGGGTTCGTCGCGTCACAGATCGAGTGGAGCCTTGCGTCAAAGCGACCGGCCGAACCGAAGCCGCGCGGCGATCAGACCGTTGTCGCGCAGGAACAGGACATCGAGTTCCACCGTCGATCAGGCCTGCCGCTGTGCGCGTACGCGTCGACAGCCAGAGGGTTCTTCGCGCCCGACTCGAAGAACCCGTCCGGGTACGACAACGAAGCGTCCCGGACGCGGCGCGAGCGTGCACGCGAGCTCGCAGCACAGAAAGGGTGTACGCCGACGCAGATCGCTCTCGCGTGGCTGATGAACCAGAGCTTTCCGTGCATCCCGCTGACCGGCACCGTCAGCATCGAACACCTGCGTGAAAACCTGGGCGCGGCGGCGGTCACGCTGACCGATTCAGAGCGCGACTATCTGGCCTACCAGGAAAACTGAACGCGATCGCGCCCGGCATCCTTTCCGTCGTACAGCGCGCGGTCGGCGCGCTTGAGGACCTCGGTCACGTCGGAGCCGGGGGCAACGATCGACACGCCGATCGTGACCGTCACGCGAACGACCGCCTCGGCCAGCTGGATGTCGGTACTCCCGATGCAGGAACGCGCCTTCTCCGCGGCGACCATCGCCCCGTCACGATCGGTGCGAGGCAGGATGAGCAAGAACTCCTCTCCTCCCCACCGGGCGATGGAGTCCTGCGCGCGCAATGAATGGCGCAGCGCCTCTGCAACACGCTGGAGCGCAAGGTCGCCGCACGCGTGGCCGTGATCGTCGTTGATGCGCTTGAAGTGATCGACATCGATGATCGCAATCGCGAACACCTCACCGGTCCGGGCCGAGCGCACCCGCTCCCATTCGATCAGCGCGAGCGCCTCGCGTCGATTCGGCAGTCCCGTGAGGTGATCGGTCCGCGCGAGCGCGTCGAGCCGCGCGTTCTTCTCCTCCAGATCGATCTGGGCGCGTCTGACGGCGGTCCCGTAGTAGTACGACAGCGCGGATAGCACGATCGCGCCGATGAGCAGATTGCCGTACCGGAACCACTCGACGAACCATCGCGGATCGTCCTCCAGAAACCGATACGCGAACCAGGCGAACACGACGTAGAACACGATGATGACGAAGGAGGTCGCCGCGCGCGCCCTCATCGACCACGGATCGAAGAAGAAAACGAGCGGCACGAGCGCGAGGATATAGATGTGGAACCCCGACGCCCAGCCCAGGATCGCGGTCGCGACAACCGCGTGCGCGGTCACCTCGAAGAGTCCGATCGCAAGGACCGCAAGGTACCACCGACGCCGGTTCAGCGCGAGCCCGGTCGCATAGAGCGCGATGCTGATCACGTTGATCAGAACGAGCGGCCAGATCTCCACCAGCCAGGTAGCGACCAGAATCGCCGCGTGGCCGGTGAGCGCCAGGATCGATAGATTCCGGAACAGAGTCCCCGACTGACTGTGGCGCGTGGCCACCAGTGAGTCAGGTGTGTCCTGGACGTGACTGCGCGCGGCTGTCATAGGGGTTCCGCCGGCGGTCGGACTGGCAGCGCCAGTGGGTCCGAACGCACTATAGCCCCCCTCCCGTTTGAGTGAGGACTCTACACCAGTGGTGGCGGGGTGTCAAGCCAATGCGCCACATATGGAGCAACTTTCGGCCATCCATCGTTGCACGCTCAATCATCGGCGGCTCCGGGTTCGTGGCCCAGTACGGTATCGGCCGCATCGGTCAATGCCGACGGTATCTCGACGCCGGTGCGCTCGGCCGAAGCGGTGTTCACTAGCAGCACCAGATCGTCGGCTCCGGTCGGAAACTGCAAGCGGGAGTACGGTCCGCGGTCACGCCGCATCGAATCGGCGATGACGGTCCCCGTTGCGCGACCGATCGCGGCCGGATCGGTCCCGTACGCGATGAGCGCTCCGTGCGCCGCACCCCAGACGGGGTCGACGGTGATCGTCGCTACCGTTGATTCTGCAAGCAGATCAAGAACGCTGTCGATCCATACGCCACCGTAGAGCGGGCCGTCGACCAACAGCGCGTCGACCCGCGCAAGCAGCTCGCCAAGCGGGCCGGCCGCCGCGTGGTCGGTCGCGTCCTGATCCAACGACACCAGATCAAACGGAATCGCGACAAGCTCTATTCCGGCGGCGGGCGCCGCCATCGAGGCAAGGCGGGCGATTGCAGTCGCGTCGGGACTGCGTCGATCGTACAGGTATCCCACCACTCTGACAGTGGATATCTGCGCGACAAGCTCGAACAGCCCGCGAATCGGCGGAAGGCTCGCGACGCCGATGACCGCCCCGACCTCTTCGGCAAGGCTCGGGAGCAGGCCCGACCCGACCGGATCGACCACCGCGGTGAAGAACGTAGTGCGCGACGCATCGGCGGAGAGCGTCAGCGCGATCGTCGCGCCGACGCCGATCCGTGCGTCCGCAACGGCACGCCCGCTCCGACCCGTTTCCAAACCGGTCGACTCGAGTTCGCCCGCGACCTCCACCGTCAGTTCCACCGGTCGTGATTGCGCGATCGCGTCGCGGATGCCGTCCACGAGCGCTTCGGCGCTCCGGGACTGCCCGGGAACGTAGACGGTAACTCGCAGAGGTGGGGCTGCAGGTCCGTCGCACCCCACTGTCAGCGCGACGATAGCGAGCGCGGCCCAGAGAATCGGGATCGGGACAACGGTTGCCGATCGAACGTGCATGGGAGAAGCGTACCGGCGACGGCGGTCTGTGTACAGCGGGATCCCGGGCTGAGCAGAAGCGGCACAGCGTGTTGAGGGTCGCGTAGGCCGGCGCGCGAACCCCTCCGTGAGCCGCCCTACAAATTACACTCCCGGTAGTGCCGAAACCGCTTGCAACGATCCAAGCGACGCGATATAAAGGGGGCGTCCCTAACCATTCTCTCATAGAAGGAGTCTCTCAATGGAGCAGCTTTTCAAGCTTTCCCAGAAGGGAACGAGCGTCAAGGTCGAGCTTCGCGCCGGTCTTGCGACGTTCCTGACGATGGCGTACATCATCGTCGTGAACCCGTCGATCCTGAGCTACACCGGCATGCCGTTCGCCGGTGTCCTGGTCGCGACGGTGCTGGTGTCGGCGATCAGTTCGATCCTGATGGGCGTGATGGCCAATCTCCCGTTCGCGCTCGCGCCGGGCATGGGCATCAACGCGTTCTTCTCGTTCGGGCTGGTGCTCGGCATGGGGATCCCATGGGAGACGGCGCTCGGCGCGGTCTTCATTTCGGGGATCATCTTCATCCTTCTGTCGGTCTTCAAGGTCCGCGAGGCGATCGTCCGTGCGATCCCCGCGTCGCTGCGCTACGGCGTCGCGGCCGGTATCGGTCTGTTCCTGGCGCTGATCGGCCTGACGAGCGTCGGCTTCATCGAGGCCGATCCGGCGACGATCGTCGGTTTCGGCGGCATCAATGCGCAGACGCTGCTCTTTCTGGTCGGTCTTGCGATCACCGCGGTCCTCGTGATCCGCAAGGTTCAGGGCGCGCTCGTCTACGGCATCGTCGGGACCAGCGTCCTGGCGCTTATCGTCAGCCTGATCACCGAAGGTCAGGGCGGTGAGGCATTCGTGACGCTGCCGTC
>RECL01000067.1 GCA_007694025.1 Spirochaetaceae bacterium
ACCACGATCAGGATCGACCCGATCACGAGCCGGGGAACCTGGACGCCGCGCCACTCGGCAAAGACGATGAACCCCAGCAGAACGGCGACCAACGTGTTCATGTTGAACAGCGGCACCAGCTGGACGACCGGCGCGCCGAACCGTCCCTGAGCGACCGCGATGAGCGCGGTTGACGTCGCCCAGACCAGCCCGGTCGCCAGAGCCGCGCCCGCCGCGGGAAGCGTCACCGGGCCAAACCCGCCGATCGCGCCAAGGATGAGCGCGACGACCGTCACGCCGACTCCGACGAAGAGCAGGAGCGACGCGGGCGTACTGCCCAGGTTGACGCTCAGCTTCTGCAGGATCGCGAAACACCCAAGCAGGATCGCGGGAATCACCCCGCCTATCAGGAGACCCGCCGTCTGCTGTGTCATCACTCCACCTCACCGTATATATCGGACAGACGCCGCGGACGCGTGACCGGCCCAGGGTCTGCGTCGTGCCGCACTCGGGCCGCGGTCGGTCGCGGACAGACGGCGACGCTGCCCCCGCGTCCAGCGACGCCTTGCCGCCTCCGGTCGCCTCGGTCACAATGGGCGGGACTCGACAGGGAGGCGACATGAAACGGACGGTGCAATGGGAACGCATGTTTCCTGACGAGCTCGAGCAGGCGTTCGCCGAGCGACCGGTCGTCTACTACACCTACGGCCTGTGCGAACCACACGGTCCGCACTGCGCGGTAGGCCTGGACGGGCTGAAGGCGCACGAGATCGCGGTTGAGGCGGCGAAGGAGCACGGCGGCATCGTCGCGCCGGCCGATTTCTGGCACTGCCACGAAATGGGTGGCTACGCGCTCTGGTCCGAACGAAGGGTCGGAGACATCCCGCGGACGTGGCTCACGTCGGAGCCGCCGTGGATGCACTTCAAGCGCATCTGCTACCAGATCCGCGCCGCGGAGGCGATCGGGTTCCACGCGGCAATCCTCCTGACCGGGCACTACGGACCGAACTGGCGCGACCTGAAGACGCTGATCGATCTGGTACAGCCGTACGTACGCATGCGCCTCTACGGTCTGCCCGACTTCGAGGCGAACGTGCCGGGCTTCGGCCCCGACGGCCCGGGCGGAGATCACGCCGGAAAGGTCGAGACGTCGCTTCTCTGGCATCTGGACCCCGACTGCGTCGACCTGTCGCGGCTGCCGGCCGATGACGCTCCGGACGCTCGCGCGACGCCGACCGACCCGTACCGGAGCCCGCCCTGGTTCGCGATGGGACCGAACGCGGCCGAATCGGATCGGCGCATCGGAGCACGCATGGTCGCCGATGAGGTTGCGTGGCTCGGACGCAAGGCCGACGAACTGCTGTCGGCGTACGACCCCGAGCGCGAGGTCCACGGGCTCCTGACCTTCGACGACGTGGAACGCTTCTGGGAGTCGGACGTGAGGCCGATTCTCAAGGAGTTCGCGACGATGCAATCGAGCTGGACCGACGACCCACCGCTCACGCCGCAGTCACGCTGGTTCGCGAACTGGGGCGTCCCGGACCTGCCGTAGGACCCGTGGCATACGGGTGGCGCGTCGAGCAGTTCCTGAGCGAGCTGAGAGTTGATTTCGTCGATCGAGTTCGAGATCGCTACTTGTGGGGTTGATGTCGTGGCGGCAACCGCCTGTGGCTCACTCGAAGACTCGCTATTACGAGTGCGGAGGTCTCGGAACTCGTCGTACTTATTCAGGTACGTGCGGTCGTCGCACGCCCTACGGAAGCCTGGCCAGAACCTGCGCCTTGGTGTCTGCCAGAGCGAACTCATCGAGCGCCGCATCGAGGGCATTCTGATCGTCACAGACCATGACGCGCTCGCGCTCGGCGTCGGTCAGCCCGAACTTGCGGTTCACCAGGCGGATGAGCACCTCCCGGCTTCGCTGGAGGGAGCCCTTCTCCATCCCCTGCTCAAGTCCCTGCTTGAGTCCTTCGGTGCGGCCTTCTGCGAGCAGTTCCTGTGCATAGGTCATATAGTCACCCTCGACTTCATAATACCCCAATCGCGATGCTGCGGTCATCAGCCGCTTCACGTCTTCGGCGCTCCTAACGATGACGTAGACCTGCTCGATCACCCGGGCAAGATGCCGCGTCGTAGGATCCGCGTGCGCACGGTGCAGGAGTTCGGTTAGAATCTCCGCGGTCGCGTCCTCCAGCTTCAACCGCACGTGCTTCAGCGCCACGAGGCCCAGCACCGCCCGCAGCGACCCGGTGATCGCGTCGTCGGGAACCGTCCGGAGGTCCAGGAAAATCGGACGATAGTGGGGTACGTGCGGCGAGTCGCGGCCGCCGGCAATCAGGTCGGCGACCTGGAGCGGGGCATTCCAGGCTTCTGCGCCGTGGTACAGCACCACCGGCAAGATCTCTGGCAGGAGCTCGCCTTCGCGTCTGCCGGTCTTGCCGGCGAGCCGTTGCCAGATCGTCGCCATCGCGTGCAGAACCTGTACCGTGACCCACCTGTCACGGTACGACTTGTGCTCGTAGAGTACGTAGACGTACGTCGTTCGGTCCGTCGTTGTCGTGCCGGGAGACGTGAATCGCAGCAAGAGATCGGTGCGGCGGTAGCGCGCCTTTCGGTCCACGAGCGTTTCCGGCTCCAAGGTGACCCGCGCGCTGGCGAGCCGCGACGCGTATCGCTCGGGCAGGAGAAGGAGCGTCAGCTCCCTCGCGGTCTCGGGCTCGTCGAACGCCGCCCGGAACAGCGTATCGTACGGGGTGTTCGTGTCACTCACACCACCTATATCTGCCGCAATCGCGTCGGTGCTTCATCTGGTGTATCGGAAGACGCCTTCGCGTCGGCATACCGGCCCGGAGCGAGGAGGGAGAGCTCCCACTCCCCGATCGATTCGGACAGACAATCATCTCTACTAGTCTGCCGGCATGCGGATTACGAACTCGATTCTCCGCGCCGTCAACCTTGACCTGGCGATCAGGCGTTGGAGCTCGGCCGGGCCCGTCAGCCCCCGGCGTCGAACGCCGCGGCCGCGGTCGCGGCGGCGGGACGGCCGGCGAACTTGTAGAGCAGCTCGATCGCCTCGACCAGCTGCTCCTCGGTCGCGCCGGCGGCCAGTGCCTGGCTCGCGTACCAGCGGCTGCCGGCCGGGTGATTCGCGACCGAATCGAGCTGCATCGCCATCAGGTTCTTGACCCACAATGGCAGTGCCGACTCCTGGTTCATGAACTCCTGGTCATCCTTGAGCGCATCACGCAGTCGCGCGCTCCGTGCAGACAGCTCGTCATTCCACCCCATTTATGCCTCCTCGTGTAGTGCGTGCGCAAGCGCCGCTGCCGACGACTGCATCGCGTGCAGCTTGGCTTCGCGCGTCCATCGACAGAGCGCGATGAGATCCCACCGCTTCATCCGGACGTGACCGATCAACCGCTCCATCTGCTCCAGACAACTGATCTGACCTCCGCCGCTGCCACCCGCCGCGGCAACCCCCATGAACCAGCGACCGGCCAGCGGTGACCCATCGCCCGCCGTCGCTTCGCACCGGCGAAGCCGATCGACGAACGCCTTCGCCGATTCAGACAGATCGCCCCAGTAGACTGGCGTAACCAGGATCAGCGCATCGGCATCCCTGACCCGGGCGTGTACCGCCTGGAAGCCGTCGGATACCTGGCAGACGTGGTCGCTGCGGCACGTGCCCCATCCGTCGGCGCACTGCTGACAGACGCCGACGTTCGCGTCGGTGAGCCGCACCTCAGAGGCATCGATACCGCCCGACGTCAGCCCCGATCGGACGGCGTCGACGCACGCGGCGGTCAACCCGTCGGTATTCGGGCTCGAACTCAGAATCAACGCGTTCATCTCCACCCCCGATCCAGGATACCACGCGGCGGCACGGCAGGCGACCACCAAACGTTCGCCGCTTCGGTTTCTGACCTTGACGCCCGCGTGAAGCGGCTCTACCGTGGAAGCATGAGACGCACGTCGGATGCGTCCCGCAAACCGCGCGCCGAATCGGTGGTGCGCGAGCTCTTCTCGCTCGCAGGGATCACCGTCGACGGCCCGCAGCCGTGGGACATCCGGGTGAACGACGAACGCTTCTACGCGCGGGTGATTGGCGGTGGAGCGCTCGCGCTCGGCGAGTCGTACATGGACCGCTGGTGGGATGCGGAGTCGATCGATGGGTTCATCGAGCACGCGCTTGACGCGCGGCTGGAAACGCGCGTGCGGCGTGGCCGCCACGCGATCGTGGCCGCGCTGCGCTGGAAGCTTGCGAACCCGCAGGGTCGCCGACGCGCGTGGGAAGTCGGCCGCCGCCACTACGACGCGGGTAACGACCTGTTCGCGCTGATGCTCGACCGTCGGATGGTCTACAGCTGCGCGTACTGGCGCGAAGCGCAGTCGCTCGACGACGCGCAGGAGGCGAAGCTCGACCTGATCTGCCGGAAGCTCGAGCTCGCGCCCGGGATGCGTCTGCTCGACATCGGCTGCGGCTGGGGGAGCCTCCTTCACTACGCGGCCGAGCGCTACGGCGTCTCGGGTACCGGGGTGACCGTCTCTGCGGAGCAGGCGGAACTCGCGACCGATCGGTGCCGCGGACTTCCGGTTGATATCAGGCTCCAGGACTACCGGTCCATTACCGGCGAGTACGACCGGGTCGCGTCGGTCGGCATGGCCGAGCACGTCGGATGGCGCAACTACGGCGAGTACATGCGAACGGCTCACCGATCGCTCGTGCCGGGCGGGCTGTTCCTGCTCCACACGATCGGATCGAACGTATCGGATCGATCCGGAGACCCGTGGCTCGAGCGCTATATCTTCCCGAACTCGATGCTCCCGTCGGTCGCGCAGCTGTCATCGGCTGCGGAACCCCACTTCGTCGTGGAAGACCTGCACGGCTTCGGCCCCGACTACGACCGGACGCTCCTGGAGTGGGAGCGCCGCTTCCGTGCCGGCTGGCCAACGATAGCCGACCGCTACGACGAGCGGTTCTACCGGATGTGGCGCTACTACCTCCTGTCGTCGGCCGCGGGCTTCCGTGTCCGGCGGGTTCAGCTGTGGCAGCTGCTGCTGTCGAAGCAGCCCCGCCGAAAAGCCGGACCGCGCGAGCTGTAGACGCTCCGCCCGGCCCGCCGCACCGCGCCGCGCGCGCCGCACCCGCTTGCGACCGCCACACCAATCGGCGACAATGCCGCAGGAGTATCCATGAAGAACGGAACGATCTGGAACGACGATGAAGGCACGCCTATCCAGGCGCACGGCGGCATGATCCTGGAGCACGACGGGGTCTACTACTGGTACGGAGAGAACAAGGGCGCGCCGAACGCGAGCGCCGACGGGGGGTGGGCCCGAGTCGACGTGATCGGGATCTCCTGCTACTCGTCGCGGAACCTGCGCGACTGGCACCACGAAGGCGTTGTGCTCGCCGCGACCCCCGACGACCCGAAGAGCGTCCTCCACCCGTCGCGCGTGGTCGAACGGCCCAAGGTGATCTACCACCAGCCGACGCGCAGCTTCGTGCTCTGGTTCCACGCGGACAACTCGACCTACACCGCCGCGAGCGTCGGCGTCGCCGTATCCGACTCGCCGACCGGCCCGTTCAAACTGGTCCGTTCGATGCGGCCGAACGGAATCGACAGCCGCGACATGACCATCTTCAAGGACACCGACGGCGTCGCGTACCTCTTCCACTCGTCCGACTGGAACCGGACGATGATGATCTCCCGCCTGACCGACGACTACACAAACCTCGACGGCTTTCACGCTCCGTCGCTGATCGCCCAGTCAAGAGAGGCGCCCGCGATCATGCTGCGCAACGGCACCTACTACTCGGTCACGTCGGGGTGCACCGGCTGGGACCCGAACGTCGCGCTCTACGCGACATCGTCGGCGGTCATCGGCCACTGGCGGCTGATCGACAACCCGTGCACCGGCCCCCACGCGCGCAAGACCTTCTACGGCCAGTCGACGTACATCTTCACCGTCGGCGACCAGCCGTACCTGATGCTCGACCACTGGAAGCCGAAGAACCTCCAGACCTCCGGCTACAGCATCCTCCCGATCACCTTCACCGACGACGGGATGGAGATCGCGTGGCACGACGAGTTCAACGGGATCTGAGGTTCGCGTAGACTGAGGGGTTTTGGGCGCCCCGGCCCTCCGGGCCGGCCGGGCTGCTGCGGGCTTCGGTCCGGGCGAAGGCGCCCGGACCCCTTCGGGCCCTCCGTATCCCTGGCGCGCCTGGCGGGCTCGTGACAGCCGCGCCGTTTGCCGTCGCGGTGCCACGATGATATGCTCTAGACACACGGAGCCAAACAGTGAAACGACCGAACATTCTCTTCTGCCTCGCCGACGATGCGAGCCTCCACTTCGGCGCGTACGGGTGTCCGTGGGTCAGCACCCCCGCGTTCGACCGCGTCGCGCGTGAAGGCGTGATCTTCACGAACGCGTTCACGCCGAACGCGAAGTGCGCGCCGAGCCGCGCGTCGATCCTGACCGGCCGCAACAGCTGGCAGCTCGAAGACGGCGCGAACCATCAGTGTTACTTTCCCGCACAGTTCAAGACCGTCTGGGAGGCGCTCGGAGAGAACGGCTACCACGCGGGCCACACCGCCAAAGGATGGGCCCCCGGCGATCCCGGTGAGAAGGACGGCCGACGGCGCGAGCTCACCGGCCGCGCGTACAACGAGCACACGCACACGCCACCAACCTCGTGCATGAACAGCAACGACTACGCCGCGAACTTCGTCGACTTTCTGGATGCGCGCCCCGCCGACACGCCCTTCGTCTTCTGGTACGGTTCGACCGAGCCGCACCGCCGGTACGAGTATCGCAGCGGCATCGAAAAGGGCGGCAGGAGCGTGAGCGACGTCGACCACGTCTACGGGATCTGGCCAGACAACGAAGTGGTGCGCACCGACCTCCTGGACTACGGCTACGCGATCGAGCAGTTCGACCGCCACCTGGAGCGGATGCTCGCCGAGCTCGAACGGCGTGGAGAGCTCGACAACACGCTCGTCGTCGTGTCCAGCGACAACGGGATGCCCTTCCCGCGCGCGAAGGGACAGGAGTACTACCACAGCAACCACCTGCCGCTCGCGATTCGCTGGCCCGGCCACATCGCCCGGCCGGGCAGCACGGTCGATGAGATGGTGAGCTTCATCGACTTCGCCCCGACCTTCCTGGAAGCGGCGGGCCTGGACGCCGACGCGATCGGCATGGCGCCGATCACCGGAACGAGCCTCTTCGACACCTTCGGCGCGCGTCCGGTGAAGCAGCGCGACACGATACTGATCGGCAAGGAGCGCCACGACCTGGGTCGGCCCGGTGACGTCGGCTACCCGATCCGCGGGATCATCCGCGACGGCTACCTCTACCTGCACAATTTCGAACCCGACCGGTGGCCCGCCGGAAACCCGGAAACGGGCTACATGAACTGCGACGGCGGACCGACCAAGACGGAGATTCTGCGGCTGCGCACCGACCCCGTCAATGGCAAGTACTGGCTCCTGGCGTTCGGCAAGCGGCGCGAGCAGGAGCTGTACC
>RECL01000390.1 GCA_007694025.1 Spirochaetaceae bacterium
TGAGCCCGCCGCCGGAACCGGGCCCGCCGATGCGACCCTGCCGGTCCGGTCGTTCGCTGTTCATGTGCCTGGTGCCACGCCCTGGACGCCGGAGAACCCGGAGCTTCACACGCTCCGCGTGCGCGTCGCACCCGACGGCGACGAAGTATCGGTCCGGTTCGGTCTGCGTACCGTGGCCGTCGCCGGACCGCGTATCCTGCTCAACGGGAAGCCGATCCGGCTCTTTGGGTGGAACCGGCACGAAGGGCATCCGCAGTACGGCCCGGCGCTGCCTCTTGCGCAGCTGATCGCGGACATCCAGCTGATGAAGCAGGCCGGTGCGAACTTCGTCCGCGGCTCGCACTATCCGCAGGATGAGCGCTTTCTTGACCTCTGCGACCAGGTCGGGCTACTCGTCTGGGAGGAGTCGATCGGCTGGCAGCAGGAGGAGCGACACTTCACCAACGGCGAATACGTCGATCTGATCGTCGAACAGCAGCGGCAGATGATCCGCGCGCACATCAACCACCCGTCGATCATCATGTGGGGTTTCCTGAACGAGCTGCACAGCGAGATCGAAGCGGCCCGCCCGGTCATCGACGCGCTCGCCCGCGAGTGTCGCGCGAGCGACGCGTCGCGACCCGTGACGTTCGCGACCTGTCGGTTTCCAAACGACCTGTGCATGGACCTGGTCGACATCGTCAGTATCAATACCTACCCTGCCTGGTACTCGCAGAGCGTCGACGACTACCGACCGTTGCACGAGATCTCCGAACGGATCGACACGATCAAGGGCAATCTGCGCGCGCAGCGCCTGGACGACAAACCGCTGATTCTGAGCGAGATCGGTGCCGGCGCGATTTACGGGTGGAGGGATCCGCACGACGGACCGTGGTCTGAGCAGTACCAGAGCGACTACCTTGACCTCGTGTGCACCGCGTTTCGCGACGATCCGTCGATCGCGGGGCTCGCGCTGTGGCAGTTTTGCGACTGCCGCACGTACGGCAGTTCGCGGTCGCTGTCACGTCCGCGCGGGTTCAATAACAAGGGTGTGGTAGACGAGTACCGGCGTCCCAAGCTCGCGTACGGCACGGTCGCGAAACTCGACCTGGGCCCCAGGCTCAACGCGACCGAGCGGTAGCGCCGGCGCGGTGCCCAGCGCGCCGGCTCAGTCCTCGAAGATCGACGTCAGGTCGGAGAGCGAGAAGCGTGTTCCGTTGACGATGACCGTGTCGCTGTCGGCCGATCCGTCCAGGTTCATCGAAAGCCGCTCGACCGGGTAGCGCTCGGGGTCGTGGTGACGCGCCCCCAGGTCGAATGTGAGCGTCGCGTCGCCGCCGGTTGTCGATTCGAGCACGATGCTTCCGCTAAGCGCGTACCCGTAGGCGTAGCTGGAGAACGGATCGTCAAGCGGAATCGAGTAGTCGTCGACGATGATCGTGTACCGTCCACGGCCCGATGCGAAGTCCGCGTCATCGCTCCAGCTCATAGTCAGTCGACCGTCTTCGCTGGCGATCTGCCGTACCCCGGCGCGGCCCGACGCGAGCGCGCGGTAGAGCGCGAACGAAGCGATGAGCATCGCGTCCGAAACAGCTTCCCCCGCCTGAGGGATCGTCACCCGCGGCAGTCGATCGGCAGCCGCCGCAGCTTCTGCTGCAACCTCATCGTCGGGCGGCGCTGCGGAGCACGCGGCGGTCGCGACCGCGATCGCGATCGCGATGAATGCATGGATACCACGGACGGTCGGCGACGGGGTAGGACGGGTCATCTCTCTCAGTATACCGATGCCGACCGTGCGGGCAACCCCCGACAGGAATGGTCCGCTTTACTCGCGGCTCGCTCTTTCGTACTGTCTGCCGATGAGCCCGTTCGAAGTCATCATGCTCATCTGCTTCGGCCTGGCGTGGCCGTTTTCGATCTACAAGAGCGCGACTACCAGGCAGGTCGGCAGCAAGAGCCTTGCGTTCCTGATCGCGCTGCTGATTGGCTACGTCGCCGGCGTCCTTCACAAGGTCTTCTTCAACTACGATCTGGTGATTCTTCTCTACGCCGCGAACGGAGCGATGGTGTCGATCGACATCGCGCTCTATCTGCGAAATCGCGCGTACCACATACGGGAAAGCGTGCGGGAGGGCGTTCGATGAGTATCGCGATTCTCTACTCGGGCCGCTACGGAACCACGAAGGGGGTCGCCGACCGGGTGGCCGGCGCGGTCGATGGTGACGTGCCGGTCACTCAGATCAGGCGCGGAATCGAGTGTCCCGATGCCGACACGATCGTGATCGGCGCCGCGATCTACGGTGGGAAAGCCTCCGGCGCGGTCACAGGCTTTGTCGAGTCGCATCGCGACGCGCTGATGGGTCGCAGGGTGCTCCTCTACGTCGCGTGTCTCTACGACGGTGAACGCGCCGAACAACAGCTCGCCGACAGCTTCCCTCCGTGGCTGATCGCGCACAGTTCAGGCCGCTACTACGTAGGCGGACAGGTCGTGTGGTCGCGGCTGTCGTTTTTCCACAAGCTCCTGATGAAGCGGGTAGCCGGGATCGAGGGTAATGTCGAAAGACTTCGATCGACTGAGATCGACCGGATGATCGCCGATCTGAGGTAGCCGGTCAGGCCGTCCCCGAGTCGAGCAAGTATCGGTAGGCGGAGAGCAGCGCCTTTGTACCCTCTCCAAGTGACACCAGGACCTGCTCGAAACCGTTGCCAGTGACGTCTCCGGCGGCGAACACGCCCGGGCGGCTTGCCTCGTTCATGCCGTTGACCGTGATATACCCTCGTGCGTCGAGGTCAACCAGGTCACCGACGAAGTCCGTATTGGGTGACGGTTCGGGCTCAAGGAAGAACCCGTCGGCTTCGAGCGTCTGCTTCGAGCCCTCAGACTCCACGGTCACGCGCCGCGCGAATCCGTCGCCCTCGAAGCCGACGATCGTCGCGTCGCGCAGCAGCGTGATTCGCTCAAGCGCCGACGCACGGTCGATCAGCGCCGGCGTGAACGTGCCGCCCGCCAGGAGAGCCAGCGATACCTCCATCGCGTGCAGCGACAGCTCGATCGCCGAGTTCACCGCACGATCCGAGTCGCCGGTCAGGAAGACGCGCTTGCCCGACAGCAGGTGCGAGTAGCTGATCGAGCTGTACCCAAGGCCCCTCGACAGGAACTGCGATTCGCCGTCGACCTTGAGCCGGCGGTTGCGGGTGCCCGACGCGATGATCACCGCGCGAGCCAGAGCGGGTTCATCATCCTTGATCGACACGCGAAACCCGCCGTCGATCGCGGCGATCGACGTGACCGATGCGGTGCGGTACGAGTGGCGAAGGCTTTCGAGTCTGCTGCGGTACACGGCGACCAGCTCACCGGCCTGGATCACCTGGGTTTCGTCGCTGTCGGCCAGGTGGACCCGGTAGTTGCTCTTTCCGCCCACCGTTTCGCAGATGGTCAGAAAGTCGAGTCGCTTGCGCGCCGCGTACAGCGACGCCGCGAGGCCGGCCGGTCCGGCGCCCACTATGATCAGGTCGTACATGTTGCCTCCGCTCTTCACAGATGATACGAGCGAACCGCGAGTGGTTCAATGGTCTGCGCGCGTGCCGGCTCGAATAGTGGCGGTTGAACGCAGTCTGCGGTCGGACAACACCGACGTTGCTCGGTGGAGCGCACCATCATTGTCCACGCCTACAAACTCGAAGGCGATCTCCTGCTCTCCTACCGGAATCCGGAACGTCATCGAGCGCCCGTCGAACAGGATCGTGTCCTGGCCAAGAATGTCGACGCCGCGCGCGTCGGAGTCAGTCGGAGAGAGAAAGCCGAACCAGAGACTCGTCCCCGTGCGGTTTTCGACGGTCAGCGTCGCAAGCACCGGCAGGTCGAAGCCGCTTTCGAGCGTCCGGTTGGTGAATGTAATCACGCCGTCGTCGGTCACCGCACGGCGCAGCATCAGATGCGCATCGATCCGCTCGTCGATTGCGAGTATGTCGTACGTGGCGATCTCACCCGACGCGCGGTAGAACTCGCGCGTCTGCCCCGGGAGCAGCGGCCGGCCGGGACCGAGTACATCGGCGCCCCAGAAGCGCGACGTGCTCGACGAAAAGAAGAGGTAGTCGATCGAGCGGTCGGTATCGTTACGGAACGCTACACGAGCAAGAGCCTCCGGCGCAAGCCGGGCTGCCAGTCCGTCGTCGCCGGCAGCAACCGTAAGCCCTGCGACGATCAGCCCAATGGCAAGCGACCGCCGAATCCCGCTACACATCGCCATCGGCGAGCGACGCGCGCATTTTCCGTGCGTACTCGACGTACCGTTCGGCCGATGCGGCAAGGTCAGCGCGTTCGTCGTCGCGAAGCTCGCGGACTATCCGAGCGGGTACGCCGGCGACGAGCGTTCCTGACGGCACCTCCATTCGGGGCGGTACGAGTGCGCCTGCGGCGACCATTGATCCGCACCGTACGATCGCCCCGTCAAGGACGATCGCGCCGATCCCGACCAGTACCTCGTCCTCTATCGTGCAGCCGTGGAGTCTCACCGCGTGGCCGCACGTGACGCGCGAACCGATGACCAGCGGATGTGTATCGTGCGTCACGTGCAGCACGCTGTTGTCCTGGATGTTCGTCCTTTCGCCGATCGTGATGAAGTGAACGTCGCCACGGATCGTCGTGTTGAACCAGACGCTCGATTGTCGCCCGATTGTCACATCGCCGAGCACGACGACGCCGGGAGCGATGAAGCAATCTTCAGCGATCGCTGGAACCCGGTCCAGATACGGCCCGATCAGCGGGTCGCGCGACTGTCCTTGTTTCATACGCCTGAGAGTACCGTAGCGCGGGATCGATGTCAGCAGGCTACTTGCGGCGGCCCGGGATAACGAACATAATCAGCCGATGGAGAAGCTCGAACTTCTCTCGGCCGTCGACCTCTTCGCGCAGCTCGGACCATCCGATCTGGCGTTGCTCGCGGAACACGCCGAGTTCTACGATTTCGCAGACGGGGAGTCGGTGTACGCGGCCGGAACTCCCGACCGAGAGCTCTTTGTGATCGACAGCGGCAGCGTGCGGATCGTGCGGCGCGACAGTGAAGGCCGGCAGATCGACCTGGCCCGCTTCGTCACCGGAGAGAGTTTCGGCGAGCAGGACTTCCTCAGCGATACCGAGCGCACCGCGGGCGCGATCAGCGAGGGTTCGTCGCGCGTGCTGGTCTTCCCCCGGCGCGGCGAGTCGCTCGACGACGTGATGATGGAGCATCCCGCGCTCTTCGCACGCGTGCTTCACCAGTTCATGGTCATCGTCGCAGGACGTATCCGATCGACGAACGCGCTCGTCAGCCAGAACTCGAGCTGGATTCAGGATCTGCGGCGGCAGGTATACGGAGACAAGCTGACCGGGCTCCTTTCCAGGAGCTACCTTGACGACGAGCTGCCCGGGATCCTGTCGCGTAGCAGGGGGCAGACCGGGTTCCTCATGATCAAGCCCGACAACTTCAAAGATATCAACGATGGGTTCGGCCATGAGACCGGAGATCAGGTGCTCAGGGTGCTCGCCGACCGGCTGAAGTCGCTCGTCAGGGAGTCGGACATCGCGGTACGGTACCGTGGCAACGAATACGCGGTGATCCTGCCGTTGACCGCGCATGATGACGTGATCGCCGAAGCCGAGCGGCTTCAGCACGGGATGGAGACGTCCGACCTGTCCCCCGTCCTTGGCGACTCGACGCTTCGATTGACCTTCAGCGTTGGAGTATCGGTATACCCCGACCACAGCACCGACGCGCAGCAGATCGTTGCGTCCGCTCACGAGGCAGTGTTCGCCGCGCGCGACGCGGGGGGGCATCGCGTTGTCTGTCCCGACTGCTCGATGGAGGCACGATGAGCGACGTCGGCTTTCTCCAGTCGGTCGACATTCTGTCGACGCTCGAACCCGATGAACTCGCGATCGTGGAGAAGTACCTGCGCGACGTCAGCTGCGCCCCGGGCGACGCGGTGTTCCAGCAGGGCGATGAGGGGCGAGACCTGTTCATCGTCCGCGACGGTCGAGTCGTGGTTCGAGTTCGCGCGTCCGAGGGCGCCGACGTGGACGTCGCCGAACTCGGCGACGGCGATTTTTTTGGCGAGATGGCGATCTTTGAGGCTGCGCCCCGCTCGGCTACGTGCGTCGCGGTCGACGGCGGGCGGCTGTGGCGGTTGCGCAAGGACGACTTCTTCGCGTTGATGGACGAGCACCCGGGCCTGGCGAGCAAGATTCTGTATCGCATGGTCAGCATCACGACCGGTCGGCTCAATACGACGAGTTCGTTCCTGTCGGATCTGGTTCAGTGGGGTGAAGGCGCGCGCCGACGCGCCGTCACCGACGACCTTACCGGATTGTACAACCGGCGCCATCTGGACAGCGTGCTCGATCAGCGACTGGCCGACGCGCGCGCGAAGCACGCGACGTTCAGCCTGATCATGATGGACCTCGATCGTTTCCACGCGGTCAATGACCGCTACGGGCAGGCGTTCGGAGACCAGGTCATCGCCGCCGTCGCACCGTCGGTTCGCGACAACATCCGCGACGGCGATATCGCCGGGCGGTACGGCGGCGACGAGTTCGTGATTCTGTTCCCGGATTGCGTCGCCGAGGACGCGCTGTCGTGCGCGGAGGCGATTCGGAAGTCGGTCGAACGTCTGCGGATCGAAGCGCCCGACGGGTCGCAGGTCAGTGTCACGACCAGCCAGGGCATCGCAGAGTACCCGCGCCACGGCGCAAGCGTCGACCAGGTCAAGGAAGCCGCCGATCAGGCGCTCTACGCCGCTAAAGAGGCGGGACGCAACAGGGCGGTCGTCGCCGGCAACGGCGCCGGGTAGTCACTCACCGCGGTACGCTGATCTCCCACCTGACGCCCGCGGTGCCGTCGTGTTCGGCGGTGCCACCCAGCCCCTTCGCAAGCAGCCCGATCAGCTCGACGCCCAGACCGCGTCTGGTTTCGACGTCGGCGACGATCCCGGGTCCGTTGTCCGATGCGACCACGGAGATATGCGTGTCGTCGTCGGTCACTGCGATATCGACACTGCACCCGTGTCCGTCTGCGTGCGCGTGCTCGAGCGTGTTCAGCACGATTTCGTTGATCATCAGCGCGACGCGAATCGCGGTGTCGACCGGGACGGTCCGATCGACCGTGATCGCTGGGTTGATCGTGAGTCCCCGGTGTCCGACCAGGCCGGTCAGCTCCTGGATGAACCGGTCAAGGAAGTAGCCCAGGTCTGTCTTGTCGGTGGGCGTCGACGCGTAGAGCAGATCGTGCAGACGCGCGAGCGCGCGAATCCGATCCTGCGCCGCCTCCACGCGCTGCTCGTCGGCGTCCGACGCGAGCGTTTCGCCCTCGTAACTCAGGATCGATGAGACGAGCTGCAGGTTGTTCTTCGTGCGGTGGTGCAGCTCGGCCAGAAGCGTCCGCTGCGAGTCGAGAGCGCGCTCGAGTTCGGCGGTCCTCACTGCAACGCGCTCGGCCAGCTCCGCTTCGCGGCGCTCGGCGTCGC
>RECL01000249.1 GCA_007694025.1 Spirochaetaceae bacterium
GAGCCGCTCGGTGTGGTCGCGGTGATCAGTCCGTGGAACTTCCCGTTCAACGTACCCGGGCGCAAGGGCACGCCCGCGCTGATGGCGGGCAACACCGTCGTCTTCAAGCCGGCGAGCCTCACACCGGGTGTCGGCCGGATCTTCACGGAGCTCTTCGACGAAGCGGGCTTTCCGCCAGGCGTGGTCAACATGGTGATCGGCGGCGGATCGACGGTCGGACACGAGCTGTCGACGGCGCCCGCGATCCGGGCGATCTCGTTCACCGGGTCGACCGAGGTTGGCCGGCGGATCCACCTCACCGCGGCCGAGCGGATGATCCGGACGCAGCTGGAGATGGGCGGCAAGAACGCGCTGGTTGTGCTTTCCGACGCCGATCTGGACGCAGCCGCCGAATCCGCGGTCACCGCCGCGTACGCGTGCAGCGGTCAGTGGTGCACGTCCACCAGCCGCGTCGTCGTCGAAGAGTCGGTTCGCGACGCGCTCACCGAGCGCATTCTGTCGCGGGTCGGATCGATTCGCGTGGGCGACGGCGCCGTCGACGGGGTCACGATGGGTCCGCTCTGCGGGACCGACCAGCTCGAATCGGTCGGCGCCTACCTGCAGATCGGCGCGAACGAAGGCGCGCGCGTAATCGCAGGCGGTACGCAACTGTCCGACGGCGAGTTTGCGGACGGCTGCTTCATCGCCCCGACGGTCTTTGACCGCGTCCGGTCTGACATGCGCATCGCGCAGGAGGAGATCTTCGGACCCGTACTCAGTATCCTGGGCGCGGCGGATTTCGACGACGCGGTGCGGATCGCGAACGACGTCGCGTTCGGCCTTTCGTCGTCGATCTATACCAACGACCTCGAGCGCGCGATGACGTTCGTCGAGCGTGTTGAGTCGGGACTCACGCACGTGAACATGATCAGCGCGTACAAGGAGCCGGCGTTCACGTTTGGCGGCGTGAAGGACTCCGGATTCGGCGTCCCCGAAGCCGGCGAAAGCGGCATCGAGTTCTTCACCGAACACAAGGTCGCGTACATCAAGTACCGCGCGTAGGAGGAACATGACACCCGAACACGTTGCGATCAGCGTTTCGAACATGGAGCGTTCGGTCGAGTTCTACACGAGCGTGCTGGGGCTGCGCGTCGCGCGCACGATCGACAGCCCGCCCGAGCGCGGCCTGGGCCGGATCGTCGGACTGCCGGGGTGCAGCGCAGTGATCGCGCACCTGGTGCCGGAGGACGGGGCGCCGTTCATGGTCGAGCTCTTCGAGTACCGCGATCCGGTCGGTCGACCGCTCGCGCGCGAACGAAGCCAGGCTGACATCGGCATCAGTCACATCGGGTTCGCGTCGCCCGACGTGCGCGCCGACTACGCTCGCCTCCGGGAACTCGACGTCGAGTTTCTGGGCGAGCCGGTCGAGTTTCGACCGGGCGTGTGGGTGGTCTACTTCCGCGGCCCCGACGGCGAGGTCTGCGAGCTGCGACAGGCGGGGTGACCGATGGATCTTGGACTGCGCGATCGCGTGGCGATCGTCACCGCAGGCGGCGGCGCGATTTGCGGAGCAGTCGCGAAGGAGCTCGCGCGCGAAGGGGCGACCATTGCGGTGTGGGACATCAGGCTCGATGCAGCAGAGCGCACCGCGGCTGCGATCACCGCCGAAGGTGGCCGCGCGGTTGCGATCGCGTGCGACGGTACCGACCCCGCCTCGGTCGACGCGGCGATCACGAAGACGGTGGAGCAGCTCGGTCGACCGTCGATCCTGGTCAACGGCGCCGGCGGAAGCAGCCCGCGCACGACCACGTCGTCGGACCAGCGCTTCATCGATCTGGACCCGACCGCGATGATCGACGTGATGAAGCTCAACTACCTGAGCGCGGTGATCGCGTCGCAGGCGTTCGTCCGGTCGCTCGCCGGACGGCGGACGGCCGGTCACCCGGAGGCGACCGACAACCTTGCCGACGACGCGTCGATCGTGAACGTGTCGTCGGTCGCGGGCGTGCTTCCGCTGTCGCGCGCGCTCACCTACTCCGACGCGAAGGCGGCGCTCGTGAGTTTCACGCGATGGCTCGCGATCGAGCTCGCCGGATCGGCCGGGGCCACCGGCTCGACCGACCGGCCTGCAGTCCGTGTGAACACCGTCGCGCCCGGCTTCGTGCTGACCGAGCAGAATCGATTCCTGCTTGAGGATCCGCAGACCGGCACCCCGACCGAACGCGGTCGCCTGGTCACCGATCGCGTTCCGCTTCACCGGTACGGATCGCCCGAAGAGATCGCTCCTGTGGTCGTCTTCCTTGCGTCGCCACGCGCGAGCTTCATCACCGGAAGCGTCTACACCGTCGACGGCGGCCTGACCGCAACCAGCGGGATCTAGCATGGACCGGGGGGCGATCTACCGCGAGTTGTTCAACCGCGTGGTCCACGGCGTCTACGGCCCGGGGGTGTGGCTGCGGGAGGATGCGCTCGCGGCGGAGTTCGGGGTGAGCCGGACGCCGATCCGCGAGGTGCTCTTTCAGTTGGCGCAGGATGGGCTTGCCGAAGGGCTTGCGAACAGGGGCTTCCGGTCGCTCGGTTTCACCGTGGACGACCTTGAGGAGGCGTACGAGATCCGTCGCGCGCTCGAAGTCGTCGCGGTCGAACGCGCCACCGCGTCAATCTCCATAGCATCGCTCCACGGGATCCGCGCGCGGATCGAATCGATCGCCGACACCGACGACCCGATCGAACACGCGGCGATCGACAGCGAGCTTCACCGGCTCATCGCCGACGCGTCGCACTCGCGCCGACTGATCACGATGCTGTCGAGCCTCTACCGGATCATGCAGAGCTTCCGCGAGCTCGGCTTCGCAAGCAGCACGATCCGCGATCCGGCGGCAGCCGAACACATCGCGCTGATCGACGCGCTTGCCGCGCGCGACACCGGGGCGGCCACCCGCCTCCTGGACGAACACATCCGCCTCTCCAAGTCGCGCATCCTGAAACAGGTCCTGGACAAGCCGATCACGTCCCAGGACCAAACGAGCCGCCGGTCGGTGCGAAGGTAGGGACCGCTCCGTCGGGCCTACTGCGCCCCGCTCATCATCCGACGCGCCTGGCGGAAGCTCATGAACCGCTTCGCCGCCTCGTGCCACAGGTGGTAGCGTAGCGACTTGAAGCTCTCCCACAGACCGAGCTTCGGGACCTGCTGGGCCTCGGGCGTCGAGGTGTAGGCGTCCCACAGCCGGTAGTTTGGAATCGCGGGGCGCAGGTGGTGGATATGGTGGATGCCGATATTCCCGGTGAGCCAACGCAGGACCGCGGGTAGCTCGTAGTACGACGACCCATGGAGCGCGGCCTCGTACTGGTTCCACTCCTCATCACGCGCCCAATAGCTCGGGTCAAACTGATGCTGCACGAAGAAGAGCCAGATTCCGATCGTGCCGGAGAAGAGAATGAGCGGAATCTGGATGGCGAAGTAGGTCAGCGGACCAAAGATCAGCGACATCGTAGCGGCAACGACCACAAGCCCAGCGTTCGTTGCCCAGATGCTCCGGCGTTCCTTCGCGTTCGCCCACTTCGGCACCATGCGGTTTATCACGACGAAGATGAAGAACGGCCCCAGAAAGAACATCACCGCCGGAGTCCGGTAGACACGATACTTCAGCCGAGTCCATCGGTCAGCCGCCGCGTACTCTTCGTACGTCATCGTCCACACGTCGCCAAAGCCACGGTGATCGAGCTGACCGCTGGTCGCGTGATGGCGAAGGTGGTCGGTACGCCACGGCTCGAACGCGGTGAAGGTCAGTACGCCGGTCAGAAAACCCACGATCCGATTCGCGCGTGCGGTCTTGAGGAACGATCCGTGGCAGCAGTCGTGGAAAATGATGAACGTGCGGACCAGGAAGAACGCCGCGGGGATCACAACAAGGAGTACGCTCCAGTACGGAAATCCGCGGTTCATGAACGTGATCATCACGGCCCAAAATCCGGCGAGCGGTATGAGGGTCGTGATCAGTTGTGAGACGGCTTTAGGAATCGAGTGTTTCTGATACGCCCGGATGGTTCGGTACCACTCGGGAAACGTGGATCGAGAGCTCATGACTGCTCCTTCTGGCAAAGCTGAGCGCAATGTACGGGTTTTCGAGACGATTGTCACGCTCGCGACGACTCGGGTTTGACCGGCCCCTGTTCGCCGCGGAGCGGCGCTAGAACCGGTTCCAGCGTCGAGGAAGAGAAGCGTCGATTCGTAGTGCTCGAACTCGTTCGATCAGGACACCAAACCTGTTCGACGACAGCGTCGCCCCCGACTGGACATCGACCTCGACACGATCAGCCAGATCGAGGCCAACGACCCGGTCGGCAAGCGCCGCTGAAACGGTCGCGCTGTCGGTACCCGAAAACGCACCGAACCGGGTCTGGTACGCCTGCGTATCGCGCTTGACGATCCGTGTGCCGTCGAGCTGTTCGCGCGTCTCTATGAAAGAGACCGCTGCGACCGCTCCTGCATCGTATACGACGGTGAGCTCCGCTCGCCAGCCGAGCCGGTCGGGATCATCGTAGGCCAGGTAGGGTCCGGCGGTCGCGACGGTCGCGACGCTTTGAATACCTTCTCCTGAACCGGCGGTGACGGCCAGACCGATCGCGGCGCGCAGCAGCAGATCGTACTGGACGGCCCAGTCGATCGTGCCGGACGGCACGATCATGCCGGCGCGCTGGCGGGTCAGGACGCTTTGCTCGAACCCGGCCAGTGCGTCGATGAGCTGTGCGCCGGAGACCAGCCGGTACTGCTCGATGTACGATTCGACGTCGCGAAGGCGGTTACCCGCAGCATCGACCGCGTCAAGTCGAACCTGATCGATAAGGCCCGCGCGGACCCGAATGACCGCAAAGGGTCGCCATCCGTACGAGTTCGTGTGCGAAAACGCTGCCGCCCAGGTGCCGTCGCCGTAGAGCGCGCTACCGTCGTCGCCGCGCAACGCACCCGGGTCGGTTTCGGGCGGACCGCACGCCGTAAACGCCATCGCCGCGGAAAAGCAGGTCACGACGATCGTCAGCGCACGACGAATCCGACTCTTAGTACGTTTGCGCATCGACTCCGTCTCCGACAACCCCGCCCTCGATCCGCACGAAGATACGGTTCGGGAGGCAGGCGGTCCACGCCCCGGTGGCGTCAAGGTGCCCCGTGAGGATACAGATCTTGTCACGACACGGACTCTCGATCACGCGTGCGCGACCACCACGGATCTCCACGAGCGTTTCACCGATCGGACCACTCACCGTCACGACGCGGTCCTGGTCGAGTGGGTAGAGGAACCGCGCGTCGTCGGTCTCTATACTGACGGCATCGGGTGCGGACCGATCGCCGAACGCGAAGAGACTGACCGCTGCAACGGTCAGGATCGAGACAATCAACGCCACGATATCGAGCGGCTTTGACAGCGGAAGTCGTCGCATCGGCGGGGAGCCCTTACTTCCGGCGCTTGTCCCGGATGTAGATCTGCTTCGCCGGTGAGTTGTCGCTCGACCGCTCATCGATCGTGAATATGTCGATCGCGCGGATCAGCTCGCCGAACTTCTTGTAGCCGTAGTTGCGCGGGTCGAACTCGGGAGCCTTGTTCGCGACGTTCTGACCAACGGTGCCCAGGTTTGCCCAGCCGGTCTCATCGGCCGAGTCCTCGGTCGCGTTACGCAGCAGGCTCACCAGTCGCGAGTCGCGCTTGAGCTCACGAATCGGCGGGCGCTTCGCCTGCTCCTGACCCTCGGGCGCCTCCTTTCGGAGGATCTCCGTATAGATGAACCGATCGCACGCACCGACGAACGCCTTTGGCGTCTTCTCCTCGCCAAACCCGTAGACGATCAGCCCCGCTTCCCGGATACGCGCGGAAAGGCGCGTGAAGTCGCTGTCGCTCGAAACGATACAGAAGCCGTCCATCGTGCCGGTGTAGAGCAGATCCATCGCATCGATGATCATCGCGCTGTCGGTGGCGTTCTTCCCCTTCGTGTACGCGAACTGCTGGATCGGCTGGATCGCGTGTTCAAGGAGCGCGTCTTTCCATCCCTTCAGCTGCGTGCCGGTCCAGTCGCCGTATATCCGCTTTACGTTTGCGATCCCGTAGTTCGCGATCTCTTCGAGAAGGCTCTCGATGATCGACGGCTGCGTGTTGTCTGCATCAATAAGAACCGCCAGGCGTCGCTGGCCGTCGGTGTTTGGCATATATAAGGATGCTACGGCATCGGAGCGAACTATTCAAGGCGCACTACGTGGTGCCGGGATTGTTGATCACGATCGGACTGAGGCGCTACACCATATACTTCGCGTCGGAGGTGTACGTCGGGTACGCCCATGGCAGCCGCTTGAGCTCGGTTGCCGTGGTGCCCGACGCGATCGCGAGCGCGAACACGTTGATCTGTTCTCCGGCGTAGGGACCAACAAGATAGGCGCCGAGTATCCGGTCGGTCATGGCGTCGATCACAACCTCGTACGCGACGGGCGACGCGTTGAGGCGTCGGTAGTTCGGCCACGAGTCACCGCGGCCAGAGCGGACGGTCACTGCGCGCTGCGACGCCTGAGCCTCCTCCACGCTCAAGCCGACGCCGGCCATCTGCGGGTGCGTGAAAACCACCGACGGGATCGCGTCGTAGTCTGCGCTGCGGCTCCCGGCGGTAATCATGTTCGCTGCGGCGACATGGGCCTCCATGTCGCTGATCGGCGACAGCTGCTTCCCATCGACGCAGTCACCGGCCGCGTAGATCCCGTCGACGTTCGTGGCCATGAACCGGTCGGCCTTGATGCCGCGGGAGCTGTAATCGACACCGATCGCGTCGAGCCCCAGGTCATCGACGTTGGGGGTGCGGCCGACGGCCGCCATCACAAAGCCGCCGGTGAACTCAACCCCAGAGTCGGTCGTCACGCGCAGCGACGATCCATCCTCCTCGATCCCCGTCACATCGACGTTCGTGACGATCGCGATCCCGACCGATGCAGCGTCGGCGGTGGCCGCCTCCACGATCGACGCGGGAAACTGCGGCAGCACGCGCTCCCCGCGCTGCAGGATCGTGACCTTCACGCCGGCGAGCGCCGCGATGTACGCAAACTCCAGAGATATGTAGCCGCCGCCGATGAAGACCATCGATTCCGGGAGTGAGTCGAGCTCGAGGAAGTCGTCGCTCGTTCCGGCAAGCTCGGCACCCGGAACTTCGAGCGGACGCGAGCGCGAGCCGGTCGCAATCAGGAATGAGCGGGCTGTCAACCGCCGAGCTTCGGTGGGAGAACCGGCCGCCGGCGTGATCTCGATCGTGCGGCGATCGACGAAGCGGGCGTGACCGCGGTACGTGTCGATCCCGGCTTCGCCGAGCGAAGCCTCGGTGTTCGCGGGAATCGGATCGGTGAACTCGCGTCTGAACGCCTGTAGCTGCGCCCAGTCGGTGGAGGCTGCCCGGGAGAATCCGCGCCCGACGAGCGCTCGCGTGTCCGCGGCCATGTGCGTGTTGACGACCAGGTATTTCTTGGGCTG
>RECL01000089.1 GCA_007694025.1 Spirochaetaceae bacterium
CGCCGATGCGTCGACGTTGTCCTCAAGCTCGTCGAGCTGGCGAAGCGCGGAGACGATTCCCGACTCGATCTCCGACTGCTCGGCCTTGAACGCGTCGATGAGCCGCTGGAACTCGTTTATGCGCGCCTCGTAGTCGCCGAGGCGCTCCTTCAGGGTTCGATTCTCGGCCGCGAGCGCTCGAATACGCTCGACAGCCGAGTGAACTTTGCTTTCAAGGTGCCTGATCTGCTCTACGCTGATCATCAGCTACGACCGGGGTACTACTCGAGCGCCTTGCGCGCGGTTGTCACGAGTTCCCGGAACGCGTCGCGATCCTCTATCGCAAGATTCGACAGCGCTTTGCGGTTCATCGTGACGTTAGCCTTCTTCAGTCCGTTCATGAAACGGCTGTAGGACAGGCCTTCGGCGCGGCAACCCGCCGATATGCGTGTGATCCACAGCGCGCGGAACTCGCGCTTCTTGGTCTTGCGGTCGCGATACGCGTACGACAGGCTCTTCGCGACCGCATCCTTTGCGGTTCGGTAGAGCTTGCTCCGTCGGCCCCAGTATCCCTTGGCCAGACCGAGCACCTTCTTGCGGCGATCCTTGTGCCGCGTACCATCTACTGCTCGTGGCATCTTCGACTCCTAGTTGTACGGCAACAGGACGTGCGCGCGCTTCTGCTCGGCTGGGCTGAGAATGCCTGACTTTCGCAGCGCTCGCTTGCGCTTGGTGCTCTTCTTCGTGAGAATGTGGCGCAACCCTTGCTTCTTGTACTTGATCTTGCCCGACGCCGTCTTCTTGTACCGCTTCGCGGCGGCCCGGCGTGTCTTCATCTTTGGCATATCGTCTCCATCCTCAGCTTCGGTCGGTTATTTCTTGGCCTTGGGACTGATGATCATCGACATGAACCGCCCCTCCATTGCCGGCGCCCGGTCCAGGACTACCTCTCGATCGAGAAGCTCGAGCACATTCGCAAGAACAGTCTTGCCGCGATCGGTGTGCGCGAGCTCGCGACCGCGGAACCGAATCGTGACCTTGACCTTCGCGCCCTTATCCAGGAACTCGGCAACGTGTTTTGCCTTGAACTCCAGATCGTGCGTGTCGATCTTCGGCTGCATCCGGATCTCTTTGAGCTCCTGCTGCTTCTGCTTCTTCTTGTTCTCCCGGTTCTTCTTCTCCAGGTCGAACTTGTACTTCCCGTAATCGAGTAGCCGGCAGACCGGCGGGTTGGCGTTCGGCGCGATCTCTACCAGATCGAGTCCGCGCGCCTCCGCGAGCGCCCGCGCCTCCGGGGTCGCAACGACGCCCATCTGGTTGTTATCCTCGTCAATCAGGCGTACCTCGCGTACCCGGATCAAGTCGTTGATCCGTAAGTCTTTTGTGGCCAATCAACCTCCTCGTCGCTTCTTCCTTCTTATTGGAAGACACAGAATACCATCGCACGTATTGAGAGTCAAACGCGGGATTCCTGCTTTCGCAGCACGAAACAGCAGTCTGTGGCGGCGAAGTTCGCGAAGATGCCGGCCACCCGGCGGTTGCGGCGCAGATCCACCGCAGCCTCGATGATCGCCCCGATCGAGTCGCACAGCCGCACGAAGTCGCGCCGCGTGCAGAAGTGGATGTTCGGCGTGTCGTACCACTCGTACGGGAGCGTCCGGTTTACCGGCATCTGGCCGAGCCACGCGAGCTGGAGCCGGTTCACGACGTAGCCGAAGTTCGGGAAGTTCACGATGACCCGTTTGCCGACACGCAGCATCTCGTTCATCAGGTAGACCGGATCATGGATCATCTGGAGCGTTTCGTTGAGAATCACGTAGTCGTAGCTCTGCGACCGATACTCCTTGAGCCCCTCGTCGAGGTCGCCCTGGAAGACGCTGATGCCCTTCTCAAGGCACGCCCGGATCATCTCTTCCTGGATATCGACGCCGCGGCCGGTCACGCCTCGAGTCCTTCGCAGGAGATCGAGCAGATCGCCCGATCCACACCCAAGGTCGAGCACGTGCGAGCCCGGCGCGACCAGTCGCGCGATCTCATCGTAACTGAACCGGTTCGTGATCCGATCGTCAGTCATCGTTCCTCTTCGCCACGCTGCGCCGTCTGGAGAAACGACGATATCATCCGGCCCTGCCGCTCGGTCTCGATCAGAAAACTGTCGTGCCCGAACGGGGAGTCGATTTCGGTGTAGCTCACGTCCTTCTCCTGCCGCATAAGCGCGACGACGATCTCCTTGCTCTGGTAGGAAGGGTAGAGCCAGTCGGACGTGTAACTTACGACTAGGAACTTGCTCACGGCGTTGGCAAACGCGCGTTCGAGCGACCCGTACTTGCCTTCCAGATCGAAGTAGTCGATCGCCTTGGAGAGGTAGATGTACGAGTTTGCGTCAAAGCGGTCGACGAAGGTACCGCCCTTGTACTCGAGGTAGCTTTCGACCTCAAACTGATCGGAGAAATCGAACCCGAACTCGTCGCGCTCCTGAAGCCGCCGACCGAACTTCGCGTGCATCGACGCATCCGACAGGTAGGTGATGTGTCCGACCATCCGCGCGATCGCCAGGCCCCGGGCCGGCGGCTCGTGCCCGTAGTACGCGCCGCCACGCCACCGTGGGTCGGACATGATCGCGTTGCGCCCCACCGCGTTGAACGCGATAGCCTGCGCGCTCGGTCTGGCGGTCGTCGCGAGGATGATCGCGCTCGCAACGCGCGCAGGGTAGCTCACCGTCCACTGGAGCGCCTGCATGCCGCCCATCGATCCTCCCGCTACCGCGAGCAGGCGTTTGATCCCCAGGCGCGTGACGAGCCGCTCCTGGACGTTCACCATGTCGCCGATAGTAACGACCGGGAAGCTGAGCCCGTACGGTGCGCCGGAGGCCGGGTCGATCGAACCAGGCCCGGTCGTCCCGCGGCACCCTCCGAGTACGTTAGAACAGATGACGAAATACCGATCGGTGTCGAACGGCTTGCCGGGCCCGACCATCGAATCCCACCAGCCCGGGCGCGATTCTTCGCCGCTCAGATACCCGGCGGCGTGCGCATCGCCGCTGAACGCGTGGAGTAACAGGACCGCGTTGCTCGCCGCTTTGTCGAGCGTTCCATACGTCTCGTAGCGCACGGTGATCGGCCCGAATGGCCGACCGCTCTCGAGCACGAGCACGTCGTCGTCAGATCCGAACTCAAACTCCTTCGGTATCACGATGTCGCGCGAGGCATCCACTGGAGCCCTTGTACCTGTTCCGGTCGCTGCTGTCAATCGCGGTCCGGTGCCCGGCCGAGCCCTTGCAGCGCAGACCGGTCGTTTGGTAGATTCACAGCGCATGCATCTCTACCTGGTACTCGCGGTTCCCCTCTCTTACCTCTACGCGCTCGTGCGCCGCGACGAGTTCACCGAGCCGACGACGTTCACGCTGATCCCTGTTGTCAAAGGGGTTGTCGCGTCGATCGTGATCGCGGCTTTGCAGGCCGCGCTGCGCCGCGCATGGCTTGCCCCCGCCGGCGACGCGACGGTGTTCTGGTACTACTGGCTGCGGGATTTCCTGATTCCCGGCCTCGGCGGCTTTGGTGTCTATCTCATGACGATCAAAGACCGTGAAGGGTTTAGCCCTCGTGAGCGTGGGCTCAGCCTGATTTCGTTCTACGCCGGCGTGTTCGCGTCGCTCGGCCTGCTCGACCTGGTCCTTGGGGGCCCCGCGTGGGGCGTCTACGAGCTCTTTCTGCTCCCGACGCTGCGCGGGGTGATCGTCCTGGGCGTGCCGATGCTCTACGTTCTCTACAGCGGCGAAACGATGTACGTGCGGTTCGTGTTCCTTGCCGGCATGCTTGCTGCACCCTTTGTCCCGGCTGCGGTCGCCCTGCTCGCGGTGCTGCACTTCACCGGATTCGCGGTTGGCGCGACCGTTGTACTGTACGCGGGGGTGTGGGTGGCGACGGTCCTGACCGCGTCGGGAGGACGGCCCTGACCGACGACCGGTCGACTCGCGGCCGCGCGCGGCCGTCGACGCGGTCGCGCCGGCTGGCCGCCTCTTTCATCGCGTGCCTACTATCCGCTGTACTAATGCTCGCAGGTTGCGCTGCCGAGGTCGCGTTCATCGCGGACCCGGGGTTTGCCGCCGGGATGCCGTCGCGCGATGCGTTTGACTCGTCGTTCGTAGCTTACTGGCGGACGATTGCCCGGCGCGCCGAAGTGGTGTGGCCCGAAACGGCGACGCTTGACGGTGGGGCGATCGATGCGATGGTTGCGTCGACAAGTGCCGATACCGTGGTGCTCAGCCCGTACGCGTCGCTGTTCGTCGCCGACCTCGCGTCGGCCTATCCGGCGCGGAGATTCGTTGCGTTCACAGTGGAAGCCCCGGCCTTGGACAACGTGCGCGTTATCCGCTTCGATGCGACGCAGGCGGCGTCTGAAGCGGGGGCGTGGTCGGCCGAATGGCTGTTCGCCGGGACCGGTCGGTCGGTGGTGCTGTTCGGCGTTGAGAATCCCGAGCACCTGCGGGCCGAGTCGGCGAGCTTCGTCGATGCGTACGTGAACTCCGGGGGGGTCGGGCTCGACGAGCACTGGTTCGTCGACGCGCCGACCCGCGACCAGGTGCGCTCCCGCGTCAGAGAGATCACCGGGGTTCGTCGCGCGCGCGACGCCGGGGAGACGCTTCTGGTTCTCATGCTCGGCAATGCGACTTCGCGCGCGCTTGAGGCGGTCCGCGACAGCGATTTCCTGCTCGGGGTGCGCGGCTCGTGGCTCAATCCGGACGATCCGCGCCTTGTGTTCGTGATCCGCGACGATCCGATCTCGGCGCTGACCGTGCTGACGACGATTGCCTCCGATCAGGCGGGTGCGCTCGTGGCTGCCTCGGTCTTTGAGGCGAGCGCAGTGCGTTGAGGCTTTGGTGCCGGCGGGAATCAGAGTGGATTTTATGGCCGGTGGTGCCGATGGTGTCAATGGCATTGTCACGGGACGGTGCCCGAGGTGCCGAAAAGTGTTTGACACGGCCTGTACCCGGAAATATACTCGGATGCAGACCGTGCTTTGTGCAGTCAGGTGAAAGGAGTGGGAGCATGAAACGAGGCCTCTTCGTCTCGATTTTGCTGGTGCTGATCCTTGGGGGCGGATTGATCGCCAACGAGGTTGCGACCAACATGCAGTCCGTAGTCCTCGAAAGTTTCGACGACGGTGGAACGTACCGGTGGATCGTCCGCGGCAACAGGTTTCTCGCCGTCGAGGACGGCGAAAGCAATTTCGCGTTCCCGTTCGAGTACCAGCTTGTGGAAGGCGTGTGGCCGAACGCGATGGGGCGGCCCGACACGGACAACCCGGGCGTGCTCGGCGTGCAGGCGTCATTCACTCGGCGTGGCTACAACTGGCTCGAGTTCATCCCGGTGGAGGATGAAGACGACGCGAACGGAAATCCGGTGCCACGCGGTATCCCGCTGCCCGGCCGCCCGGAGCGCATCGATCTGTGGGCGTGGGGGTCGAACTACGCGTACTACCTTGAGGTGCAGCTGCGCGACCACCGCGGCATCGTGCACAACGTCCGACTTGGTGACCTGAATTTTGGTGGATGGCGGAACCTGGCAGCGCGGATCCCGAACAACATCCCCAGAGCGGTCCGCACCGTTCCGCAGCGGCGGACGCTTGAGATCACCAAGATCGTGCTCTGGACGCGTCCGGCCGAGTCGGTCGAAGGGTTCCACTTCTACCTCGACCAGATCAAGGTCCTTACCGATATGTTCGAGCAACCCTTTGACGGGTCGGGGCTCGCCGATCCTGCGTTTGTGCAGGAGACCTGGGGCACCCAGCAGCGACAGTAGGAGATGGAAATGAAGCGTTTTGTACTGCCGATCGTGCTCGTCCTTGCGGCGATAGCACCGGTCCTTGCGCAGCAGGGAGTCGTCAATCCGAACATCGGTGTCGACACCGCGCAGCAGCGCCTGAAGGAAGTTTCGATCTCCAAGTTCGAGGACTCCGGGTTCTGGCGCGTGTATATGCCGATCGATCAGGGCGTGATCGAGGCTCGCCGATTCGTGGGCGGACCGGCCGGAAAGGTCCCGATCCCCGATGAGGAGGCGCTCGGTATTGCGACTCCCGACGATCATGTTCTGGGCGTCAAGGCGTCGTTCTTCCGGCGCGGAAACGCGGAGATCTTCATCCAGCCGATCCGCCCGCTGCAGGCTCCCGGGATCACAAAGACGATCAGCGTCTGGGTGGCCGGCCGGAACTTCAACCACCGCCTCTACGTGGTCGTGGGTGACTACTTCGGCAACATCAACTTCCTGGACATGGGGTTGCTGAACTTCTCCGGCTGGAAGCAGTTGACCGTCGCGGTACCTCCAACGATCAGACAGCGCGACCACCACTACAACGACCGGATGGGCCTCCAGATCCTCGGGTTCATGATCGACCCTGCGCTGATGGAGACCTACGGCACCTACTACGTCTACTTTGACGACCTGCGGGTGCTGACCGATCTGTTCGCTGAAGAGAGTCGCGATCCCGACGACATGGTCGATTCCTGGTAAGATCTGCGCGGTCTCAAGGACCGCGAACTGATGTGAAGGGCCGCGAAGAGCGGCCCTTTTTTTGGTGGTGCGCCGGTGCTGGTTTCTGGTGCGCCGGCGCGGAGGTACCCAGCGAAGGCTTGCCGACTCCGTCGATCTACCGGCACTACCTGCTGTTCAGTCCGAACAATCTGCGCGCGTTCGATGCGGTCAGCTCTGCGATCCGTTCGGCTGTTGTCCCTCGAACCTCCGCGACGCACGCGATCGTGTGCCGCAGGAAGCCCGGGTGGTTGGGCTTTCCGCGCACCGGCTGTGGGCTGAGAAAGGGCGAATCGGTTTCGACCAGGAGCAGCTCGTCAGGGACAACCGCGACCGCGTCGCGGATGGAGCCCGCGCTGCGATAGGTGACGTTGCCTCCAAACGAGACGTGCATCCCAAGACCGACGCATCGGCGGCAGTAGTCGGCGTCCTGTGAGAAGCAGTGCATGACCCCGTAAGGCAGCTCGTCGGCGAGGATGTCGAGCATGTCGGCTTCAGAGTCGCGATTGTGGATGATCACCGGTAGCCCCGCGTCGCGGGCGATAGCGAACTGCTCGCGTAACACGCGCCGCTGCAGATCGGCGTGGTCGGTAGACCAGTGGTAGTCGAGCCCGATCTCGCCGACCGCGACCAGGCCGTCGACCTGGGCACAGAGCGTGTCGATCGCCTCGCGCCACGAGTCGGGCGCGACCGATGTGGGATGGAGCCCCGATGTCAGGAAGACGATCGGCCATCTGCCGAGGCGATCGCGCCGCGCCTGGAGGTCGGACGGCTCGATGCCGACGTCGATTATTCCGGCTACACGAGCGTCGACCGCCTGAGCGACGATCAGGTCGATCGCTACCCCGCGCGCCTCGGCAACGGTGAGGTGCGCGTGCGTATCGACGCACCCGGGGATGTAGCTCGGGTCGGTCGCTGCGCTCACCGTACACCTCCGAAGAGCGCGGCAGAAAACGGCGGCAGCTCGGTACC
>RECL01000084.1 GCA_007694025.1 Spirochaetaceae bacterium
GCCCGGCAGGATTCGAACCTGCGACCTGCGGATTCGAAGTCCGACGCTCTATCCATCTGAGCTACGGGCGCATCCCCGGTTTTCCGGCACCGGGCGCCGGTCCGCTTACGATACGCAAGCGAATCCAAAACGTCAACCGCGGAAACCCGCCGCAGCGAATGGAGGGTGGATGACGGGACTTGAACCCGCAACAACCAGACCCACAATCTGGCGCTCTACCGATTGAACTACATCCACCAGGACGCCCACCAGTATACCCCCGAGCGCCCCGATTCGGCAATAGTATCTCGTCGGGCGAGCTGCTATACTCGGCGCGTGTTTTCAGTCGGTCCCGTCTACTTTCGCTTCTTCGAAGCCGCCGTGATCGTGACGCTTCTTGTGAGCGCCGCGTTGCTCTTCGTTCGCCGCCGGCCCCGATGGCTGGTGTGGTGGTCGGTGATCGCGCTCGTCACGCTGCTGCTGCATCTCTACATCGAAGAAGGGCGATGGCAGTTGGTCCCGACGTACATTCTGTCGTTTCTGTTCGCGATCGTGATCAGCCGGCCTTCGCGCAGCGGCCGGCCTTCGCGCAGCGGCCGGCCTTCGCGCCGCTCCTTCACGGCTCCGGGGCTCTTGATTCGGATTGCGGTGCTCGTCGTCCTGGTCGCTCCTTCGCTGCTCGTCGCTTTTGTCGCGCCGCTTTTTGCGCTGCCGCGGCCGTCGGGCGGGCATCCGGTCGGCACGGCCACCGTGTGGTTCGACGCATCGGTCGACGGCGGTGCCGCAGGCTCGGACGACGCGTCAAACCGGCTTCGTGTCTGGTATCCAGCGGCGTCCGGCGTTGCTCGTACGGTCGACAGTGCACGCGAGGGCGCCTTTGTCGCTCCGTACTGGTCGATGGCCGATTACCGGACGAGCTCGATGCCCGGGGTTCCGCGGTTGCTTGCGACGCATCTGATGCTCGTGCCGACGAACTCGCTCATTCGGGCACCCGTTGGTGCTGGTCTGATGCCCGTTCTGGTCGCCGTGCGCGGCGATCGCGTCGTGCCCGGCGACTACCTGCACCTGTTCGAGCAAGCGGCGTCGCTCGGCTGGATGGTCGTGGAGGCTCCTTCGCGAGCGTCGGACGCCGACATCATCGCGCTTCTTGACGCATTCGCGCGCGAGGCGGTCGACTCGGCGTTCGACGGGCGTATCGATGCCCGCCACTCGGTTCTTCTGGTACTTGGCCACGCCCCTTCGTCCGGACTCGGACTCGCCGAGATCCGGGTCGGTGGTGATCCGATTCTTGGCGCGATTCTGCCGGGCAGCCGGTTGTCGGTTCAGTTTCCGGGGTACACGGTGCCGGAGGCAGCGTCGACGCTTCGCCACCGGATGGCTATCCCGTCGCGGCTGGTTGTTGGCGGGTCCGACGTTCCTGGTCCTGAGTTGGAGCGCGTCGCGCTCTCCTTCCTCTCAGCGCTGCTCGAACGCAGCGAAGGCGCAGACCCTGCGGTCATCACCGGACGCCGACCCGCAAGCGACGCGCTCGCGGGCGACCATCCCCACGCGGTCGTCACGATCGAACAGGACCGGCGGTAATCAGCAGGTAGCGCGTCGACCACGGCATGACCGAATCGATCAGCGCTGCGGCAATCCATCGCTCAACGCGTTCGCGCGTCGCATCATCAGACAGTGTCGCGATGGTCGCTCCCAGGCTTCCCGCGGTCTTCGGGTCGAACCAGCGCGCGATCGCCGCCGCATCGAAGCGCCGCGCCTCGTCGGTGTCGATCGTGTCGGCCGGCGCGACATGCCAACCCGATGCAACCAGCGCGTCGGCCAGATCGGTCTCGCTCCAGTTGACGGTCGCATTTCCGTTGGGCCCGTAGATCCACTGCTCCGCGGCGAGCAGCGGTTCACGGACGTCCGCCGGGCACGACTCGCCAACCGTGTCCGACAGCCGCGTGCCCCCGGCCGGGAATCGCTGGATCACTACCAGTCGAGCGTTGCCATCCGCGTGCGCTCGGAGAAGCTCCGGCGCCGCCGCCCGATCTTCGGCGGTCAGCAGCGCGTCCGCTGCGATGATTCGTTCGAACGCTTCGGGCAGGTCGAGCCGGTCGGACGTGACGATGAGCGGCCGTTCGAGCTCGGAGAGCTGCTCTGTGTAGTGGTGGATCATCTGTGCCCGCCGTTCGTCGCGAATCCACGCGACGACCCGCCCTTCGGGAGCCCGACGAACGCTTTCCCAGACGTGCAGTGACGCCGATCGGCCGACCACGAGCACGCGGTGGTGGCGAGCGATCCGGGCGTGTTCGGTGACCTTGTCGCGCAGCGTGCCGATCGCGGCGAGCCTTCCCTGTTCGGCGCGGGCTACCCATTCACCGAGCCGACGGTCGGCGCTGCGCGTGAACGAAAACACCTCGTCGGGCTCGTCGCTGACGATCGCTTCCAGCTGAAGCTCCCGGCGGCGATAGACGTCTGTCGCGACCGCGCCTTCGTAGCCCTGCCCCGATGGCTGATAGAACACGCGTCCCTTGAGCGCGTCGGGGAGGTACGCCTGTGCAACCCAGTGGTCACGGAACGCGTGCGGATAGAGGTACCCCTTGCCGTGGCCGAAACCTTCGGCGTCCCTGCTGCTGTCTCGCAGGTGGTTCGGTACCTCCCTGCGTGCTTCGGTCGCAACCGCGTCGAGCGCGTCGAAGTAGCCGAGTGTCGAGTTGGACTTGGGAGCGGTCGCAAGGTAGAGCGCGGCTTCGGTCAGGAAGAAGTTACCCTCGGGCAGTCCGACCCGGTCGAACGCGGCGGCCGCGCTCTCGACTACAACGAGCGCGTTGGGGTCGGCCATGCCGATGTCTTCGCTCGCTGAAATCAGCATTCGACGGAACACGAAGTGGGGGTGCTCGCCGCTGTGAAGCATCCGCGCCATCCAATAGAGCGCCGCATCGGGATCCGATCCCCTGATGCTCTTGATGAACGCGCTGATCGCGTCGTAATGGTAGTCCCCCTCCTTATCGTAGAGGACCGCGCGCTGCTGGATGCTCTCCTCCGCTATCTCCCGGGTAATGCGGATGAGCGTGCCGTCGGGCGGTGGGTACGCATCGGGTGTGGTCTCCACCGCGAGCTGCAGGGCGCCGAGCAGGCCGCGGGCATCGCCGTCGGCCACCGCGATCAGGTGATCGAGCGCATCCGCTTCGATGCGCACGTCGAATCGACCGTACCCCCTGACAGGGTCGCTGACGGCCGTGGCTGCGATCTTCAGCATGTCGTCCCGGTTGAGGGGCGTGAGCTGGAAGACACGGCTTCGCGACACGAGCGCGCTGTTGACTTCGAAGAATGGATTCTGCGTCGTCGCCCCAATGAGAATCACTGTGCCGTTTTCGACCCACGGGAGCAGCGCGTCCTGCTGCGCCTTGTTCCAACGATGAACTTCGTCGACGAACAGGATCGTGCGCCGATCGTACAGATCGCGCGCCGAGCGCGCCTGGTCGATCGACTCCCTGATCTCCTTCACGCCCGACAGCACGGCATTGATGCTGATGAACGCGCTGCTTGTCGTGTTCGCGATCACCCGGGCGAGGGTGGTCTTGCCGGTGCCCGGGGGGCCGTAGAGGATGATCGACGACAGGAGATCCGCGGTGATTGCCCGGCGCAGGAGCCGGCCTTCGCCAAGGATGTGCTCCTGCCCCACAAACTCGTCGAGCGTGCGCGGTCGCATCCGTGCGGCGAGCGGTTCGTTACGGCCGTCGGTTGCCGAGAACAGCGAGTCAGTCACGTGGGCGATCTTATCACGGTGGTGCAAAAGTCGCGAACGATGGTGTATGTTCTAATAACGTGAAATACCGCGGAAGGCGGGCCAACGCCAACGATCGCACTGTATTCATCCTCGGCTGTCTCTACGCAGTCACCGTACTGCTTTCCGCATCGATCGGACACGCGCAGCCGCTCGATCGACCGCAGGACGACGCGCGCCGGGAGTTGCTTGCGGTCGCCGACGCCGCCGCCGAGCGCCTGGAGCTTCTCTACGCGCGTGCCCGTGATGAGCGGCAGACGCACGCGGCGTACGCGTCGATACTCGCCGGGGAGATCGACCAGATTTTCGATGAGATTGACCAACTCCGCGACCGTGTGCCCGATTCGATCGTCGCGGTACTCCCTCGCCGCATGCCCGCGGGTGATCGGTCGGCGGCTGCAGCCGCCGCTGGGGCTGCGGCCGCGGCGTTTTCCGCGTGGGCAGTCGCTGACCCCGGCTACCTCCCCGCATCCCGGTATCCCGCTCCTGCCGTGTTTCGCGATGCGTTGTCTGGCGACCGCGAGTTGGCGGTGCGCAGATACGAGTACGATCCGTTCGCGCGTTTCGTCGTGAGCGTCGCAGAGCCGCTTCTGCGCGTCGCGCCGCCGGTGGCGCAGTATCGGATCGGGCAGACGATCGGGCTCGACACCGCCGACGCGCGCCGGCTTGCGGCAACGCTCCACGCGGTCAGGATAGACGCTGCCCGACGCCGCGTGGAGGTGCCTGACCTTTCGCTCGACCCTCGGCGCGGCTTTGAAGGCTTTCTTGAGGACGGGCGTGCCCTTGCCCGCGTCGTAGAGTTCACGCGCGTCGACGACGTATCGCGCAGCAGCGACGAGTTCCGCTGGGCGATGCTGTCGGCGCTCAGTCATCCGTTCGCGCTGTGGACGCTCGAGACCGACGAACAGCTTCGCGACGCGCGCGATCTGGTCAGAGAGTTTGCCGATCGTGCGCACGCCGAAGCGCTGCGGGTCGCCGCGGCCAACGACGCGTTCGAGCGTATCGCGTCGACCAGCCTGATGGAGGCGTACACCAGAACCTACCGTGCTGCCGATCCCGAGTCTGCAGAGGCGCTCATGCGGTCGTATGCCGCAACCGCGCAGGGCGTCCGGTCGCTCGCCGGGGACTTTGACCGGTTGCACGTCGGTGAGCTCACAGTCGCCGCGCACTGGAGCTACTCTCACGGGTGCGCCGTGTACTCCGGCGCGAACGATGGCGCCGGTGCATCGGACCCCGGTTTTGCCGCCGACGTGCGCGCGCGGGTCGCTCCGTGGTTCGACCTCGCGTGGGCCGCGATCGTACCCGAAGAAGCGATGGGGCATCACTACCGCGGGCTGGCCACGCTGTACGCTTCGATGGAAGAGGTGATTGCCGCGGCCGAACGCCGTGCCCGCGTCGTATCGCTCGACGCGTATTCGCCACAAATCGTCGTGGCGCGCGTGCTCCTGAACCGGTCGGCTTCCTTTGAGATCGATCCGGGGCAGGCGATCGATCTGATCGGTGCGCTCTTTGCGCAAGCCGATGCGCACGGCGGTAACGGTGGTGGCACAGCCGGCAGCAACGACGGTGTTGTTGCTGCGGTGCTCCGCGAGACCGAGCGGATCGTCGCGCGGCTCACTCGCGTAGAGGCGGGTGACGCGCTGGTTCTCAGTGGGGTTCGCGAATGAGGCGGGTTGCACGCGTGATCGCGCGATCGGTTGTTGCTCTTGCGCTGCTCGCGCTGCTTGCCGGGTGCGACCGTCCGGCGGACCCCGGTTCTTCGCAGGAGACGACGACTTCGGCGCAGCAGACGATCGGCGCGTCGACGCCAGGCTCAGCCGCTGCAGTTACGGTCAGCCGCGCCGCCACGCGTGTCACCGACGACCAGTCGAGCGGTATCATCGAGCTTTTGGCGCTGGAACGTACCGGCGCGTTCATCACCGCCGGGCCGGTCAGGCACGGGGAAGCGACCATCGTCGGCGACGCCGCCGGTCGGCTCACCGCCACGGATCCCGACGGGGCCGCGTGGCAGATCGATCTGCGCGACCCGATACTCTCGATCGCGGTATCGCCGGCCCGCGTCTACGTGGCGACCGCAGCCACGATTGCGGCGCTCTCACCCGGTAGCGGCGGTCGACTGTGGGAGCGCCGCCTCGATACTGCCGCTACGACCGGGATTGCCGAATCGCCGTCGATCGTAGCCGCCGGTCTTGGGTCCGGGGTGATCGCGGCGTGGGACGCCGAGTCGGGCCGTGACCGCTGGGCTACCGATCTGGCCCGCGTTGCGCGCGATCCGCTCATTATCGCCGACGGTCGTGTGTTCGTCGTGACCGACGACGGCACTGTCCACGCGCTCGCGCTCGCCGACGGCAGCGTGGAATGGTCGGTCCCGATCGATACCGAACCGGCCGTCGCGTTGGGCGGGGCTGTATACCGCGACGGCCGGATAGCCGCCGGGTCGGCCGACGGTCGCGTCGTTGTGGTCGACCTTTCGGGCAACGTCGTCTTGAGACACGGTAGGGCCGGTTCCCAGGGCGGGGCGGCTGTGACCGATGGCACCAGCTTCGCTCCGCTGCTTGGTCGGCGGAGCGTCATCACCGTTTCCGGCGCTGGATCGGTCGTCGCGCGCGATCTGGATGGCGACCAACGCGGTGGCGGTGCTGCTGCGCTCTGGACGCGGGAGATGTCGGGGCCGGTCTACGGGACACCGTTTGTGCGCGGGGAGTATCTGATTCTGGGGCAGTCCGACGGGATCGTCGCGCTCTCAATCGCCGACGGCTCGCCGCGATCGCGCCTGATCGTGGACGCGGCGCCCCTGGACGCCGGGCACGTGATCGGGCAGGAATTGATCGTCGCGCTCAATGACGGATCGCTCCTGCGCGCGAATCTGGACGGATCCGCGAACGACCCGCCGTTGTTCACCGCTGGTCGTGTCTGGCGGCTGCCCCCTGAGGGCGTCTTCAGGCTTACGGACGGCGAAGTCGCGATCAGGATGAGCGTCGCCCGGGATGCAGCGTTCGAGGTCATAGTAGATACCGTGCCCGACGAAGAGGTGATCTTCAGCGTTTCGGATCCCGCCGGCACCGTGATCGCGACGAACATGGAGCACGTGGATCTCGCGAGTTCGTTGCGCGTAGCGCTTCGAGCTGGCCTGACCTATACGCTTAGGATACGCCGGATTACGCCTGTCGGCACGGTAAGCGTACAGGTCACGCCGCGGCGGATCGACTGATTGCTCGTCGGCTACCGGTCGGCTGCGGGTGCTTCGGGCGCCGGCGCCTCCGTGAGCGTCGACACATCGCCGCGGACGGTCTCGACCGCCGCCTTCTGGGTTAGCGCCGTGCGCCGTCGCTCGTCGAGCGACGCGATGTCACCGGTCAGCGCGTCGATCTGCCGCTGTTTTCGGTCTATCGAGTCGGAAAGCGATCTGATCTCCAGATCGAGCCGCTCGGCTTCGATCGCGGCGTCAAGCCGCTCGATCAGCGCGCGTTGATCGGCGATCCGGGAGGCGACCGCCCTGCACGCGTCTACCGCATCGCGAGCCGCCGGCGGCATCGCCGCGATGTCGTCGTTATTCGCCCCGGCTTCGACCGCCTCTGCTATCAGCGCAAGGACCTCCTGCCGGCTGTGCGTGATCGCGTCGAGCTCGTCTTCGAGCGACGCGATGCATTGACCCGCGGACTTCCCGTTGCAGATGTCCCGCAGCTTGTCACGCAGCGACGCGATCTCGTCGGCGAGCGATGAGAGGTCGCGCTCAATTCGCTCGATCGACTCGATCCGCTCAAGGTACGGAGCCGCGGCCGCATCGAGTTGCGGGTCGCCTATCGCTGCGACGAAGTCGGTCGACAGAATCTGCTTCCCGGCATTGGCTTCGAACTTACCGAGCCGGTTTTCGTGCGTCGCGAGCCGATTGCGCGCGAGCGCGAGGCGACCCCGAACCACGACTTTTTCTATGAACGGTTTGTTCTCGGCCTCCGCCTCGAGCGACTCCACCTCTCGTCGACTCTCCCGGACCTGTTCGAGCACTCCGACGAGTGGCGCGAAGATCTCCGAGTACTCCTGATCGACGAGCGGATTGTCGCGGTAGATCGCGAATGCGCGCGAGCCGACCGGAGCGTAGAGTGGCTCCAGATCACGGGTGAGCCGCTTGTGTTCGGACTCGGCGTCGTCGCGTCGCGTCGACAGTTCGCTGATCCGGTCGCGTAGCTCCACCGCGCGTTCACGTGTGGCGACTCCCGCCTTGATGTGTTCGGCGAGCTCGGACTCGCGATCGTAGAGCGTCGACTCTACGGTTTCGGGGCGGACCTCCAGAAGTGCCTCGCCGGCCGCCGCACGTAGCGTCTGCAGCTCGGCGTTCAGTTTGGTGAGGGTCCGCTCTGCGCTACCGCGTAGTTTCTTGAAGTCGCTCATACTCCACCGTATTCCCGTGGGGGGTCGCGTGTCAACGATCGTTCTGCGCCCCGCAGCGATCCTGCTGGCCGGACGCTTTGCGAACCCGTCTTTGCTGGCTATCTTTCAGCCCGGAGGATTCATGGCAGACGCATACAGACAGCAGGCGACCGACGTTCGGGTGAACGCCTTTATCCAGAACGTCTACGGGTGGATGACCGCGGCACTCGCCGTGACCGGTTTCGTCGCGCTTGCGGTATCCCGCAGCCCTGAGGTCCAGTCGTTCATCTTCGGAAGCCGATTCGTGTTCTTCGGGCTGATCATCGGACAGCTCGTGCTGGTCATGTGGCTCGCGACCCGGATCATGCAGTTGTCGGCCCAGACTGCGACTGTTGTGTTCATCGGCTACTCAGTGCTGAACGGGCTGACCATGTCGTCGATCTTTCTGGTGTACGCCGACGCGACTATCGCGCAGGCCTTCTTCGTCACCGCCGGGGTGTTCGGGATCATGACCGTCTACGGATTCGTGACCAAGACCGATCTGACCCGGTTCGGCAACCTGCTCGGGATGGCGCTCCTGGGCTTCATCATCGCGTCGGTCGTCAATCTCTTTCTGCGCAGCGAAGGTCTCTACTGGATCGTCACGTACGCGGGTGTAGTGATCTTTACCGGACTCGTTGCCTACGATTCGCAGCGGATCAAGGAGATGGCGCGATCGGGCGCCGACGAGAGCCCGGTCGCTCAGAATCTGGCGATCATGGGAGCGTTGCGGCTCTACCTCGACTTCATCAACCTATTCCTGCTGCTGCTCCGGATCATGGGGCGCCGTCGATAGCGGTCCGATCACCCGAAGATTCCCTTTATCGGCCCGCTATTCGAGCGCGACCGGTTTCGCTACCTTGGTAGGGATGCTATTCACCGACTTGAAACTCAACCCCGATCTCCAGCGTGGGATCGATGACCTGGGGTTTACCGACTGCACCGACGTACAGGCAGCGACGTTCACTCATACGCTGAATGGGCGTGACGTCGCGGTCCAGAGTCAGACCGGAACCGGAAAGACCGCTGCGTTTCTGATAACCATCTTCCAGCTCATGAACGAATCGGAGCAGTTTCGCGGGACGCGCGCGCTCATCGTCGCGCCGACCCGCGAGCTCGCCGTTCAGATCGAAAACGACGCGAAGCTGCTTGGGAAGTATCTGCCCCAGCGCTCGATCTGCATCTACGGCGGAGTGGGGTACGCTCCGCAGGAGAAGGCACTCGCCGACAAGGTCGAGATCGTGATCGGAACCCCGGGACGCCTCCTGGACTTCCACCAGTCGCGTAAGCTCGACTTCAAGGAGATGGGAATCGTCGTCGTCGACGAAGCCGATCGACTCTTCGATATGGGATTCTATCCCGACATCCGGCGCATCATGCGCGGATCGCGGCCGCGAGAGGAGCGGCTCACGCTTCTCTACAGCGCAACGCTCAGTACGAACGTGCGCAATATCTCGTGGCAGTTCATGAACGATCCGAAGGAAATCGAGATAACGCCCGAGCGCATGACCGTAGAGAAGGTCACGCAGCAGCTCTACCACGTGTCGATGGAGGAGAAGTTTCGACTGCTTCTGGGCCTGCTCAAACGCGATCAGCCAGAGACATCGATCGTCTTCTGCAACACGAAGCGCGCGACCGAAATCGTTGCAAAGAAGCTTCAGATGTGTGGGTACAACACCGAGTTCATTATCGGCGACCTTCCGCAGAAGAAACGTCTGAGCATCATCGAGCGGATGAAAGCCGGTGAGATTCGGATCCTCTGCGCGACCGATGTCGCAGCGCGAGGCCTGCACGTCGACGATATCGACATCGTGTTCAACTACGACATCCCCGAAGACGCCGAGGCGTACGTGCATCGGATCGGGCGAACTGCCCGTGCCGGTCGTGAGGGCCGCGCCGTTGCGTTTGCGTGCGAGCGGTTCGTCTACGGGCTCGAAGCGATCGAAACGCTCATCGGTTCGAAGATCCCGACCGCGGTGCTTTCCGATGAGCTGCTCGAACCCGATCCGACCGAAGGGAAGCGGCTGCCAACCACGCACTTCGACGACCGACCGCCGCGTAAGCCGTCCCGACGCGGTGCCCGCACGCCGCGATCGTCAGAGTCGGGGCTGCGCCCATCCGAGCGGAAGCAGAGCGACAGCCATCGACACGCGCCCGGCCGTACGCGTCCCGACGACGCGAAGCGACCCGCGCGGTCTGGCGATCGTCGCAGCCGTCCGGCGGCCGCGCATCACCCGCGCGCCGCGGCGACGGGGCCGCGCGACTCGGGTCCGCGCGAAGCCTGGCCGCGGGAAGCGGTGACCCGCGAAGCGGGTCCGTCGCGGACGGCGCCGATGGGCGATCGGATCGAGTACTACCGGAAGAAGTACGGCGAGGACTTCGCGCCCGCGTCGGGCGGGGCTTCCGGCGGTTCATCCGGCAGCAGACCGGCTGGCGGAAAGCCGCCCGCTCGTGACGATCGGGGTGGGAGCGACACTCCGGCGGCCCGCAAGCCGGACGACGCCGCGGAGGCCCGCCGGCCACGCAAGGGCGTACTCGCGCGGCTGACCGGGCTGTTTCGCAAAGAGGGTGAGTAGGCTGGGGTTTCCGATTCCGACGTTCGGGATCGCGATATTGACAATGAGGGGCTGTTCGACTACTTTATGCAGCCTAAGTTTCGATCGAAGCAAGGAGATTGGTGAATGGCCCGCAATTCCACGGCGAGGGGCAAGATTGTCCGCAGGTTCGGACTCAACATCTACGGAAATCAGAAGTATGATCGCCTCCTGAAGAGAAAGCCTGCCGCTCCGGGGAATCCGAAGCGCGGGCGTGTCAGACAGACCGAGTACGGACGACAACTCGTAGAGAAGCAGAAGCTGAAGTGGGCGTACGGACTGAGCGAACGCCAGTTCAGCAACCTCTTCTACAAGGCGAAGGCGATGAAGGGCGTCACCGGCGACAACATGCTGATGCTGCTCGAACGTCGGCTCGACAACGTTGTCTACCGGATCGGGATGGCTACCAGCCGCGCGCAGGCTCGCCAGCTTGTGAGCCACGGGCACATCCTGCTGAACGGCCGGAAGGTCACGATTCCGTCGGCGCTCGTGCGTCCAGCCGACAAGGTCTCGGTTCGCGACCGCAAGCCGACCAAGGATCTGCTGCGCAAGCTCATGGCCGACAACTCGTCACGTCCGGTTCCACCGTGGATCACCGTATCCAGGGACGATCTCCAGGGGACGATTGAGGTTATCCCTTCTCGCGACGCCATCCCGACGATCGCCGAAGAGCAGCTGATCGTCGAGTTCTACTCAAAGTAGAGCGTGGATTCCCGCCCGGCTTCGGTTGCAGACCGCCCGGGCTTGGTATAACCCTCCGGACCGGGTATAAAGCTGCATGCATATCTCCGCGATTCTGGCCGCCCGGCGACCGACCTTCAGTCTTGAGTTCTTCCCCCCGAAAACTGAACCGGGCTGGGAACGCCTGTTTCGGGTCATGGAGCGGTTCCAGCGGTTGAATCCCGACTTCGTGTCGGTCACCTACGGAGCCGCCGGGACCACTCGCAACCAGACGAACCGGCTCGTCCGCCGAATCGCGGGTGAGACAAGCTTGAGCCCGATCCCGCACCTGACCTGCGTGTGTCACGATCGCGATGAGATCGAGCGTATTCTTGACGACTACCTTGAGATCGGTATCTCCGCGGTGATGGCGCTGCGCGGCGACCCTCCCGTCGGCGGTGATCGGTGCGACGGAGCGTATCGGTACGCAGCCGAGCTCGTCGAGCACATTGTCGGGTACTGTACGCGTAACTCGCCCAATGGCGAGTCGCCGTTCGGAGTTGGTGTCGCCGGGTTTCCCGAGGGCCATCCGGCAACGCCGAATCGCGTCGTCGAACTCGACAACCTCAGGCGCAAGGTCGATGCCGGAGCCGACTACATCTGCACGCAACTCTTCTTTGACAACCGCGACTTCTACGACTTTCGCGAGCGATGCCGGATCGCCGGCATAACGGTTCCGATCGTCGCCGGCGTGATGCCGGTTACCAGCCGCGCGAACTTCGAGCGGCTTCCGTCGCTCGCGCTTGGCGCGCGCTATCCCGCGGCGTTCATGAGAGCCGTCGGATCGTGCGCGACCGACGACGATGTTCGCCGGTGCGGGGTCGACTGGGCGATCGCGCAATGCTCCGATCTGATAGCGAACGGGGTCGACGGGATCCACTTCTACACGCTGAATCAGTTCGGGCCCATTCGCGACGTCTGGGAGGCCGCCTGCGCGGTAACATCCTCAAGATAGGCGATCCGGGGACCGATACAAAGTTGAGGTAGCACGGAAAATGCGAAAGATGCCGGTGATCAGCTCCGACGCGGAGCTGAACGATCGAGTCGCGAGAATCTGCCACAAACTCGGCGATGTGTTCGAGCCGGTCTTCTTCGAGTCGGGCGCCGATGCGCTTGAGTACCTGTTGTACGAGCTTCCCGATGTCAATCTGGTGAACTTCTCGGACCCCGAAATCGATACGACGTCGATCCTGGATACGATCAAACACGATCCGTGGCTCCACTACGGCGGGATCATCGCGGTCTACAGCCGCGGCGACCTGAAGGAGCTCGAAGAGCAGCTTCCCGACTCGAACGTGATCAGCCTGATCGCTCGCGGAGAGTTCGTCGCGAGTTTCTTCCGCGTGCTGCGGATCCTGGTCGAGAACCGACGGATCATCTTCCAGCGCGATCTGCAGAGCTATCTCCTGGGCAACGTCTACGGGTCGTTCGAGATGGACAACGACCCGTACAACATCAAGACCTACGCGAACCTGGTCAGTAACTACCTGTTCAACTCGAACTACATCAACCGCGACAAGCGCGACCGGCTGCACGTCGCGCTGTTCGAGATGCTGATGAATGCGGTCGAACACGGCAACTGCGACATCAGCTACGATGAAAAGACCGCGTGGCTTGAGAACCACGGTGACATTCTGGATCTGATCCGGCAGAAGGCGAAGGAGCCCGAGATCCGGGGAAAGAAGGTACACTTTTCCTACCGGATTACTCCCGAACGGTCGTTCTTCACGGTCCGCGACGAAGGCGCAGGGTTTGACTGGCGCGTGCGTGTCAACCCCGACGCGGACGCCGTCAACCTGACGATGCACGGCCACGGTATCCAGATGACCAACTACTACATCGAAAACCTTGCGTACAACGACTCCGGAAACGAGGTCAGCTTCGAACTGAGCCACCAGGACCACGAGACTAACCTGGTGCCGAGTATCTTCCAGGATCAGCAGGAGCGGGAGTTCCAGGACCGCGATGTCGTGTTCAAGGAAGGCGAAGAGTCGAACTACCTCTACTACATCGTCTCCGGGTCGTTCGAGATCTTCACCGGCGGCAAGCTGATTTCCACGCTCACGTCAGACGATATGTTTCTTGGCGAGATGAGTTTTCTGCTGAACGACCGACGGTCGGCGACCGTGATATCGCGCGGACGTAGTGTTCTTATGATGATTCAGAAGAAGGCGTTCGTGAACGTGATCAAGGCGCAGCCGCACTACGGCATTTTCCTTGCACGCCTGCTCGCGCAGCGGCTGAGCAAGCTCAACGCGCAGGTGGCGGTCCTCAAGGGCTGATCGCTTCGCGATCCGTCACTCCGCTATACGGATCGTCGCCTCGTAGCCGATCTTGTCGACAAGCTGGCAGACCTTTTCGAGCGCCTCCCTGTTTCCGTCATACTCTATCTGGATCGTGCTGGTGCCGCGGTCGACGAAGATGTCGCTGATGCCGGAGATCTTCCGTCCTACGTGTTCAATCGTGATCGCGCAGCTCGTACACTTCGCTCCGACCAGGTCCAATACTGCCTTTTTGCGATCCGTGCTTTCCATATCGAAAAGATACGCCGGCGATACCTTCCGGTAAAGGTGTGCTGGCGGTCGATGCCACGCGGCAGCACTTTGTGGTATCCTCCTGGGTGTGGGATCGAGCGCAGAGCGGATTCTTATAGTCGATGACGACGAACTGGTGACCGACGTGTTCGCGGCGATCCTCGACGGCGCAGGATGGAGCGATACGATCCGCGTGACCGATTCCCGGCGGGTGTTGCCGGTCCTTGAGCAGCAGCCGGTTGCCGCGGTTCTCCTGGATCTTGCAATGCCGCACGTCAGCGGTACCGAACTGCTCGACACGATAGTCGAGCGGTGGCCCGAAATACCGGTGATCATCCTGACGCTCGAGAGTCGCGTCGACGTTGTCGTCGAGTGTATGAAGCGCGGCGCGTTCGATTTCATGACCAAGCCGGTCGATGAGAACCGCCTGATCGCGTCGGTTTCGCACGCCGTTCGGGTCCGCGGGCTCGACCAGGAGGTTCGTGCGTTGTCGGTTCGCGATGACCAGATCGTGGTCCACCGTCCGCAGACGTTTGCGGCGATCGTCACGCGCAGCGACGCGATGCGCCGGGTCTTCGCGTACGTTGAGGCGGTTGCCCCGAGCCCGCGGGCGGTGCTGATAACCGGCGAAAGCGGTACCGGCAAGGAACTGATCGCGCGCGCGGTTCATACCGCGAGCGGACGCCCGGGAGCCTTCGTCGCGGTCAACGTCGCCGGACTTGACGACGCGATGTTTTCCGACTCGTTGTTTGGCCATCGACGCGGTGCGTATACGGGCGCCGATTCGGTTCGGAAGGGACTCGTCGAAAGCGCCGCGGACGGGACGCTCTTTCTTGACGAGATCGGTGACCTGGACAACGCGGCGCAGGTGAAGCTGCTGCGACTCCTCCAGGAGAACGAGTACTATCCGCTCGGGTCGGATGTGCCCGAACGGTCGCGCGCACGCGTGGTGGCAGCGACCAACAGCGCGCTCGCCGAAAAGGTCGAGGCCGGCACGTTCCGGCGCGACCTCTACTATCGCCTGATGGCCCACCACGCCGCGCTGCCGCCGCTACGCGACCGGCTTGAGGATCTTGCACCGTTGGTCGAGCTGTTCGTGGCCGACGCGTGCGCCGCGTTCGATCGGGAGCCGGTTCGGATAGCGCCGCGCGCGCTCGACGCGCTCCTTTCGTACGGCTTTCCTGGCAACGTTCGCGAGCTACAGTCGATCGTGTTCGACGCGGTAAGCCGCCTTACCGCGGACACGCTCACGTACGATGACCTGGCACGACACCGCTCGCTCGAGCCGGTCGCGCGTCGGGAGGAAACCCCTCCGATCATCATCAACGGATCGCTTCCCAGGCTCAGCGATGTCGAAGACTACCTCTACGCCGAGGCGCTGCGGCAGTCGGATGGAAACCAGACCGCAGCGGCGAAGCTGCTCGGCGTGTCGCAGTCGACGTTGAGCCGCTGGCTCGCGCGCGCAGGCAAGACTCACCCGATGCATAGTGCATAGCCGCGGCTGCGGTCCATGCATATTGCATTGTGAACTGCATTCTCTTCTGAGCCGGCGAGCCCGGATGATCTCTAATTCATTCCAGTAGAACCAGATGCTAACCTCAGCCCCTTGGCACGATTGTTGCTATATCATCCGAGGTGGGCCTTGCCCGCCGATGTAAAAACAGGGCCCGGGGGTCCAACCCCGCTGGACTTCCGGGCACCCTTTTTTGTGACAGCAGGTGATCTGCCCGCCGCGTCCCCTCAATCTGCACGGTCGCTGACACTTCCCAGTCGTCCCCCACGCCCCGCGCGGATGGAGTCGGCGATGCGATCACGAAGCTCGGGAAGTGGAAGCGGTGTCGCGTGCACCTTCCTGCACGGGCGCTCGGTCGGTCGGCCGTCGCTCAGGTTGTGGTTTGCGACCGTCCGTTCGATCAATGAGCGTGCATCGTCGCGCGGGGAGTCAAAGCTCGATACGATCGCGCCGATAGCCTCGACCGCCGGCGCGAGCGCCGACTCGTACAGATCGACGAAACTCGATGTGCGTGTGTCCGCCGGGTCGCACGGGTGCGCCCAGAGTCTTTGCTGCAGGTTCAGTACGTCGATCTCCTGCGGTACCTCGGGCGGGTGCACGATCGACAGCCACCTCAGGCTCGACGCGCCGCCGGTCTGCTCCCGGGCGAGTCCGCGCTCAAGGAAGGCCGTGTCAACCAGATTAGTGAACCGGTAGTACCCGATCGTGTCCAGATACGCGCTTTCGAGCCGACGCTCCAGAAGATCATCGCGCTCGGCTTTGCGGTAGGTCTGGCGCAGCGCCGACGCCATCATCGCGACCCATTCGCCCGGCGGATCATCGCCGCAGTCGACCTGCGAGTGGAAGTCTATATCGTTCGGGTGGCATCCGCGATCGCGCCGCAGGAGTTCCACGTCGATCAGACGCTCCAGAAAGGGGTGCATCGAGCGGTAGCGCGCGGTCGCGGGGTCGTTCTGGTCGACCCACCCCGAATGAGCGTTGATGAACGGGTGCGTCGCGCGGTCGAGGATCGCGTGGCCCGCGAACCCAGCCGCCCACGCGATCGGCCACGAAAGGCGGTCGTAGCCATGAGCACACGCCCAGTCTACCATAAGCGCTACCGCGCTACCGTACCCGTGGCGGTGCATCAGCGACCCGTAGGCGAGCCCTGTCGGTCTGCGCCGCTGATTGTGGTAGAAGATGTCTGGACCCTGCGCGCCCAGAACCAGATACCGGCGCAGCGGGGGAGCGGCCAGCGCGTCAAGACCGCATTCACGGACGCTCCGTTCTGCAAACAGCAAGTGCGTGATGTGCGACGGCATGGTCGACAGCATACTACCGGGCGCGGTCGGTTGAAAACCGGCGCCCAAACCGGTAGAGTCTCGCTGTACGCCCAAGGAGTTGTCATGCCCACGTCGCGCGAGCCAGGTCAGAGGATCCTCGTCATCAACTGCGGATCATCATCGCTTAAGTACGAGGTGTACGACATGCCGTCGCGACACAGTCTCGGCAAGGGGCTCGTCGATCGAATCGGAATCGACGACGGCTCGATCACCCACGAAGGTGAGAACGGAAAGTACGAGCAGCAGACCGATATCCCGACCCACAAGCGAGCGATGGAGCTTGTCATCGACGCGCTGACCGACGAACACAACGGCATCATCGGTACACTCGATGAGATATCGGGTGTCGGCCATCGGGTCGTACACGGCGGTGAGGCGTACTCGGCATCGGTGATCATCGATGCGGATGTCGAAGCCGCGATCGAGCGCAATATCGAACTCGCGCCGATTCACAACCCGGCCAACCTCACCGGCATACGCGAGGCGCGGGCGGTCTTCCCGAAGCAGAACCACGTCGCGGTGTTCGATACCGCGTTCCACCAGACGATTCCCCCCGCCGCGTACCTCTACGGTCTGCCTCGTGAGCTTTACGACAAGTACCGTATCCGCAGGTACGGATTCCACGGGACGAGCCACCGCTACGTCGCGAACCAGGCTGCCGTGCTGTGCAAGCGCTCGCCTGACAACACGAACCTGATCACGTGTCACCTTGGCAACGGGTGCTCGGTAACCGCTATCAAGAACGGCCGCTCGATCGATACGTCGATGGGATTCACTCCGCTCGAAGGGCTCGTGATGGGAACCCGGTCGGGAGACATCGATCCGGCGATCATCTTCTTCCTGCTCGAACGCGGCATGACGCCGGATGAGCTCAACACGATGCTCAACAAGGAGAGCGGGCTCAAGGGCTTGAGCGGTATCTCCAATGATCTGCGCGACATCGAAGAAGCGGCCGAGCTCGGCGACCGTAACGCCGCCGACGCGCTCGACGTGTACGCGCACAAGGTCAGGCAGTACATCGGCGCGTACGCAGCGGAGATCGTGAAGGTCGACATCCTGGTGTTCACCGGCGGAGTCGGGCAGTTCGGTACCCGGATGCGCGAGCGTATCTGCCGACGCCTGGAGAACCTCGGCATCGTGATGGACTACCGGCGTAACCTGGAGAACGGCCCACGCGCCGGGATCATCTCGATGGACTATTCACCGACGACCATTGTTGTGCAGCCGACGAACGAAGAGCTGCAGATAGCGATCGACACGTTTGGGCTCCTCTGACGTAACGATCACCGGGGAGGAGTACCGACTCTTCCTGCGTTGTCCGCGGTCGCTCCACCGAAGACTGATCGGTGAACAGATGGCGGACGCCAATCCGGCCGACGCGCTCTATCCCGTCCGGTCGGAGCGCGAGCACGTGCGCGAGGTCGCTCAGCTGCTGTACGCGCCGCTTGTGCCCGATTCCGGGTCGGTCGACGTGAAAGTGGCGCGCCCTCCGTTTACCGCGCGTGTCGATCTCCTTCATCCGCAGAAGCCCGACGGGGTCGCTGCGGTCCTCGTGCGCGACGCGACGAGCATCAAGGGCTCGTACCTGGTCGATGCCGCGATGGTCCGGTACTGCTGGCCCGACGAGCACCTTGCGAAGCTCTTCATCTGTCACGTTCGCAAGGAGTACGAGCGACACGGCGCCGTTGACCCCGATGAGTGTCTTGCGGTTCACGATGTGACGCGCCGGGTCGACAAGCTGCTCGCGACCGAGCGCGATGCGCTTGATGCGCTTGCGGCACTGCTCGCCGACGACCCGCTGCTGCTGCGGTTTGCCGATGCGGTGTGCGATCGTCCTTCATCGTGTCCGGTGTGCGGCGCCGAGCGTTCGCAACCGCCCGCCGATCACGTGTCGACGCTCTACCGGGGCGGCCCGCTGGTGGAGGAGCTCGCCAACGACGGGTACGCCTCTCTGGTGGATGTACCGCCCGAACGGCTCGTCCATCCTCGCCAGCGGATTCAGCAGCACGCGGTTACGCACCGGACGCCGCATGTGAACCACGAAGCGCTCGGTGCCTTCATGGACCGGCTCGTCTATCCGCTGGTCTACCTTGACTTCGAAGCGACGTGCACAGCGATCCCCCCGTACGATCGCGTGCGCGCGTGGGAGCATATTCCGTATCTGTTCTCTGTTCACCGGGAGCCCGCCGCCGGAGCCGCGTTGACCCACGAGTCCTTCGTGATGCGCCCGGGATACGACGACCGGATAGAGCTGGCCAATCGGCTGTGCGTCGCCCTTGGCGATACCGGGAGCGTTGTGGTCTACAGCGCCGGTTTTGAGCGGGGAATTCTCGCGCGACTCGCCGAAGTGGTGCCCCAATGCGCGGCGCGGCTGGCCGACGCGATCGACAGGATCGTCGATCTCCTTGACCCGTTCAACCAGTTCAGCTACTACCACCCCGAGCAGCGCGGCAAGGTCAGTCTGAAGACGATCCTGCCGCTGCTGTCGACCGATGGCTATGCCGACCTGTCGATCAGCGACGGGTACGCTGCGAACCGGGCGTACCGTTACCTCTGCGAGCGCGCGAATGATCCGGAACACGACCCGGCGGCCGCGTCGGCGCTGATCGATGACCTGGTCGAGTACTGCACGATGGACACGCTCGCGATGGTCCGAGTGATAGCGCGTCTTCGCGGCATCATTGCCGAACCGGGCCGCCGATAGCGGCCCGGTAGCGATTGAGCCGCTCAGCTACTCGAAGAGCGCCGCGATCTGGTCCGCGTACTTTGACGCGACCACGTGGCGCTTGACTTCCTGTTTCTGCGACAGTTCGTCTCCGATAGCGAGCGGTCCGGGAATCAGCGCAAACGGCCCGATCCGCTCAAACGCACGAAACCCGTTCTTCGCGCTCACGGTTTCACGGATGAGCGCTGCGAATCGCGCGCGGATCGCATCGTCTGCAAGGAGCGCGACGTCGTACGCCGAGTCACCGTCGACGATGCCGAGTTCTACCGCGAGCCGGAGTACCGCGTCGGGATTGGGCACGATCAGCAATCCCAGGTTCCGCTGATCCTGGCCCTGAAGGATCGCGTGATCGATAAGCTCGCTCTCCTGGAGCTTCTGCTCGATCGGAAGCGGCTCAACGTTCTCTCCGCCGCGGAGCACGATCGTGTCCTTGGCCCGACCCGTGATCCGTAGCTCATTGTCGTGCGTCAGCATCCCCAGGTCGCCGGTGTTGATCCACCCGTCCGCGTTGAGTACCGATGCGGTCAGTTCGGGCTGCTTGTAGTAGCCCTTCATGACCTGCGGCCCCCGCGCCATGATCAGGCCCTGCTTTCCTGGGGGGAGCGGCGCTCCAGCGTCGTCGACGATCGTGATCTGCGTTTCCGGGAAGACCGGACCGACGGTGCCTGCAACCGGATGCCTCTGCGCGCGCACCGCGAGCACGGGCCCCGTTTCGGTCAGGCCGTAGCCCTCAAGGAGCAGGATCCCGGCCGCCTGGAAGAACGCGTCGACCCCCGGCGGCAGCGCGCCGCCGCCGGAGATCCCCGCGACGAACCGGCCACCAAGCTTCTGCCTGATTTTGCTGAACACGAGCAATCCGCCGAGCGCGCGAAGCGGGTAGAGCGCGAGCCACGGCACGATTGCGGTGAGCGCGTCGGCCACGCGGCTGCGCCTGGCAAACCGGGGCAGCCTGCCACGCAGCTTGTTGTCCAGCCTGGCGTGGGCGCTTCCGATCGCAACGAAGAACCGAAACAGAGCCTGCTTGACCGCGCTCTGCGTCTTGACGTTGCGGTAGATGCCCGTCTGCACAGCCTCCCAGATGCGAGGCACCGATGCCATCCACGTCGGCCGGACCGTCTGCAGGTCGGCGAGCATCACGTGGCCGACCGGTTTGGAGTAGGCGAGGCACGACGCCGAGCCGATCGCCACGTACTGCATGATCCGTTCGAAGCTGTGCCAGACCGGCAGCACGCAGAGCCAGATGTCGCCGGCACCGACCTCGATGAGATCGGGGACGTGGCGGACCTGATGGAGGAAGTTGTCGTGCGTGAGCATCACGCCCTTCGGTGTGCCGGTCGTCCCCGATGTGAAGATCAGCGTCGCGACATCGTCGGCCTCACCGCGCTCGCGGAAATCGGCAACCGCGTCGGGCCGGCTCTCCAGGAGCTCCCGGCCTCGCTCTTCGACCTCATCGAGCGTGAGGATCTCCACCGAACCCGCCGCACCGGACTCGGCGGTGAGCTCGCCGACGAGTGTGTCGCGGGCATCGGTGTCAAGAAAGGTGATCAGACGGGTGAGCTTCGGTGTCCGTTCGAGCGTCGAGACGATCTTCCGAACCTGCGCCGCGTCTTCTACGAAGGCGGTGCTGCAGTCGGCGTAGTCCAGAATGTACGCGAGCTCGTTCGCCGGCGTGTCATTGCCGCGCGGCACGTCGGCAGCTCCGATCGACAACGTCGCAAGGTCGGCGACGAGCCACTCGCCGCGGTTCTCCGCGACAAGTCCAACGTGATCTCCCCGTTCGATCCCGAGCGACAGCAGCCCGGCTGCGCATCGCTCGACGATGTCACGGAGTTCTGCGTACGTGCGGGTCGCGAACCCGGTAGTCTGGTCGGCGGTCGGACGGTCGGTGCGCCGCAGCATCTGCGCCGGATAGTCGCCGTGGGTGCGCGCGATTTCCTGCAGCGTAAGAGGTATGGTTGGTTTCATGGATTCCCTGCCTGGCCCAATGCCGGCGGATGCGCCCGGTTGGGCGCCGCAAAAAAAAAGCCGCCTCGCAAAGAGGCGGCTCCCTGACGGTCCGCGGGTGCCTAACGGCGGCTGACCGTGAAGTCGGAAAAGTTCACCGCAAGGCTGTTCGTCCGAAGCGATACGTAGTTGCCGCGGAGGACCTGCGCGTCCAGCGGAACCTCAAACCAGAGTCCGGGGGCCGTCGGGTCTTCGACCAGCACCAGACCGGTGGAGTAGTTCACGCGGATCCGGATCCGGACCGGCTCGACCAGGAACGCTTCCAGATCGGCGATCGACAGGTTGATGCCGACCTCGGCGAGCGCGCCCAGGATGTCGGTGTTGTACGGACCGTCCATAACCGCCATCGAGGTGTTCGACCGGCTGCGGTAGACCTGTCCGCGGAATCCGAAGTGCTCCGGGCTGGTGCGCATCGTAGTTGTGCGCGTATCAAGGTTCAGCCACAGGAGGTACGAGTTACCTGCTCCCCATGCAAGGCGCGGGGGGCGGTTGTCGACACCGATCTGAATCCCGAATCCAGCGTGCAGCTGCTGCGCGCGAAGCGCCGCGGCGTCTGCGAAGCCACCGGCCTGGTAGCGAACGTTGAACGAAATCTCGATCTCGCCGGTCTGTGGGACGTTTCGAAGCATGCGGTCGGCGCGAGCGAGTCCCGTCGTGACGTCGCTCTGCGTGAACATTCCGCCACGGATACCCCACGAACCGAATGCCGGCTGCCAGTCGCCTAGCGTCTGGAAGTTGTCGCGTACGACAACCTGCGCGCTGAGGGCAAGCGGAGCAAGCACGAGCAAGACCACAAGAATGAGGCCCACTTTCTTCATATCCTATCCTCCTAGCTGAAAATAATACCTTCGACTCAGGTGTAGAGTTACCCCATCATAATCTGATACTCGTACATACACAAGGAAAAACCGGGCCGAAAGCCGCTTTCCGTATGAGTTTTTCGTGATTTCTTCGTTCCTGCGGCTCTGCTATACTCGGCGGATGAGGCAGTTCGACGTCGCGACGTTACCACGGCTCGTGTTCGCAGGAGGGGCGATCGCGCGACTTGCGCCGATCTGCGCCGAGCGACGATGGTCGCGGGTGCTGCTGATCGTCGGACGGTCGGCGATCGGCGATCCGGAGTTCCGATCGGGTCTTGAGCGCTCGTTCGGTGAGGCTGGCGTGACGATCGTCGCGCGTCGCTACGATCTGTTTCCCGAAGGCGGGCATCCCGATGCGTCGCCGACGCTTGGCGACCTGTGGCAGGCCGGCCGCGGTGAGATTCCGGAGGCCTCGTCCGCCGTCGTTGACGCGATCGTCGACTCGGTTCGAACAGCCGTCGACGCGGTGGTCGCTATTGGCGGAGGGAGCGCGCTCGACACCGGCAAGGCAGTGAGCGCGATGCTCGCGACCGACGGGAGCGTGGAAGAGTACCTCGAGGGCGTCGGGACGCGCACGCCTCCTGGAGCGAAGGTTCCCTTCGTCGCGGTTCCGACGACCGCCGGAACCGGTTCGGAGGCGACGAAGAACGCGGTGCTGTCGCGCGTCGGCGACGGTGGCTACAAGAAGTCGCTGCGTCACGACGCGTACGTTCCTGATGTCGCGATAGTCGACCCGCAGCTCACGCTGTCGTGTCCGCGCGCGCTGACCGCGGCGAGCGGCCTGGACGCGATCACACAGCTGATCGAGTCGTACGTGTCGCGCGACGCGTCTCCGTTCACCGACACGCTCGCGCTCGACGGACTCGCTGCCGCGGGGCGCGCGTTTCGCCGCTGCGTCGAGCGAGGCGACGCCGACCTTGAGGCGCGTGAACAGATGGCGTACGCGGCGTATCTGTCGGGGATCTGCCTTGCGAACGCCGGTGTGGGGACCGTTCACGGTCTTGCCGGCGCGGCGGGTGCGGTCGTTCCGGTGCCGCACGGAGCGTTCTGCGGATTGCTGCTGCCTGGTGCGACGGCGGTCGGGATCGAGCGCCTGCGCCGGCAGCGCGATTCGCTTGGCGCGCTCGCGAAGTACGCGGCCGCTGGCGTGGCGCTCACCGGTGGTCCCGCCGCACGCCCGACCGGGTCGCTCGAGGAGCGGCTCGAAGCGCTGGTGCGCGTGCTCACCGATTTTGCGGCGCTTTCATCGCTGGCGCCGCTTCGTAGCTACGGCCTGGCTGAGGACGGGCTGGCGGAGATAGCGCGCGCCGGAGGCAACAAGGCCAATCCGTACGAGTTTACGGTCGAAGAGCGCGAAGAGCTCCTGCGCGGCGTGTTCTGACCGACCGCGCGTGCTACGCGTCGGCGCCCTGTTCGAGCCGAAGCGTCATGCTCGGCGTGTCGCACACCTCGGGCGGACCGTAGTACTGGATCGCGCCGGGGTAGGTGTAGCTGGTCTTGACCGCCCATTCGTCGCGGTGCGCCGCAAACCGCTTGAACGGGGCGCCGCCGAGCTCGACGAGTGCCTTGCGGATGACAGGCTTCATCGATCCGTGGCGTTCCTCCAGGTTCATCATCATCGTCAGCGGGACTCCGCCGGCAATCCACTGGTCTGCGGGCGATGCAAGGTTGCGCACCGAGCTCAGATAGCCGGTCAGCTTTCCGGCGATCAGCACGCACGCAGTAAACCCGAGGCTGTAGCAGTAGTCCGCGTCGAAGTTGGACGGGAACGCGCAGCGTCCCTCGTACCCGAAGAAGTGGGTGAGCGCGCTGAAGCTCCCGGCGAACTCACCCTTGTTCTTGAGCTCCGCAAGGCGATCGCTCGTCATCGTGACGAGCAGCTTCTCGGTGTCGATCCGGGAGACCTGGACGTTGCCGTGCGGATCTCGATCCATCAGCAGCTGCCTCTGGATTTCCGTCGGCAGCGAGCTGAACACGTACGACGAATCGCGTCCAAGCCGTTTGTTGACCCACTCCGACTGGTCTTCGAACGTGTTGAGCGTCGAAAAGTGCGCGTGGTTGGTAGCGAGCAGCGTGTTGAGCTCCGAGATCAGCGTCTTCATCTCGGGGATGAACTCGATAAGTCCCTCCGGGACCAGGACGACGCCGAAGTCTTCGCCGTTCGAGCTGCGCTTGCGGACGACCTGTACGATCGAGTCGACGAGCGCGTCGAGCGTCTGGCGTCGTTCGGCGACCTCTTCGCTGATGATGCAGACGTTCGGCTGCGTCTGCAGCGCGCACTCGAGTGCGATGTGGCTCGCGCTGCGCCCCATGAGCTTGATGAAGTGCCAGTACTTGCGCGCGCTCGCCGCATCGCGTTCGATGTTCCCGATCAGCTCGGAGTAGGTGCGCGTCGCGGTATCGAACCCGAACGACACCTCGACCTGTTCGTTCTTGAGATCGCCGTCGATCGTCTTCGGTACGCCGATCACCTGGATCGACTCGCCCTGCTCCAGGAAGTACTCGGCCAGGAGCGCCGCGTTCGTATTCGAGTCGTCGCCTCCGATGATCACGAGCGCGTCGATCTCGCGCTTCTTGCACACCTCGAGCACCCTCGCGAACTGCTCGGGCGACTCGATCTTGGTTCGTCCCGACTGGATCATGTCGAAGCCGCCGGTGTTGCGGTACTCGTCGACGAAGCTCGGCGTGATCTCGATCGCCTTGTCCGCGAGGATGCCGCCCGGCCCCTTGAGAAACCCGAACAGTCGCGAGTCGGCGTTGAGTCCGCGTAGCGCGTCAAACAGGCCGGCGATCACGTTGTGTCCGCCCGGAGCCTGTCCTCCGGAGAGCACTGCGGCGACGGTCAACGGTTTACCCGCCGGTTTGCGGTCATCGGGATCGGTGCTGATCGTCGCGACCGGCTTTCCGTAGGTATGCCGGAACAGCTGCTTGAGCTCGGACTGATTGTCGACGCTTTCGGTCGGATCGCTCAGGTCGATTCGGATGCGGTCGAGCGACGCGCGGAGTGATTCCGGGACCTTCGGGCTGTACTCGTAGCGCGCGGTCTGAAGTGGTGACTTTTTCATGCTTCCTCCAACTGAAATGCAACAGCGCCGGTGCTGCGGATCGACAGCACCGTAGAAGACTCTGGTCCGAAGACGTCAGCGAGCGCGTCGGCGTAGTCACCGACACGATCGATCGGGAGCAGCGTCTGGATCGTCCCGGCGAAACCACCGCCGTGCACGCGCGTAGCGGCGTCGACACCCGAACGTAGACCGACACGGTTCAGGAATCGCTCGGTCAGCGCGAGTGCAACGACCACGCCCTGTTCACCCGTGGAGACCGCGGGTGCGCAGTTCTGGAGAAAGAGTCCCGACGAGTGACCCGACTCCCCCATCAGCCCGATGTAGTCGACGATGCGACCGGCCTTCAGCGCGTCGACCATGTCTGCGACCCTCTGGTTTTCGCTGAAGAAGTGGATCGCTCGCGCGACCGCGCGGTCGCCGATCTCGCTTCGCAACCGACGGATATCCGCGTAGAACGATGCTGGCGCAACGTCGCGAAGCTGCTCGCCGCCTAGAGCGGCCGCGATCGCGCGCATGTCGGCCGGGATCGCCGCGTATTCGCCGGTCAGATCCGCGTGGCTGCCACCGGTATCGACGACAACGAGCGCGAGCCCGGCGTCGGTGAACGCGACGTCGACCTTCTCCACGATCGGGTTCGACTCATCGGCAAAATCGATCGCGACGCCGCCGCCGGTCGCGCACGCGACCTGGTCCATCAAGCCGCACGGTTTATCGAAGTAGGTGTTCTCCGCGTATCTGCCGATCTGGGCGATCGCGGTCGGCCCGATCGCACCGTCGTTGTAGAGCACGTTCTGGATCTGGCCGACAAGCACCTCGAAGCTTGCCGACGACGAAAGCCCCGATCCGGGCAGGACCGTAGAGCTCGCGGTCGCCGAAAAGCCCCCCGTTCGGTAGCCTCTGTGCGCTAACCCGGCTATCACGCCGCGGACAAGCGCGGCGGTCGTTCCCGCCTCGCCGGGCCGTGGGTCGAGGTCGTCGGCATCGAGTTCGACCGGCTCGAACCCCTCGCTGCGCAGAGCGACGACGCTGTCGTCTCGCGGAACTACCGCCGCGATCGAGTCCAGGTTGACCGACGCGGCGAGCACCCGCCCGCGGTTGTGGTCGGTGTGATTGCCCGCGAGTTCGGTCCGGCCGGGCGCGGTGGCGAGGTAGGTCGGACCGACTCGACCCGGATCGGCTGTGTCGAGCCTCTCTACGAGCGTTGCGTAGCGACCGACGTGCGATGGGTCAAGGCCGCGCTCGTCGAGCTGCGCGGCAACCCGTTCGGCGTTGAATGGACGTGTTCGGCTATTCATGATCACAAGCACCCTATCACAACACCCTGGACGTGTCATCGACTCTGCGCTTCGATTGACCGAGTCGGGGCGCTCCCGTATCATCGACCGCAAATGATCTACCCGATGGACAATACCGTTCAGCGCTACGCGTGGGGGTCGCGCGACGCGCTCACGCGGCTGTACGGGTTCAGTAACCCGAGGCGCGACCCGATGGCGGAGCTGTGGATGGGCGCGCACGACAAGGCTCCGTCGAAGCTCGTCGTGGACGGGGTGGCTCGTCCGCTCGGTGATCACATCGCCGCCGACTCCGACGCGGTGCTCGGACGCGCCGCGTCGATCGACACCGGGTCGTCGGCTGCGACGCTTCCCTATCTGTTCAAGATCCTGTGCGCCGGCGAGCCGCTGTCGATCCAGGTGCATCCGTCGCGCGATCTGGCCGCGTCGGGCTACGCCGCCGAGCAGGAGCGTGGCACGCCAATCGACGCCCCGGACCGCAACTACCGGGACGCCAACCACAAGCCCGAGCTGATCTGTGCGATTACTCCCTTCTGGGGGTTGCGCGGGTTTCGACCGATCGACTCGATCGGTAAGGACTTCGCGGCCGACGAGTTCGCCGATTGCGACGTCGACATCGCTGCGCCGCGCGACGAAGCCGACCTGCGCCGCTTTCTCACATCGGTTCTGACGCTCGACGATGATCAGCGGCGGGAAGTGATCGCCGCGGCGATTGCGCTTGCCGAGTCGCGATGGCGCGCAGGAGCCGACGAGCCGCCCGCCGTTGGAGACGAATCGGCTCGGTTCTACTGGATCCAGCGGATCGCCGACGTATATCCCGGTGATCCGGGCATTCTCTCTCCGCTTTTTCTCAACGTATTCTCGCTGCGACCGGGGCAGGCAACCTATCAGCCGGCGGGAGTTCTCCACGCCTACCTTGGTGGAGTCGGCGCCGAGCTGATGGCGTGTTCGGACAACGTCCTGCGAGGCGGCATGACCGTCAAGCACGTCGACGTCGCCGAGCTCGAACGCGCCGTCTCGTTTCGAAGCGAGGAGCCGGTCGTGATGGACGGGGAGCCGGTCGAGCTGGTTCCCGGGTTCGTTCGCTATCCGACTCCGTTTGCCGAGTTCGAGCTGTGGCGCGGGACGATCGCGGGCAGCGTGACGGTCCCCGGAGGCGTGCCGCAGATCGTCTTCTGCCACGACGGTTCGGCCCGCCTTCGCGCCGGCGGCGCCGTCGTCGAGCTTGCCCCCGGAGAGAGCGCGTTTGCCGATGCGGCGGCCCCGGTCATAGAGGTCGACGCGAACGCCACTGTGTTCGTCGCGCGCGTGCCGTGATGAGGATCCTGGTCGACGCCGACAGCATGAACGTCCGAATCCGCGAGATCATCGCGAAGGCGGCCACCCGCGTCGGAATAGACGCGCACTTTGTGTCCAACTCGCCTGTTCCGCTGCCGCGCGGCAATGTGTCGGCCGCGATCGTTCCCGACGCCGACGACGAGCTCGTCCGGGTCGCCACGGCAGACGACATCGCGGTCACGCGTGATGTGCCGCTTGCGGCCCGGCTCGTCGATATCGGGGCGGTCGTACTCAACGATCGCGGTGACCGCTGGACCGCTGAAAACGTGCGGGAGCGGCTGAGCTACCGCGACTTTGCGAAGGAGCTGCGCGACTCCGGGATCATGTCCGAGCGATCGCGAAGCTTCGGACCGCGGGAGATCCAGGGTTTCGCGAATGCGCTCGATCGAGAGCTCGCGCGGCGTGCCGATTCGGTTGGCGATTACGACCAAATTGGTTAAAATAGTATCGATAGGTATGGAGCAGTACGCATGAAGACCACCGAGGTAACCGACGGCATCTACCGGTTGAGCGCGAACGTTACCGACATTCTGTTTGAGAGCATCTGGCCGATACCGAATGGCGTTTCGATGAACTCCTACATTGTGAAAGGGACCAAGGCGGCGATCGTCGACGGCGTATGCGACTGGGACGGCGTGCCCGAGACGCTCTACGAACAGCTCGATCAGATGAAGCTCGATATCGGCGACATCGACTACGTGATCATGAATCACCTTGAGCCCGACCACTCGGGCTGGTTCGACAGCTTTCTGAAGCTCAGAAGCGACGTGACCGTGATCACGAGCGAGAAGGGTGCAGAGCTCGTCAAACACTTTTACGGGTACGACGGCGACGTGAGATCGGTCAAGCACGGCGATACGCTCGACCTGGGCGATGGCCGCGTGCTGCTGTTCGCAGAGATCCCCAACGTTCACTGGCCCGAGACGATCGCGACCTACGACACCAAGAGCAAGACGCTGATGCCGTGCGACGCGTTCGGCAGCTTCGGATCGGTTGGCGAGAAGATGTACGACGACCAGCTCGATGAAGCCGACTTCCGGTTCTTTGAGAACGAGGCCGAACGCTACTACGCGAACATCGTCGGGCCGTTTTCGGTGTTCGTTCAGCGCGCGATCGACAAGCTCAAGGATATAGAAATCAGGATCATCGCGCCGGGTCACGGGATCGTCTGGAGGCAGGATCCGGGCCGCATCGTCGGCGATTACATCCGCTACGCAAGCTACGGTAAGGGGCCGGCGAAGACCGACGTGACGGTGCTCTACGCGTCGATGTACGGGATGAGCGCCCGCGGCGTCGCACCGGTCGTCGAAGGGCTCAAGAGCGAGGGCGTGACGGTGCACCTGCACAAGATCCCCGAGACCGACTGGAGCTATTCGATCGCGAGCGTCTGGCAGAGTTCGGGAGTCGTGATCTGCACGCCGACCTACGAGTACAAGATGTTCCCGCCGATGGCCGCGGTCCTGGAAGAGATCGGGCGAAAAAAGGCGCTCAACCGCAAGGCGTTCCGATTCGGCAGCTACGGCTGGTCGGGCGGCGCGCAGAAGGAACTGGACGAGATCATGGAGCGCAACCGGACGAACTGGGAGTTCCTGGAGACGGTCGAGTTCCGCGGAGCGCCGACCGACGAGGACCTGAGCCTGATACGCCAGCGCGGAGTCGAACTCGCGCGCGCGGTCAAGGAGTGGGTCGCCGCCGGATCGTGA
>RECL01000201.1 GCA_007694025.1 Spirochaetaceae bacterium
ACCGAGTATGACATCGAGATGATGCACGAAATGGGCTACTGCTCCGGCATCGAGAACTACAGCCGGCATCTCAGCGGTCGATCGGAGGGCGAGCGGCCCGCGGTGCTCATAGACTACTTTCCCGAGAGATTCATGACCTTCATCGACGAGAGCCACGTGACGCTCCCGCAGATCCGCGGCATGTACGCAGGCGACCGTAGCCGCAAGCTCACCCTCGTCGACTACGGCTTCAGACTGCCGTCGGCGCTCGACAACCGGCCGCTCGTCTACAATGAGTTCGAGTCGCTGATGGATCAGACCGTCTACGTATCGGCGACCCCGACCGAAGAGGAAATCACCAAGAGCGCGCAGGTTGTCGAGCAGATCATCCGGCCGACCGGACTCGTCGACCCGCAGATCGTGGTCAGGCCGACGAAGGGCCAGATAGACGATCTGTACGCAGAGATCCGTGAGCGTGTCCGGGCGAACGAACGCGTGCTCGTCACGACGCTGACGAAGAAGATGAGCGAAGATCTCACCGACTACCTGACGAACCTTGGGCTGAAGGTCAGGTACCTCCACTCGGAGATCGAAACGATCGAGCGCGTCGAGATTCTGACCCAGCTTCGGCAGGGAGTATTCGACGTCCTCGTCGGGATCAACCTGCTGCGCGAAGGGCTCGATCTACCTGAGGTGTCGCTGATCGGGATCCTTGACGCCGACAAGATTGGTTTTCTGCGGTCTGCGACGTCGCTGATCCAGACGATCGGGCGCGCCGCGCGCAACGTGAACGGCAGCGTGATCATGTACGCCGACCGGATGAGCGATGCGATGGAGCAGGCTATCGCCGAAACCGAGCGTCGTCGTCGGATTCAGCTGCAGTACAACGAAGAACACGGGATCACGCCGACGACGATCTCGAAGGCGATCAAGGACATCCTTGTTCGTGAGCGCGATGAAAAGCGGCAGGACGAGGTCCAGTCGATCGAAATCCTGAAGAAGAGCTACAACGTGACCGTCCCGGCGCAGCGGAACAAGCTCATCAAGTTGCTCGAAGCAGAGATGGTCGAACACGCGAAGAACCTGGAGTTCGAGCAGGCGGCGGTGCTGCGCGATGAGATCGCGAAGCTTCGCGAGATCGGCCGACAGTAGCGGGGGGCACCCCCCCCGGGTCAGCGGCGCTCGAAGAGCACGAAGTCGGTCGCCCCGCCGCTCATCCGCGGCATGTACCGGTTGCTTCCCGACACCAGTTCGTTCCAGTACGCGTCGACTCGCGCCGCGGCGTGGTTGTACGCCTCGGTCACCGTGATCCAGCCGTCATGGTTCCGGTCGGCGTACCGCGGCGCTTCAAGGAAGAAGTACGTGAAGATCCCGTGACCAAGGCGGCTGTCCTCCCACGCCCACTCGTACGCGCCCGATGAAGCGATCACGATCGCGCTAGCCGCCGGTTGTTCGCTGCCGGATGCTCCGGTACTCCACGCGTCGACCGAAAGTCCGAAGGCCGACAATGCGTCGGCTGCACTCACGCCCCGCCCGGATCCGGTGTAGTCGGCTGGTAGCGCGTCGTGAGAGGTCCCCGCTTCGATGAAGCCGCCGGCGTGGCACGCGTCAATCACGATCAGGCTGCGTGCCGATACGATCGGCGCCGCGAACAGCGCGTCGCGCAGCCGTGTCTCACTGACGCCCTGATCGGCGATGATCTGCGACCAGTCGGCCGGATGCGAGCCGCTATTCGGGTGGAAGAAGAGGAAGGCTGACCGTGCACCCGACGGCGATGCTGTATCGAGCGCGTCAACGAGCGCGGCGGGGTAGAGGTGATCGGTCCCTGCGCCGATTCCGTGTCCGGCGAAGTAGAAGAAGAACGGCGCGTCGGTCCTGCCTTCCTGCTCCATCTCCGCGGCGACCGCTTCGATGTCTGCGAACAGGTTCTCCGTCGTCGCATCGGAGTCCATCCGCAGCGTCACGTCGTAACCCTGATCGCCGAGGAGAGCGGCGATCGCGATCGCGTCCGACCGGGGAAACGGCAGCGAGTTGATCCGGATCGTACCGACCGCGGGCGCGCCGTAGTCGGACACGCCGTAGACGATCGCGTACCCTCCGACTACCGGTCGGGCAGGCGGCGAGCATCCTGCGACCGCGACCATGAAGGCCGCCAGGCAGATGGCGCGCACCCGAATGCTAATCATCCCGACGAACCCGATCGCCCGACTGTGACGCGACGATCGCTGCCCGAACCCCTGCCGCGTACGCGTAGTCGACGTCGGTGCGAAACTGCCGTGCGACGTAGGCGTGCCACCTGATTCGTGTCGTCGGACCGCTACTGACGATGAACGTTGGGCCGACCGACAGCTCGGGGTAACCGATCAGAACGCTTGTGAAACGGTAGTTCGCAACCGCCGCCCTGACCGACACTTCCGCCGAAAGCCAGCGCCGAATCGGTCGCTCGACTCCGGCCAGGACGCTGCGGATGGTGAGCCCCCGGTAGACGATACCCGCGGAGTCGGGGCGCGACGGGAGGTGGGACCCGACTCCGATCCCGACGAACAGTGCGACCGCGTCAAGAGAATCGGAAGCGCGATCGTGCCCGGTTTTTCGTGCGTCTGCACCGAAGGCCAGCCGAAGCACCGTGTCGAGTCCGGTGTGCAGTTGAACCGCTCGCTCGAATGGACTATCCTCCACCAGGAGTGCCCCCGTTGACGCGTGGAGCTCCGCCGATACCTCGGCTGCCGACAGCAGCGCCGAAAGAGAGAGAGCGACGAGTCCAATGCACAACCGCTTCATCGGTCTCCAGCATGCACGCGCGTCGGGTGCCGGTCAAGATCACGCGCGGCCGGGGCATTCGGTGTCCGCCGCGCCGACCCGTCGGTGGATCGTCTGCGCGACCGCCATCGTCGCGATCGTTACGATTGCGGGTTGCTCGCGGTCGGACTCGGGAGCGTCGGTGGTGCTTGAAGCGACCCGCGTCGTCGTATTGCGCCCCGAGTGGGCTGTGATCGCCGACCCGTACGTCCGCGTGCACGAGTCGCCCGACCGTTTCTCACCGATCCGCGGCCATCTGAGGGCAGGGGATGTCACCGAGGTAACCGGCCTTGGTACCGGGTTGACTATCGTCGACGGCCGGGCGTACCGGTGGTATCGTATCGACCACCCCGTTGTTGCCGGCTGGGTTTTCGGACGCGAGCTGCTGCCCGCGCGATCCCGAAACCACGCGATCAACCTTGCGTACGATCTGACGGAGAACGAGTAGTGCTCGACTCCGCTGGTGTTGCACAGATTCTGGCGTACGCGGTTCCCCCGTTACTGGGAGCGGTGATCGGCTATGTGACGAACGCGCTTGCGATTCGGATGCTGTTCCGTCCGCTTGCAGAGAAGCGGATCTTCGGGATTCGGATACCCTTCACGCCCGGTATCCTGCCACGGCAGCGGTACCGATTGGCCGAAAGCATCGCGACGATGGTCTCGGCGCGGCTGTTGACCCCGGATGTGTTGATCGCGAAGATTCAGGATCCCGGGTTCCGCGCGTCGCTCAACGACAGCGTCGAGCGCATGACATCGGATCTACTGCGCAGGGAAGAGACCGATCGGGGTGTGACCGATCTGATCGAGCCGGTACTCACCGCGTTCCTCAGGAGCGAGCCGTTTGCCACCACCGCGCTACGACTACTCGACGACGTGGTCGCCGGTGTGTTGTCGCTCGACGCCGCGCGATTTCTGCCCTCCGACGAACGGCTCCGTCGCGGCGTGGAGCATCTCCTGGCGGCGCTCACGTCGGACAGCGTGTACGACGCCGCGCTCGAGCGAATCGTCGGTGCGTTACGGACGCATCTGTCCTCGGACACGGAGGTCCGGAGGATCATCGGTCGGCGCGTCGTACTCCAGTGCATCCGGATCGTACCGTTACTGTACGGTCCGACGTTCGATCTTCTGATGTCGTTCCTGCGGCAGGCGCGTACCAGAGAGGATCTGTCGGTTCACGGGCGTGACCTGCTGAAGCAGGTGCTGCGCAGGCTCAACCTTTTCCAGCGCATTATCGTGTCTGCCGGGCAGTACGACCGGAATCTCACCGACAACATGCCGGCGGTCGTCTCCGATCTGATCGATGGAATCGAACGCGCGGGCAAGGCCGCGCACAATCGGCGCCGACTCGTGCGTTCGGTGCAGCACCGGGTCGCCGCTTTAGGACGGACGGGTATAGCCTCCGTCGAGCGCGAGCTCGGGGTGGACCTTGTCGAGCTGATCGTTCGCGCCGCGGAAACTGTCCGTGACACGCTGCGGCGACCGGAGGTCGTCGAAATACTCGCATCGGTGGCTCGATCGACCGCGACCTCGTTGCGCGACCGAACCGTGGCGGGGGTGGCCGAGTCGGTCACCGGGTTGTCCGCGGACGAGCTCGGTGAGCACGTAGTGACGCTCGCCGGTCGGTGGCTCGACGATGATACGCATCGGGCGCAACTCGCCGAGCGCGCGGTGGACTTCGTCCGCTCGCTGCTCAAGCGACCGCCCGGTGGATCAGGGCGGGTCGAACAGATGATTCCGCTCGCTCCCGACGCGAAGCGCCGCATCGACACGTACGTGACCGACCGGATCGTCGAGCAACTCGAGCGACGCGTGCCGCAGCTCATCGACAGTCTGGACATCCACGGGATGGTCGTGCAGAAGATCGACGGGCTCGATATGCGTAGCGTAGAGGAGCTGCTCCTGCTGGTGATCGCCCGGCATCTCAAATGGATCAACCTGTTCGGCGCGCTGATCGGAGCGATCATAGGTGGCTCGCAGGTGCTGTTGCGCGCTATCACGTAGGCGCGTCCGGTTCGCCTTCGGGCGCAGCGGTTTGGGGAATCTCGATCGTGAATGTACTCCCCTCTGCGTACACGCTCTCCACGTCGACGCGGCCGTGATGCGCGAGCGCGATGTGCTTCACTATGGCGAGCCCGAGGCCTGTACCTCCGAGCTCACGGCTGCGGGCGCGGTCGGTCCGGTAGAAGCGTTCGAACACTCTTGGCAGGTCGCGCGCAGGAATCCCCGCGCCGCGATCGCGGACCTGGATCACGAGCGATGCGTCGCGGCGGCTCACCGCAACCGAGACGGGGCTTCCGGCTGCTGAGTACTTCACCGCATTGTCGATCAGGTTGATCAATGCCTGCTCGATCAGGCTTGGATTCCCCCACGCGTATCCATCGGTTACCTCGCGCTCGATCGGGATTCGCTTCTCTGCGATTCGCGACGAACACGCCTCGATCGCCGATTCCACAACCGTCGCGATCGCAAACCGCTCGAATCGCAGCTGTTGGTCGGGTTGCTCGAGCCGTGAGAGGCTCAGCAGGTCTTCGATGATCGCATTCAGACGGTTCGTGTGGTGGAGCACTATCCCCAGGAAGCGCCTCTGTTCTTCGCGGTCAGCGGTCTCATCGTCCAGGAGCGTCTCCACGAACCCCTTGATCGACGTGATCGGCGTGCGTAGCTCGTGGCTGACGTTCGCGACGAACTCTCTGCGAAGCGCCTCAAGCTGGACGAGCCGCGTGATGTCGTTGAGGACGATCAGAGAGCCGCGTGGCGACGCTCCGTTGGGCTCGAGCGCGGTCGCGTGCACCTGAACGTGGAGCGGGCGTTCCCGGTAGAGCGTGATCGTCCGTTCGACCGGCTGGTCTCCGGTGAGCGCTTCGCGCGCAACTTCGTCGAGCTGCGCGTTTCGAAGCGCATCCAGAAGGGTCCGGCCTGTCGCGCTCGGCGGCGATACGCTCAGTAACCGTCCGGCCGCGTCGTTGAGGCTCACGATCGTCTGCGAGCCGTCAAGGACCACTACGCCCTCCAGCATGCTCGATAGGATCGCCTCGAGCTGGTTTCGCTGGTGGCTGATATCGGCGATCCTCCGACGCAGCTGATTCGCCATTTCGTCGATGTCGGCGGCAAGCGCGAGCAGTTCCGCAGGGCCCTGCGCGCGAACTCGCACGTTGAGCTCGCCGCGTGCCAGGTGGCGAGCGGTCGAGCGAATCGCGGAGATTGGCTGATCGATCCAGCGGAGATATCGGAACAGAATCGCGGCAGCCGCGCAGAGCGTGAGCGTGAGCGCGGTAAGGACGGTCAGGATAGCGCGGCCGCGTCGCGACGGCCCCAAGTCGAGTCGCTCGACAACCCGTACCCGTTCGATCCCGGGTCGGGCACCGTCGGCAGATAGCGGTTCGACCGCGTACGCGTAGCGCGTGGTGTCGAGTCGGACGATCCCGCTGTCGGTTCGCCGACCCAATGTCCGGGAATGCGCACCGGTCGGAACGCCGTAGGTGAGCGAACCGTCCGATGCGAAAACATCAATCGAGTCGAGCGACGCTGCCCCGATGATCCCGGAGAGATACTCCTGTGCGCCATCAGCGTCGTCGGGCAGGCCGGCCGCGACGATGCGCGCGATCGTTGCAAGCCTCGCCACGATCCGCGAATCGTCGGCCCGCGCGTACGTTACCAGCGCCGTCCCGGCGACCAGGAGCAGCGCCGCGGCTACGATTCCCAGATGGATCGGGTAGATCCTCGCGAACAGAGAGGGCCGGCTCAGGCGACGTCGAATGCGCCTCACCTATCGCGCCCGAAGCCGGTATCCGACCCCGCGAACCGTCTCTATCAGCGATCCGCGCGACCCGAGCTTTTTCCGCAACCCCAGAATCTGGACGTCGACCGACCGTTCGGTTACCGGGTAGTCCTTGCCCTTGACCGCATCGATGATCTTGTAGCGGGAGAACACCCAGCCGGGATTGCGCGCGAGGAACTCCAGAATCGCGAACTCGGTCGCCGACAGCTGTACCGCACCTCCATCGACGTGAACTTCGTGTCGCGACACGTCGATCGTCACGCCGTGGATGGAAATGGTCTCTGCCGTCGCAGTGTCGGCATCCGGGCGCTCCCGGCGGAGGATGGTCTTCACGCGCGCGACGAGTACCTTGGGGCTGAAGGGCTTGGTGAGGTAGTCATCGGCCCCCGACTCGAGCCCTACCACGATGTCCGAGTCTTCGGTCTTCGCGGTCAGCATCAAGACCGGAATCCCGCGGGTCGACTCGTTCGTCTTCAGCCGTTTGCAGACTTCGATCCCGCTGACGCCGGGGAGCATCAGGTCGAGTACGATGAGGTCGGGGCGCAGCGTCGCGGCTCGCGCGAGCGCGTCCTCTCCGGAATACGCGCACTCTGCGGCGAACCCCTCACGATTGAGCGTGACACGCACGAGTTCGGCTATGTCTTTCTCGTCGTCGACTACCAGTACTGTCTTCCCTCTCATACGCTACCCATTGAGCTCCACGTGTTCTCCGGTACGGGCGAATACGATCCACTCGCAGATGTTCGTGACGTGATCGCCGACGCGTTCGATGAATCGGCTCACGAACGCGAGCTCAAGAGCCGGTTCGACCAGATCGGGGTGCTTCTGCATTATGGCAACCAGGCGGTGACTGAGGTCGCGGTGGATCGAGTCGATCTGGTCGTCTCGCAGCGCGATGGCCCGGGCTGCGTCAACGTCGCCGTCTACGTACGCGGTGAGTGCGTCGTGAACCATCGCCGCACCGTGGCGGGCCATCGCGTCAATCTGTACGATCGCTGCGTCGAGCAGTTGCGCGGGCATCGGCCGGACTGCACGTGCTATGTGGCGAGCGTGATCGCCGATCCGCTCGAGGTCGCTCGCGATCCGCATCGTCGTTATGATCCCGCGCAGGTCGCTCGCGACCGGCTGTTCGAGCGCGACAACGTGGGTACCCAGATCTTCGATCCGGAGGTGGAGCGCGTCGATGGCGCCGTCGCCGTCGATCACGGTCCGCGCGAGCTGTTCATCGGCCGTGCTGAGCGCTTCGACCGCACGACAGATCGCCTCTTCGACGAGCGCTCCCATCTTGAGGACATCCTGGTAGAGTTCGTCGATCTTGCGATCGAGTCGCAGCCGTGACTCCATTACCCGGTTCTCCCGCGGGCCGACATGTCGCTTCCCGCCCGGCCTGAGATATACGCCTCGGTTCGCGCGTCGCGCGGCGCAAAGAACACCGAGTCGGTGTCGGCCCATTCGACCAGCCGACCGGCTCGACTCTCGTCGACCAGGAAGAACGCGACCCGGTCGGAGAGTCTTCCCGCCTGTTGCACATTGTGAGTCGCGAGCACGATCGCGTAATCCGGGCGCAAAGTCAGGATCAGATCTTCGACCTTGCCGGTCGATATCGGGTCTAGTGGCGCGGTCACCTCGTCCATGAGGATTACGTCTGGGTCGATCGCAATCGTCCGGGCGATGCACAGCCGCTGCTGCTGACCGGCCGACAGTCTGAGTGCGCTCTGGCGAAGCTTGTCCTTCACTTCATCCCACAGACCGGCACGCCGCAGCCCGTGCTCAACGACCGCGTCCAGCTCGGACGGTCGCCCGTGCATCCGCGCGCCCCACGCGACGTTGTCGTAGATCGACATCGGGAACGGCGTTGGTGTCTCGAATACCATTCCAACGCGACGGCGGATCTCGAACGCGTCCACATCGGCGTCGTAGATGTCCTTACCGTGCAGCCGGACGCTTCCGTGGACGCGTGCAATCGGGGTCAGATCGTGAAGCCGGTTGAGCGCGCGTAGAACGCTCGTCTTGCCCGATCCTGCCGGGCCGATCAGCGCGGTGACCTCTCCCCGCGCGAACCCAACGGTCACATCGCTGACCACGGGGATGTCGTCGTACGTCACCGTGAGTTCCTCGGTAGACAGCGTGTCGACACGCTCGTTTGCCACGCCCACGTCCTGTGTCATCGCGTCCTCCGCGCCCTCAGTCGAACTACGCCTGCTGCGACGTTCAACACTACCACGACAAGCAGCAGTACGAGCAGAGCGGCCGAAGCGAGGCCCCGATACGACGGATCGGGCCGCATCGCCCACTGGTACGCGATCACGGGCAACGCGGTGAACGCCGCGAACGGCGTCGAGGGATCCGTAAGCACGACCGTCGACGCTCCGACGATGATCACGGCAGCCGCGTCCCCAACCGCCCGCGTGAGCGCGAAGATTGCCCCGGCGCATATCTCGGGGCCAGCCTGCGGGAGTACATGGTCGCGCACAACCTGCCATCGCGTGGCTCCGACGCTGAACGCTGCCAGACGCAGACGCGGCGCAACCGCGCCGATCGCCTGCTCGGCGGCGATCACGATCCGGGGTAGCGTCATCAGCGCGACGGTCAGCCCCGCTGAAACGATCGTCCTGCCGGTCGGGACACGCGTCGCGCGTACGCCAAAGATCGCTCCCGACGTCAACGGCCCAAGGAGCCTGGCAAAGATCACCAGTCCGATCAGCCCGAAGACCACCGACGGTACCCCGGCGAGCAGATGCACGCTCTCTCGCATGGCCCGATGGAGCCGGTGCGGTGCGCTGAACTCCTGAAGGTAGATCGCGGCGCCGACCCCGGCCGGCACCGCCGCGATCGTCGCGATCACGATCAGCCAGAGCGAGCCGATCAATGCGCCCCGAACCCCGGTTCGAGTCGGATCGGCGCTGTACCCACCGGTGATGAACGCCGGATTGAGCCAGCTTCGGAACTCGATCCGGGTGCCGTCGGGAAACCGCTCGACTGCGTCGCGCTCGATCACGCTGCGGTACACCATCGACTCCAGAAGCGTCCAGCTTGCGAGCACCTGCGCGGCGTCGCCGGTAGCGGCCGATTCGGTGCCGCCGCGGATCGCAATGAGCCCCGCGGAGGTGTTCACCACGTGCGTGACAACCGCAGTCACAGAGGTCAGCGCGATGAGCGCGGCGAACGCGAAGAGCACACGAAGCGCGGCGCTCGAGCGCGTACGCCTACGGGCCGGCGTCACGTTCGCCCTCGCTCGTCTGTGCGGGTGAGCGCACGGCTGAACGCCGATATCGCGACCGTCGTCGCGAAGAGGAGCGTCGCGACGGCGAACACGCCGCGCTCGTCGATCGATGCCGCGGGACTGCCGGCGCCGGCCCGTAATACGTGACCCGCGATCGTCTCAACCGGTGAAAACGGGTTGATCGTCAGTCGTGGTCCGATCCCGGCTGCCATCGCGACGATCATCGTTTCGGAGAATGCTCGCCCGAACGCGCTCAGACACAGCGCCGCAAGCCGGTACCGTGACGCAGGCAGGATCAGTCGCGTCGCGTTCTCGGTGGTCGTGGCGCCCAGGCTGAGCCCCGCCGCTCGAAGTCCGACCGGAACCGCTGCGACAGCGGCCTGCGTCCGCGCGGCGACATACGGCACGAGCGCAAAGCCGATCGCGAGTCCGGCAGAGGCGGCGTTATAGACGCCGACTCCGTCACCAAAGACGGCCCGCAATGCCGGCGTGAGCGCGGTCAACGCGAAGTACCCGAAGACCACGGTCGGGACGTGTGACGCGGCCACCAGCACCGGTCCGACCGTCGATCGAACTCGAAGCGACGCGAACTCTTCCAGATAGGTGCCGGTCGCGATACCCACCGGCAGCGCGAACGCGAGGCCGATCCCGCTCGTCAGAACCGTAGCGACCACGAATGCGAGCATCCCGTAGTGCCCGCTCTCCGGCAGCCATCTCGCCGATAGTACGATCGCTCGCACGGTCACCCCGGCTCGGATCATGAATACGATGGTCTGGTACCCGAGCCACACCGAAATGCCGACGAGGATCAGCGCGGACGCACCGGCAGCCGTCGCGAGCGCGGCCGTGATAACGGCCTCCGCGGGTCGTCTGCGTCTGGCGAACCAGGCCGCAGACGGGCGATCGCCGGTCGCGGGTCGGGTGTTCACTGCCCGCCTCATCGCCGGGGTTCCCGTTCGGCGCTTTCAGACGCCGCAGGGTGGTAGGCCGCCAGTTGTGCGATGCCCGCGGCGATCGTCGTCGCGTCCGCCGCAAAGTAGCCGCCTGCAACGACATCTTCCGTCGCGCTCAACAGGAACGCGCCTACCAGCGCGACGACGTCGGGTCTGAGAGCGAGCGTGTCGGCGGTCGAGTAGATCGATAGCGGCCGTACGAACGGATAGGCGCCGTAACGCACCGTGTCAGCATCGGGGGCGATCCCGTCGATGGCAACGGTCCGTACGCGCGCATCCGACAGGCGGCCGACGTATCCGTGGCCGAAAAAACCGATCGCGCCGCGGTTCTCTGCAACTCCGCGCGCGAGCACGTAGTCGTCCTCGGAGAACTGTACGCGCGTCGCCGACAGCATCGGAGATGCATTGCCGTCAAAGAGCATTTCGCAGATGAAGTCGAAGGTTCCGCTGTCGGTGCCCGGTACAAACCTGACGATCGGGTGCGGTGGGAACGATGGGCGAACGTCCGACCACGTGATCGCGGTTGACAACGCGCGTCGTGTCTCGTCGCGCGACAGATCGAGCGCCCAGGAGTTGAACTCGGAAACGACGATCGACACTGCGTCGTAGCCAAGCACGACACCGACGGGGACGACACCGGTAGCGGTCGCTGCAGCCAGTTCGCGCGGGCTGATAGGCCTGCTCGACGCAGCGACATCGGTCTCGCCCGCGATCAGCCGTGCGATTGCGGCGCCGCTACCAACCGCCGTGTAACTCGCTCGGCCGATCGATGGATCATCGACGAAGCGGTACAGCGTCCGTTCGACGATCGGCAGCATCGTGGAACTGCCGGCGAGGTCCACGCGACCCCGGTCGCCATCGCTGACCGTGGCAAAAAAGCCGAAGAGGAGCGCGGCAATCGCTAGTGAGAGAGTCAGTCGCATGCGTTCTCCACCGTTCTAACCAAGCTACTCTTCCCCGGTCAGTATAGTGTTAGAAGACGGTTAGGAAAGTGTTAGGAGCGACGCGAAACACCGCTCAGGAACCATTCGGCGAGCGCAACGAGCCGGTTCGCGAAGCTCTCCTCGACCCGACGCTCCATACCCATCAGAATCCCGGTGCGCGCGGCGCAGACGCCGTAGAAGATCACCAGGTCGCCATCGACGTACGCGACGACGTGTAAGGTGAGTTGCTCGGCCCGGACCGCCGGGACGAAGCCTTGGTAAAACATCGGCGTCAGATTCTTCATCGCGATCCAGACCGCAGACTCGGTCGATCGATAGGTGAGCTCAAGCACGTTGGAACCGAAACTCGAGTCGCGCTGAAACACGTGGACGACGCGCTCACCCGTGCCGGCGAAACCGACCGGATCCGGTACCCGCCGACGGTCATTCGGGCCCGCAATCGCGTAGGACTCGTGAAAGAGCACGCGCGACCGGCCGCGCGATGCGGAGTAGTACTCGATTCCCTCCATGCCACTGATCGACCCGAGCGACGACTCGATCGTATCATCGATCGCCGAACGCGGGGGATCGAGCTGCCGGACCATGACCATCTCCACGCCGATCGACGAGTCGATCGCGGCGATTCGTTCGGCTATCGGCTCTGTGAACGCCGGAGCGAGTCTCGGGCCCGTGTCGATCCGAGCCCGAACCACCCCGTCGCGCAGGAGTCCAGTGATTTCTCCGGCGTCTGCGCCGGGGATCAGCTCGTGTAACCGCGCTGCTCGGTCGGCGTCGGTCGGGGACATCCCGACCGGTTGAGCGCCGACCGCCAGAGACACGAACAACAGTCCAACGATTGCCTGCATTCGGTATGCCATGATATGGTGAAATATCGCAATTCGGTCCGGAAAGCAAACAGCATCGCCCCTCGTACTGTTCACCGGCGGTGGCACCGGTGGTCACGTGTTCCCCGGCCTCGCCGTGCTCGACCGTGTCCGCGACTACGGATACCGGACCGCATGGATCGGCAGCAGCGTCGGGATGGAGCGGTCGATCGTCCGGGCGCATGGCGTGCCGTTCCACGGGATTCCGACAGGGAAGCTGCGCCGATATCGCTCGATCAGAAACCTGTTCGATGTGTTTCGGGTCGCCGCTGGAATCGTGCGTGCGTGCGGGATTATCCGCAGAGAGCGGCCTTCGGTGCTCTTCTCAAAGGGCGGGTTCGTGAGCGTTCCGCCGGTCGTCGCCGCGTGGCTGCACCGGGTTGCGGTCATCAGCCATGAGAGCGACGCCGATCCCGGGCTCGCAACGCGGATAAACGGCCGGTTCTCGCGGCTGATGCTCGTCGCGTACGCGCCGGCGCCATCGCCGGCAGCCGCGTCCGCGCGCCGGAGGCGCAGGACCGTCGTGACCGGCAATCCAATCCGGCCGGAGATCTTCCGCGGAGAGCGCGGCCGCGGTCTCCAGACGGTCGGTTTCGAACCGGGCGATCCACGCCTGGTTCTGCTCGTGCTCGGTGGAAGTCAGGGTGCCGCGCAGCTCAACCGCGCGGTCGCGGAAATCCTCCCTCGCGTCAGCCGGCAGTGGCGCGTGATCCATCAGACCGGAATGCACGAGGTCGACGCGGCTGGAATGGACAGTTCTACCTACTCGCACGCGCCGTTCTTCCGGACCGAGATGCCCGATCTCCTTGCCGCGGCCGATGTTGTACTCTGCCGTGCCGGCGCGTCGACGATCTGGGAGGCTGCCTGTCTGGCCAAGCCGATGCTCCTGGTTCCGTTGATCGTCGGTTCGCGCGGCGACCAGGTCCGCAACGCCGCACGTTTCGAGGTAGCCGGTGCAGCCCGCGTCTTCATTCGTGACGCCACCCTCGGCGATGACATCGTTTGCGCGCTCAATGCGCTCGGCGACGATCCCGGGCTGCGGGCGACGATGGGTCAGGCGGCACGATCGGTCGTGCCGACCGACGCCTGCGAGCGAATAGCGGCGCTCATCCGCACAGCCGTGGAGCAGCGATGACGTTCACCGGAATCGACATCGTATTCCTGATCATCGTCGCATTGCTCTCGATACGCGCTGCGATCCGCGGTTTCGTGAAAGAGCTGCTCGGAACCGCCGCGCTGCTGCTCGGGATCGCGGTGGCCGTTCTATTCAGCGGCCTGGTCGCCGGGATGATCGAACAGTACATGGGGCCGACGATCTGGAGCCAGGTGATCGCCTTCCTGGGGCTCTTTCTGGTCGTCTACGTCGTGGTCAAGATATTCGAGAGCGCGCTCAATCGACTGATCGAGCGCATTCACCTCGATCAGCTCGATCATGCGCTCGGGTTCTTCCTCGGGATCGCCGAAGGCCTGTTCATCGTGTTCATGCTGCTGCTGCTCATTCAGATTCAGCCGTTCTTTGAGCCGGAGACGCTGATGGCCGGGAGCTTCTTCGCGCACGTGATGATCCCGTTCCTCCCGTTTGCCGCCGAGTTTCTGCGAACGGGGAGGCTCAATGTTTGAGAACATCATCGGTCAGATCCAGGTCGTTCAGCGCTTGTCGACTGAGATCCGCGAGCGCATTCTCCCACCCGCGATCCTCTTTCACGGGCCCGACTACTCGGGCAAGAGCTCGGTCGCGCTCGAGCTCGCGCGCGCGTTGACGTGCACCGGTACCGATCCCGGGGCGCCCTGGGGATGCCGGTGCACCAGCTGTACGCAGCAGCGGCACCTGATGCAGCCGGAGACGCTCCTGATCGGCGGACGCTACTTCGTGCGCGAGGTCTCGGTTGCAGCGTCGGCGCTGAAACGGGACGACCGACCTCCTCACCGTTTCTTGTTCGAGCGTGCGGTCCGGAAGCTGAGCAGACGCTATGACCCCGTTCTGTGGGAGGGAGAGGAGGCTCGAATCCGTAAGGTCGAGCCGTTGCTCGAACAGCTCGATGACGCGCTTGCGCCGTATCTGCCCGATGCAACGGCTCCGTCGGGCGAGCGGTTCGTGAAAGGGATCGACGGCGTGCTCGGAGTCTGCGAGAAACTCGTGGGCGTCCAGGCGCTCGACGCGGTTCCGGTCGCCGTGGTGCGACGACTGTCGGCGTGGTCACGCGTCGCCGCATCGGGTCGCGCGAAGGTCGCAATCATTGAGAACGTCGACCGGCTCGGAGAGTCTGCGCGCAATGCGCTTCTGAAGACGCTCGAAGAGCCCTCAGCGTCGGTGACGTTCGTTCTGACAACACAGCGCCGTGGCGCGGTGATCGCGACGATTCAGTCGCGCGCGCGCGCCTACGGGTTCCTGACTCGCGGGCCGCAGGAGAGCGCGCAGGTCATCGGCCGGATCTTTCGCGACGATACTTCGGACGCGGCCAGCATTCGTGATTACTTTATGAGAGTGGACGGGCGCGCGTTGCGGCCGCTCGCCGAGCGGTTCGTCGAGGGGTGCCTTGGAGACGTCGAAATCGAGCTTGGGCTGCTATCAGAGCTCGATCAGACGATCGCATCGCTCGGCCGTAACGAAGGGTTCCGGTACTTTGCCGAAGAACTCTCGGAGCTCTTCCGGCTGTTGCTGAAGAGACCCGGAATCGCGCCTCGGAGGCTTGTTGAGTGGCGAGGGCTGTTGATGGAGAGCGCGCACCGCGTAGAGGCTCTGAACATGCAGCCGTCGCGCGTGCTCGAGGCGCTCTACTACGGAATGCGGCGGAGCATCGCGGATCAGCAGACCGCCTGATCGCGGAAGAGGTTCGATGAGACGGTTCGTGGAACGCGCGCTCGCGAAATTCGACAAACTCGATCCAGGCCAGGTCCGTGCGCTCCTGCGCGATACCGCCGCCGAACACGCCCGGCTTGTGGCGGTGCTCGACTCGCTCGCCGATGGATTGCTCGTCGCCGACAGCCGGCACGATCTGGTCATTCACAACAAGGCGGCCGAGCGTCTGCTGCCGTTCACGGCGCGTGACTCGGCCGATCGCCCGGTCTGGGAAAGCATCGCCGACGAAGCGGTGAGCCTCTTTGTGCACAGTACACTGCTCGCGCAGGAAACCGCCGTAGACCGCGAGTTCACGATCGACCACGACGGCAACACGCGGATACTCGCGATCTCTGTCACACCACTCGTACGAAAAGGAGCGATCGACGGATCGATCGTCCGTGTCGAGGACGTGACCGAACGGCGCGGCCGCGAGTCGCGTCTGCGTCGGGCTGAGAGCCTTGCGAGTCTGACCACGCTCGCTGCGGGTGTCGCGCATGAGATCAAGAATCCGCTCGGGTCGATCGGGATCCACATGCAGCTGATTCAGAAGGCGCTCGCGACGATCGGCGACGAACGGGCGGCAACGATCGGAGAGTACGTCGACGTCGTCAACGAGGAGGTCGACCGGCTCAACAGGATCGTCGTTGACTTCCTCTTTGCCGTCCGGCCGATGGACACGAACCTCGAGGATCGGGACATCACGCCGATCGTGCGAGACCTCCTCGATTTCGTGCGCTACGAGCTCGAACAGGCCGGGATCGAGCTGATCGACGACCTTGGTGACGACCTGCCGCAGCTCAAGCTCGATGAGAAGTACCTGAAGCAGGCAATTCTGAACATCGTGAAGAATGCGATCGCGGCCATGCCCGACGGTGGGACGCTCCACGTGACGACTCGAAGGAAGGGCGACGAGGTCCAGCTTCGACTCACAGATACCGGGGAGGGCATGAGCGAAGAGGTGATGGCCAAGATCTTCGAGCCCTACTTCACGACCCGGGACTTCGGTTCAGGTATCGGGTTGACGCTCGTGTACAAGGTGGTGAAAGAGCATATGGCCGACATCTCGGTCGTGAGCCAGGAAGGGAGGGGAAGCTCGTTCTCGCTGATGTTCCCGATACCCCAGCGCAAGACGCACCTGCTCTCCGACCTTCGGACTGAACCGTTGGAGGACGCGCGTGAAGTTTAACGTGCTCGTTGTCGACGACGAAAAGAACATCCGTGCCGGACTCGGGAAGGCGATCGAGCTTGACGGCCACAACGTCTACCTTGCCGAGGATGGCCGTCACGCGATGGAGATGATCGAGCAGGAAGAGATCGATCTGATCATCGCCGACCTGAAGATGCCCAGGATGTCGGGGGAGGAACTGCTGCGCGAGGTCGTTCAGAGCTACCCCACACTGCCGATCATCATCCTGACCGGACACGGAACGATCGAGAGCGCGGTCCAGGCGATGCGCGACGGCGCGTACGATTTTCTCACGAAGCCGGTGAATCTCGATCGGCTCAGCCTCCTTGTCAAGCGGGCCCTGTCGACGCGCGAACTGAGCCTCCAGCACCGCGCGCTTCAGCAGGAGTTAGAGGAGAAGCGCCAGTTCTCCAACATCGTCGGCAAGAGCGCCGAGATGAACCGGATCTTCGATGTCGTCCGGCAGGTCGCGCCGACCAAGGCGTCGGTGCTGATCACCGGCGAGAGCGGGGTGGGCAAGGAGCTCATCGCCGACGCGCTGCATCAGCTGTCCAATCGGAAGGAGAGACCGTTCATCAAGGTCCACTGCGCTGCTCTGAGCCAGAGCCTGCTGGAGAGCGAACTGTTCGGCCACGAAAAGGGCGCCTTCACCGGTGCGGTCTCCCGCAAACGCGGGCGCTTCGAGCTGTCCCACTCGGGCAGCATCTTCCTCGACGAGATCGGAGAGATCGATCAGAGCGTTCAGATCAAGATCCTCCGCGTGCTGCAGGAAAAGACATTCGAACGGGTCGGCGGCGAGGAGACGCTCGAGATCGACACGCGGATCATCAGCGCTACGAATCGGGATCTCAAGGCGGAGATCGAGTCGGGGCGCTTCCGCGAGGACCTCTTCTACCGGCTCAACGTCGTGAACATCCACATTCCTCCGCTGCGCGAGCGCAAGGAGGATATCCCGCTGCTCGTGGCTGCGTTCATCAAGGAGTTCGCCGCTGAGAACGGCAAGCAGGTCGAAGGAATCGACTCGAAGGCGCGGTCGATTCTCTATAACTACCGCTGGCCCGGCAACGTAAGAGAGTTGCGCAACTGCATCGAAAGCGCGGTCGTGATGGCGAAGGGAAACGTCGTGACCGCCGACGATCTGCCCCCGTCGGTCGCAGCCGATACCGAAAGCAACTACGTGCGGATCGAGCTTGGCGCGACGATGGCCGATGCCGAACGCGAGATCATCCGGGCGAACCTGGCCGCGCAGAACGGAAACAAGAGCCGAACCGCCGAAATACTCGGGATCGGACGCAAGACGTTACACCGCAAGATCGCCGAGTACCAGATGGACGCGTAATCGCGCTCACTCGCCGCGCATCAGTGCGCCGCGCATCATTTCGCAGCGCACCTGTTGTCTACGGCTTTCCGAGGTGCTGCCGTCTGGTGATCACGCCTGTCAGGATCGCCGCAACGGCCCACGCAACCAGAACCGACGCGACCACCGTGTTCTGCGGGAGCAGGTACCACGCGACCGCCACCGCACCCATCACGATCGTCGACCCGTGCGCGACCATGAGCAGACTCCACGACTGGAGCCCGAGGTCCATCAGCTTGTGGTGGATGTGCTCGCGATCAGCGCTGAACGGATGCTTGCCGCGTCGCAGGCGGCGGAATACTGCAGTGGTCATGTCGAGTGCAGGCAGCGCCAGGACGGTCAGCGCCGGCAGCAGACTCATCGTGCGCCCCGATGCGTCTCTGGTCATCAACGGTAGCACCGCGAGCGCGAACCCGAGCACGTACGCTCCGGAATCGCCCATGAAGATCCGGGCAGGCGGCGAGTTATACAGGAGGAACCCGACGAGCGCTCCGACGAGCCCGAGCGCGACGAGCGCGACGAGCGACTGCCCCACGATCACCGCGATCGCCGCGAACGCGAGCGCGGCGATCGCCGCGGTACCGGCGGCGAGCCCGTCAACGCCGTCGATGAAGTTGAGCGCGTTCGTTATTGCGACGATCCAGACTACGGTTATCACGTGGGAGAACGGCCCGAGCCCGATGTCGATCCAGACAAACGGGATCGTGATCGACTCGATCCGGTACGGTCCGAGCGTCACGATGACCGCGGCGGCTATCTGGATCATCAGCTTGAGCGCCGCGCGCAGACCGCGAAAATCGTCGTACAGTCCAAGCGCGTGGACCAGAAGGATGCCGATCCCTAGCGGCCACAGCTCGCCAAAGGTGCCAGCCCAGACCGGCGTGAGATAATCGCCGCGCGGAGCAACCAGCGCCAGCGAAAGCGCGATCGCCGCTACGAAGCCGCCGAAGATGCCGACGCCGCCGATTCGCGGGGTGTCGGCTACGTGAATCTTGCGATGATTGCGCTCGTCGTACCACCTCTTGCGGTGCGCGAGCGTGATGATCCCGGGGATCGCGAGTGCGGTCACGCTGAGTCCTGCGATGAGCGGTACGAGCGCCGTAACAATCGTCATGACGCCCCGTTGCTCCCGTTGGCCGCGTAGTAGTCGCGAATGCGCCTATAGCTTTCGTTGAGCTTCTGTGTCACAAGTGTCGCCGTCTGTTGCTTGTCGGGCGCCGCGTGCCGGTCGGGGTGGAACGCGACCAGCAATCGTTTGTACGCCTTCTTGACCTCGGATAGGGGCGTGCCCGGCGGCACTTCCAGATTGCGGAAGTCGCGATGCAGCCACGTCGGAACACTGGTCGCGGTGCGTTTGAGCACTGGCCGCTCGTCGCCGCCGTCGTTGAGGTAGGCATCGAGCTCGTCCCACGCGCTCGCGAAGTCCGGGTCGGCGCTTCTCCGCGAATCGGTCGGCCCGTCACGGTCGAGTATATCCTCGATGAAGCCGCCCAGGCGGTCAAAGATATCCACTTCTCCCTCTCACGGTAGTGTATCGCACGCCGGCCGCGTTGAAAAGCTCACGCCGACGCGGAGTTGTCGGATGGACCGAACAGGTGCGCGTGCAGCGAGCGCAAAACCGACTGCGCGTGTTCGTCTGATACGACCAGGCTCAGGTTGATGTCCGACGATCCGAGCGCGATCATTCGCACCGGACTCGGTGCGACGCAGCCGAAGACATCCGACAGGAACGCGGCATCCTGGAGCAGACCGCGTCCGACCAGGCAGACGATGCTCTTTCCATGTTCGATCGAAACCTCGCCGAGTCGTTCCAGGTCGCCGAGTAGCCGTCCGACCGGCGCGTCACGGTCGACGGTCATCGAAACCGACACTTCACTCGTTGCGACAAGGTCGACCGAGACGCGGTGCGCGTCGAAGACCTCGAACAGCGCGTGGAGAAATCCGAACGCGTTCAGCATGCGCGAACTGCGCACCGTTATCAGCGTGACGCTGCTCTTGGACGCGATCGCGCGGACGCCGCTCGACGGAACCCCGGTATGGATCCGGGTACCGAGCGCGTCGGGCTGCATAGTGTTCCTGACGAGAACGGGAATCCCCCGGTCTACCGCGGGGAGGATCGTCGACGGGTGAACGACCTTTGCGCCGAAGTACGCGAGCTCTGCAGCCTCATCGTAGGAGATCGTCGCGATGCTGACCGCTTCCGGGATCACGCGCGGGTCTGCTGTCATGATGCCGCTCACGTCGGTCCAGATCTCAACGACGTCGGCGTCGAGCGCGGCGCCGATCAGTGTGGCCGAGTAGTCCGACCCTCCCCGCCCCAGAGTCGTCGTTACGCCCTCTTCGGTCGCTCCGATGAACCCCTGCGTTACGACCAGGTGGCCCGGCGCCGGTGCGACAGCAGAGCGGACCAGCCGGTTCGTCTCTTCGACGACCGGCGCCGCGCCGCCGAAGTTCGCGTCGGTGCGGACCATTCGACGCGCATCGACGAGCGTCGTGTCGATTCCGGTCACGGTCGCCGCGGCGGCGATGATCGCCGTCGACAGCCGTTCGCCGAACGACAGCAACGCGTCGCGGCTGCGCGGGGAGCACTCACGGATCAGGAAGACCCCCTGCGCGAGCGATCGCAGCTCGTCGAACAGAGCGTCGAGCTGCGCCGAAACGGGCGTGGTGGCCAGCGCAAGCTCCTCGGCGGCCTGCCGGTGCGATGATTCGATCTGGTCTATCCTCGCGACGGCCGCGTCCCAGTCGCCGGCGGTCGCGGCAGCCGCAATATCCACGAGCGCATCGGTTGTCTTGCCCATCGCGGAGCTCACCAGGACCGGCGCACGCGGAAGCGCGTCGGTGACGATTGTCAGCACCCGACGAATCATCGCGGCGTTCTGAACGCTCGACCCGCCGAACTTCATGACTACCACGCTCACGCCCCCAGGTAGCCGAGCGAGTGGAACGCTTCTGCGTTGAGGATTGCGGCACCCGCGGCGCCGCGAACCGTATTGTGCCCCAGGATGACCATCTTGAACCCCAGGACCGGACACGGTCTGACCCGGCCGATCAGCGTCGCCATTCCGTTTTCGAGCCATACGTCGCGCGCCGGCTGCGGACGGTCGGGCTCATCGAGCACGACGAGCGGCCGTTCGGGAGCCGACGGCAGCCGGCGCTCCTGCGGCATGCCCTGGAACGCGCTGAGTTCGGCGACGATGTCATCAACCGTCGCGGCCGACCGCAGCGAGAACGAGACCGTCTCGGTATGGCCGTCGAAAACCGGTACGCGATTGCACTGCGCGCTCACCGTGATCGGTGCGGGTTCCACGTGATCGGTCGCGAAACGCCCCAGGATCTTTGCGACCTCTTCCTCGAGCTTCTCTTCCTCATTGCGGATGTACGGAACAACGTTACCAAGGATGTCCATGCTTGCGACGCCCGGGTAGCCGGCTCCCGAGATCGCCTGCATCGTCGTGACGTTAACCCGGTCGACTCCGAACCGTCGATCGAGCGGTGCGAGCGCCATTGCCAGGAACATCGTCGAACAGTTCGAGTTCGTGATCAAGGCACCGGGACCCGGCTGCGCCCGAACGAGCTCGAAGTGGTCGGGGTTGACCTCGGGGATGATCAGCGGCACATTCGCGTCCATTCGATGATTCGATGAGTTGGAGATCACGATGTGTCCACCGGCCGCGTAGCGCGATTCGGCCTCTCCGGCGACCGACGAGTCGAGTCCTGAGAAGAGCAGTCGGCTGTCGAGGCGCTCGTCGATGCCTCGTACGATGAGCGACCCGACCGACTCGGGTAGCTTCGTCTCCTGCTTCCACGCGACCACATCGCGATACGCCCTGCCGGAGGAGCGTTCGGATGCGACGAGTTCAGCGACCTCGAACAGGGGATGACCGTCCAGCAGCCGGACGAACTTCTGTCCGACGGTGCCGGTCGCTCCGAGCACCGCGACGGGGATTCGTTGATTCATGTTGCCTCTCGCCCGAGCGTAATCACCAGCTCGGTCGCTGTCAACAAAGCATGAGATTGCGCACCGTGGCCGTTCCGATTAGTCTCTGAGCGGGGAGTCAGCATGAACACGTCGTTTCCAGAAGTCGTATCGCGCGCGGCAGCTTCGATCCGTGATTCGAGCGGCCGGTCGCCACGGGTCGGGGTTGTGCTCGGGTCGGGGCTTTCAGACGTTGTCGACGATCTGATCGGCGACTCGGCGGCCGATACCATCGCGTACGCGCGGATCGAAGGCTTCGGCGGTCCATCGGTGTCCGGGCACCGGGGCACACTGACGATCTCCGATTCGGTCGCGGTCATGGCAGGGCGCTTCCACGCCTACGAGGGGCGTCCGATGGACGACGTAGTACTCCCGGTCGCGACGCTCGCGGCGTGCGGCGTGACCACGGTGATAGTGACGAACGCCGCCGGTGGCATCAACGCCGCGTACGCGCCCGGCGATCTGGTGCTGATCACCGATCATCTCAACCTGATGGGGGCCAACCCCCTGATCGGACCGCAGGATCCGGCGTCGCTCGCGCGCTTTGTCGATATGACTGTCGCGTACGATCCGGAGCTCCGGGACCTCGCGCGCAGCATCGACGGAGAGCTCAAGGAGGGGGTGTACGCCGCGCTGTCGGGCCCCAACTATGAGACGCCTGCGGAGATCCGGATGCTCCGGACGCTCGGCGCGGATCTGGTCGGGATGTCGACGGTCCCCGAGGTGCTTGTTGCGCGCAGCTACGGCATGCGCGTGCTCGGGATATCGACCGTGACCAATCTTGCCGCAGGGATGTCGGGACGTCCGCTCGACCATCGGGAGGTCGTCGAGGTTGGTCGATCGATCCGCGCCCGCATGGCGGAGCTTCTGACTCGGCTCATCGCGGAGAGCGGCTCGTAAGCGTGGACGCCACCGATCGAATCGCGGCCGACGCGATCTGGGCGATGCGTTCAGCGATCGCGGAAGCCAACGGAAGCGAGGTTGTCTTCGCGTGCGACGTCGACGCCGACGGCGCGGTCTCAAGCGCAAGTCCAGTTGCCCGCGGCGTGCAGGATATGGTCGCTGCTCCTCTTGCGAACCTGCGGCGCGGTGCGGTCGTGATCCACAATCATCCGTCGGGGCAGCTGCAACCGAGCCGGGCCGACGTGCTCATCGCTGCCGATCTGGCCACGTCGGGGGTTGGCGCGTACATCGTAAACAACGACGTGACCGAGCTCGTGGTAGTCTGCGAGCCCGATACTGCGCCGGCGCGCGAGCCGATCGACGCCGAAGAGCTTGGCTCGATGCTCGACTCCGGCGGCGCGTTGTCGGAGCTCTTTCCCGACTTCGAGCCGCGGTCGAGCCAGATCGAAATGCTTCACGCGGTGGCCGCCGCGTTCAACGACGATTCGATCCTTGCGGTGGAGGCGGGGACCGGGGTCGGCAAGAGCTTCGCGTATCTGCTGCCGGCGGTCCAGTGGGCCGCCACTAACGACGAGCGCGTGGTCGTGTCGACGGCCACGATCAACCTCCAGCAGCAGCTCGTCGACAAGGACATTCCGACCGTGAAGCGGTTGCTCGCGACCGACATACCGGTCGTCCTGGTCAAGGGCAGGGGGAACTACCTGTGCGCGAAGCGCCTGTCCGAACTCCGCGACGAGTTGTCGCTGTTCGGCGTCGACGACGCTCAGCCGCAGACCTCCGACGGGGTGCTCGACACGCTGTTCGAGTGGTCGCGTACCACGGCTACCGGCAGCCGTAGCGAACTGCCGTTCGTTGTCCCCGATGAGGTCTGGAGCGACGTGAACTCCGACGCCGATCACTGTTCCGACCAGACGTGCCGGCTGCGCGAGGCGTGCTTCTTCCAGCGCGCGCGCCGGGAGGCCGCCGCAGCGCGGGTGCTGATCGTGAACCATCACCTGCTGTTCATCGATCTTGCGCTGCGCGTGCGCGGAATCGGGTTCGATGCACGCGCGATTCTGCCCCCGTTTCAGCGACTGATCTTCGACGAGGCGCACAGCATCGAAACGAGCGCGACCAGTCTGTTCAGCGACAGCTTTTCCGTCCGTGCGGTGCGCAAACACAGCCGCCGGCTTCGCCATGAGCGCGGTGGCCGCAGCGCGGGGATTCTCCAGCGGGTCCGTCGCAGGGGTGCAGAGCCGCAGACGATCGCCGCGGTTGTCCGCTCGATCTCCGCGACCGAGGAAGCCGCCGACGCGCTGAACGCGATCGCGGTCGATCGTATCACCGAGCTGACGTTCCGGTTCACGACGGCGGCGGACGCTGGTCTGGTTGGGAGTCTGCTTGACGCGATGCGCGAGCTACGCAGCCGGCTGATCGTTCTCACGAATGCGATCGGCGACCTGCTCGAGGACGACGACGGCGACGAACAGGGCCCGTTTCAGGATCTGAAGCTCGTCCTTCGCAGGCTCGAACGACTGTCGACTCTGATCGAAAGCTTCGACGACATGCCCAATCACACCGATCGCGTCTTCTGGATCGAGATCCGTCGCGGCGGCGGCGCGAGTCGAATCGCCCGTTTTGTGTCGAGCCCGCTCGACATCAGCGACGTGATGCGCGCCGCCGTCTTCGACGTATTCGACACGAGCGTGTTCACGTCGGCGACGTTGACCGTCGGGGGGAGTTTCGGATTCTGGTCGGGACGCATCGGGCTTGTCGATCTGCCGCGCGGGTGTCGCTTCCTCGGGCTCCCGTCGCCGTACGACTACCGGACCAACTCGCTGCTGGCCGTGCCCGTAGACGCGCCGGAGCCCGGCGGGAGCGAGTACCAGCACTTCCTGGAGGGCTTCCTGTCGCAGCTGCTGTCGATCTCAGAAGGGCGCGCGCTCGTGCTCTTCACGTCGTACGAGATGCTGCGCGCGACGAGCGACTCGGTGCGCGATCGGCTCGCCCAGGCCGGCATCGCGACGCTCCGGCAGGGTGATGACGACCGCGCCCGGCTGCTCGCGCGTTTTGTCGAGGACCGGTCGAGCGTTCTGTTCGCGACCGAAAGCTTCTGGCAGGGAGTCGATGCGCCGGGGGACACGCTTCAGGTCGTCGTTCTGTGCCGTTTGCCGTTCCGCGTACCGACCGATCCCGTGCTGATGGCCCGTACAGAGGCGATCGAGGCGCGCGGCGGGAACGCCTTTGCCGAACTCGCGCTTCCTGATGCGGTGATGAAACTGCGGCAGGGGTTTGGGCGGCTCATCAGGCGAAGCACGGATCGGGGTGTCGTGGTCGTCACCGATGTGCGGTTCGTGAACCGCGCGTACGGCGCACTGTTCGCGGCTTCGCTCCCCGAAACTGGACGGTCGTTTGCGCCGGCGGCGCAGGTTCTGGGGGATGTGGAGCGGTTTCTCTATCCGTAAAAAAAAGGAGGCGGTCCATAGAGACTGCCTCCCTCACGGGTATCCAAACCACTGTCCCTCTCGTCTGTCGCGTCCGAATCCGGCGGCCCGGGGACGCGAATACGAGTGGCTTCCGTCTACTCGATGGTCGCGATGATATCCTGCATCTTGATGATCAGATGATCCTTTCCGTCGATCTCGATCGAGGTTCCGGCGTACTTGTCGTACATGACCTTGTCGCCCTTCTTGACGGTGATGACTTCCTTGTCGTCGCCTACAGCGACGATGGTGCCCGTCTGCGTCTTCTCCTGCGCGGTCTGCGGGATGAAGAGCCCGCTCGATGTCTTTTCCTCAACCTGCTGGACGCTCAGTAGCACGCGGTCCCCGATTGGCTTAACTTTCATCTCTTCCTCCTGGATCAAGGTGTAGCGAGTGGTATTGCTGCTCGTTGATTCCCCCGTAATATACCGGCCTACCGTCGCCCGGTCAAGATTGCCGTCGGCAAGGTCGGGTGAGTACCTTGCGCAGGTCAATGAAGCGGTGGCAGCTCGACTATCGTCGCGGACTCCGGTGGCTTTCCAGACACCGGCCGCTGCGCGCAATGCACTACTTTGAGCGTGCGCTCATGCACATTCCGACCGCGCGTGGTCGCTCATCTCTTTCGCTGCGCCGTGACCTTGCACGACTGTTCTACTTCTTTGCGGTTGCGTTGCGGCAGGTTGGGCTGCGTAACCGGTCGGTCGCCAGTCTTGTGGAGGCATCGCGTCTGTACAAGCGCGGATGCGCTCGTGCCGGTCTGTTTCACGCGGTGAATCGATACGGCATGGCGCGTCAGCCCACGCCCGAACACGACGATCAACAGGCGTTCTACGGAATCCAGCTCGCGCACTACGTCAGATCCAAGCAGAGCCATCGCCTCGGAACCCGTGCGGAGATCGATATGGTCTCTGAGCTCATCGACGAGTACTGGGCGGAGATCAGGCGGCTTGACCTTGCATCGATGTCCTCAGTCGAAAAGTGCAGGCTCTTCTCCGATACGATGATCGTGTTTCCGTTCATCACGGTGCCGAACGCGCTGAAGACCGATGACCTGATCGTCGATTTCCGCTCAGGACGACGCGCGGACCCGCACGATCGATGCACGTGCGGCAGCGGACTCCCGGTGTGTCTGTGCCATGGGCGCATCCCGGGGATCGACGAAGTGCTTGTTGGGCTCTTTTGACCCATCTTTGGAGACACGTTGGCCGTTTGGGTCAATTCTACCCAATCGTCGCGTCGTCATCCAGCCCGATCATGCTCGATGTTTCATAAGTCATTGCATAGTAGGTATTTACGCGACGCTTCTGGCGTTTCCATATGGCACGCGATTTGCATGTATAGGGAGAACGGAGGATCCATGCCAGCAGCGTCCACGAGATCAAACTATTCTCGCCCGTCCCGCGACGATGAGAACGTCCTGTCGATCTATCTGAAGGAGATCAACAAAGTTGCCCTTCTCACGAGGGAGGAAGAGACCAGCCTGGCAAAACGCGCCGAGCTCGGCGATGAGGTAGCTAAGCACAAGTTGGTCCAGGCGAACCTCCGGTTTGTCGTCAATGTCGCAAAGAAGTACCAGAACCAGGGACTCCCGCTGTCGGATCTGATCAGCGAGGGCAACATCGGGCTGATGAACGCGATCGAGCGGTTCGACGTCAGCAAGGGCTATCACTTCATCTCCTACGCGGTGTGGTGGATCCGTCAGGCCATCCTCAAGGCGATCTGTGAGAAGTCGCGGATGATCCGGCTTCCGCTCAACCGCGCGAACGAGCTCGTCCAGATAGAGAAGGTCCGCAAGGAGATTCAGGGGCGCTACGGTGAAGAAGCGGAGATACGTCAGATCGCCAAGACGCTCAACATGAATCAGGATCACGTCGCGGATCTGATCAACATCAGTCGTGAGCTCGTGAGTCTCGAAACTCCGGTGTACAACGAAAAAGACTCGAGCATCCTCGGGGACTTTGTCGAAGACGCCGGGTACCAGGCTCCGGACGCCGCGGTCGTCGAAAAGGCGCTGAAGGACGACATCAACGCGATCCTCGAAACCCTCTCGGACAAAGAGAGCGAGATCGTCCAGTACCGGTTCGGTCTCAACGGGCGCACGCCGCTATCGCTGAAGGAGATCGGAGACCGCTACCACCTGACGAAGGAACGGATTCGCCAGATCGAAAAGAAGGCGCTTCGCCGGCTCCAGCATCCGAACCGCAGCGAGCGACTCGAAGCGTACACCGCATAGTCTTCTGCCGCGCCCGGGTTGCCCGGGCGTGACGCCCGCGGGAGTATCCGCTCCCGCAACCGTTCACGAGCGCTTCCAACCGACGGTTCAAGTTGACTTTGCGCGGCGTCTCGTTTAATGTCTACACGAAATCCGATTCAACCAATCACTGTGGGGGTAATTCCAATCATGAAGTATGTGTACTTTTTCGGCGACGGGAAGGCCGAAGGCAGCAAGGAAATGAAGGCGCTGCTCGGCGGCAAGGGCGCGAACCTTGCTGAAATGTCGAGCATCGGCGTTCCGGTACCGCCGGGATTCACGGTCACGACCGAGGTCTGTGAGAAATACTACGACAACAAGCGCAAGGTCCCGAAGGACGTCGCCGACGAGGTCGACAAGAACCTTGCTCGTCTCGAAACGATGATGGGCAAGAAGCTCGGTCAGTCTGACGACCCGCTGCTCGTCAGCGTCCGTTCGGGTGCCGCGGTGTCGATGCCCGGTATGATGGACACGGTGCTCAACCTTGGCATGAACGACAAGGCTGTCGTCGGACTCGCGACAAAGAGCGGCAACGAGCGCTTCGCCTGGGACGCGTATAGACGCTTCATCAACATGTACGGTGACGTCGTGATGGGCGTCGGACACGAGCACTTTGAAGAAGCGCTCGACAAGGTCAAGGCGAAGAAGAAGGTCGAGCTCGACACCGACCTCGATGCGAAGGACCTTCAGGACGTCGTGACCGCCTACAAGGCTGTCTACAAGAAGTACACAAAAGAAGACTTTCCGCAGGATCCGAAGAAGCAGCTGTGGGGAGCGATCGACGCGGTCTTCGGGTCGTGGGACAGCGACCGGGCGATCTCGTATCGCCGGTTGAGCGGCATCAAGGGGCTCAAGGGAACCGCGGTCAACGTACAGTCGATGGTGTTCGGTAACCTTGGCGACTCGTCGGGTACCGGCGTGTGCTTCTCGCGCGATCCGTCCACCGGCAAGAAGGTCTTCTACGGCGAGTACCTGATGAACGCGCAGGGCGAAGACGTCGTCGCGGGAATCCGGACGCCGATGCCGCTCAAGTCGCTCGAAAAGAAGGATCCGAAGATCTACAAGCAGCTCGTCGACGTGAAGGATCGCCTTGAGGATCATTACGGCGACATGCAGGACATGGAGTTCACGATCCAGGAGGGTACCCTCTATCTGCTCCAGACCCGCAACGGCAAGCGCACAGGCGCCGCGGCGATCAAGATCGCCGTCGACCTTGTCGGTGAGGGCAAGATCGACAAGAAGACCGCGATCGGTCGGGTGACCCCCGATCAGCTCGACCAGGTCTTCCATCCGCAGATCGATCCGAAGTCGAAGAAGACGAACAAGGCTGTCGCAAAGGGCCTCAACGCGAGCCCCGGCGCGGCGGCAGGGTTTGTCGTGTTCACCGCCGAGGATGCGACCGCGTGGCGCAAGGACGGCAAGCGCGTCCTGCTCGTGCGCAAGGAAACGAGCCCCGAAGATATCGAAGGCATGCACGCGGCCGAGGGTATTCTGACCTCCACCGGTGGTATGACGAGCCACGCGGCGGTTGTCGCCCGTGGTATGGGCAAGCCGTGCGTGGCCGGGTGTAAGGGCGTCGTGATCGACAAGAAGAAGCTCTCCGTCGACGGCAAGACCGTCAAAGAGGGTGATCACATGACGATCGACGGGACCACCGGCGAGGTGTTCATCGGCGAGATGACGCTCCAGCAGCCGAAGATCTCGGGCGAGCTCAACACGTTCCTGAAGTGGGCCGACGAGTTCCGCCTGAAGGGCAAGCGAGCAGGCCTCAAGCAGGTCGGCATGAACGTCCGAACGAACGCGGACACCCCCGTCGACGCGAAGCGTGCACGCGAGTTCGGAGCCGAAGGCATCGGCCTGTGCCGCACCGAGCACATGTTCTTCGAGGAAGACAAGATCTTCATCTTCCGCCAGATGATCCTTGCGGAAAATCTGGAGGCGCGCGAGAAGGCGCTCAAGAAGCTGCTGCCGCTCCAGAAGAAGGACTTCGTCGGAATCTTCAAGGCGATGGCAGGGCTGCCGGTCACGATTCGTCTGCTCGATCCGCCGCTGCACGAGTTTGTGCCGCACGAAGCCGCGGCGATCAAGGATCTTGCGAAGGAGCTGAAGATCTCCCCGGCGAAGATCAGCGCGAAGGTAGAGAGCCTCCATGAGGCGAATCCGATGCTCGGTCACCGCGGGTGTCGGCTCGGCATCACGTATCCCGAGGTCTACGACATGCAGGTCGAGGCGATCATGCTCGCCGCGTG
>RECL01000347.1 GCA_007694025.1 Spirochaetaceae bacterium
GCTGAGCGATGTAGCGGGATCGAGCCGCGCGCAGAGCCGCCCGCCTGAGATGCCCGACAGGTGTTTGCGCAGCGTGTTGATGTCCTGGATCGGCGCGCCGCTGTCGAGCAGGAGCTGCGTTGTTTCCTGGATGTCGTCGAGCGTGATCGCGGGGTTGGCGTCCTGGTACGGAAGCGTCAGCAGCGCCGATCCGCCGCCTGAGATCAGCACCAGTACCAGCGTCGACTCATCGGCAGAGTCGGCGAGCGCGCAGATCCGCCGTGCGGCCTCGACGCTCATCTCGTCGGGGACCGGGTGGCCCGCCTCGATGAGCTCGATCCGCCTCAGCGGTCCGGTATGCCCGTGCTTGACCGCGACCACTCCGTCGGCGATCCGATCGCCAAGCACCGACTCGATACCGGCGGCCATCCTGGCCCCCGCCTTGCCCGCGCCGACGACGATGATCCGGTCGAATCGCGAGAGATCGAATCGCGCCGTTGTCCCGGCAGTAACCGTCAGGCTATCACCGTCGAGCCTGACGCACTCCTCTACCATCCGGACCGGATCGACGCGATCGAGCGCCGCGGCAAAGATCGATTCGAGTGCGTTCCGGTTCATCGGGGTCCTCCTGCGCGCCGTCTTGATCGGTGCGTCACAATGTGCGACCTTCTCGTGATACCATTCCTGGAGCGATCGATGCAATCAGACGATTTTCGCGGTCTTGTGCTGAAGAACACCCTCACCAACCGAAAGGAGCTCTTCTCCCCTCGGAATCCCGGGGAGGTCCGGATCTTCACGTGCGGGCCGAGCGTCTACCGGCGACCCCACGTCGGGAACTACCGGTCGTTCCTCTACGAAGATATCCTTGTTCGCTATCTCGAGTACCTGGGGTACAGGGTGAAGCGAACGATCAACTTCACCGACGTCGAGGACAAGACGATCTCCACCGCGGCCGAAGAGGGGAAGGAGGTCATCCAGGTCACGACGCCGGTCGTCGAGGCGTTCTTCAACGAGTGCACGCTTCTGGGCATCAAACTGCCCGACCATATCCCGCGTAGCTCCACGAGCATCGATGACGCGGTCGAGATCATCCAGGTGTTGATCGATAAGGGGCACGCGTACCGTCACGACGGGAACATCTACTTCGACCCGCTGACCTACGACGGGTTCGGAGAGATCTTCGGGCTCGATATGAGCCGCTGGCCGAAGCGGAAGGTTCGCTACAGCCAGGACACGTATCCGGGGCAGCGATGGAACCTGGGTGACTTCATCCTCTGGCACGGCCATCAGGACGACCGGCTCATCTACTGGGACACGCCGATCGGCCGGGGCAGGCCGTCGTGGAACGTCCAGGACCCCGCGATGACCAAGCAGACGCTCGGGTATGAGATCGACATCCATTGCGGCGGCATCGACAACATGTGGCGTCACCACGACTACAATCGGGCGATCATGGAGAGCGCGTCGGGCGTCGAGTTCGCGCACTACTGGTTGCACGGCGAGCATCTGATCGTCGACGGCGACAAGATGAGCAAGAGTAAGGGCAATGAGATCTACCCCGAGCACCTGCAGGCTCGCGGGCGTACCGGCCGGCACATACGATTCCTGCTGATCTACGGGTACTATCGAGACAAACTCAACGTGACCGACAGACTGATCGACGAACGCTTCACCCGGATCAAGGATATCCAGCAACTCGTCGGGGATGTCGTCGGAGCAGGGTCGGATGGCGGTGTGAAGCCAGCCAAAGGGTCGGTGGCCGCGCAGATGGAGCGCGTTGCGCGCGAGATCGTGCCGCTGTTCGAACACGCGATGAACGACGATCTGCACGTCGAAGCGGCCGTTGACGCGGTCTGCGGCGCGCTCGGCGAGCTTCGGTCGCTGGCCGCGAAAGCCGGACTGCCGGCCGCTCTTCGCAAGAGCGTCGAAAAGTCGCTTCGCAGGGTGGATACGGTCCTGGGGATTCTGTTCGAGGAGTAGCTGTCCATACCTGCGATCAGCGACCATCGCCTGGGGCAGTGGCGATGGTCTTTTTTTCGCTTGAAGTACTATACATCTGTATAGTATAATTGCTCCGCGATGGAAGAAGCGGTTGTTCCGGCTCCTGTGCCTCCAGTTCGAAACCTTCGCCTTGCGCGGGATCTGGTCGATCGACCGCGCGGTGGTCGATGGGATCACGAGTCGCTGCGGGGTCTCCTTACCGAGCTGGTCGGCGGGGCAGAGTCGGCAAACGTGAGCATCGCCGTACAGCTGATCGTCCAGGCGCAGACCACCGGAATGGCGGCCTGGGTCGCCACCCACCGCGATGTGTTTTTCCCTCCCGACGTTGCGGCAGCGGGGGTGAACCTGGAGGCGCTCCCGGTGGTCTGGGCCGTCGCCGGGGTCACGACGCCGGCAGTCGCGGTGCGTGCCGCGGATCGGCTCCTTCGTTCCGGCGCTTTCACGCTCGTCGTCATCGATCTTGGTCGGGATCTCGAGCTTCCGATAGCCGGGCAGGGCAGGTTGCTTCGGTTGGCCGAGCAGCACAGCGCGCAGGTACTCGTCCTGCGCAGGAAGCGACGCGATGAAGCGTACTCGGGATCGCTTATCGCCGTGCGCGCGGAGAGCCGGCGCTCGGGTTCGAAAGAGCGGTTCGTCTGCACGATCAGCAACACCAAGGACAGGCGGGAGGGGCCCGGGTGGACGACGAGCGAGGAGTTCGATGGTCCGCCTGGCCTGTGTTAATGTCCCACGCGTCGATCTTCAGATTCTCGCGCTTGCAGACTCCGACCTGAAGGCGCTTCCAACCGCGGTCGTGACCGAGGCGAAACCGTTGGGTCGCATCCTGGAGGTCAACCGCGCGGGCAGGGCTGAAGGTGTTCTTCCCGGTATGCGCTACGCTGCCGCGCTGCACATCTGTCCGCAGCTGCGCGCGGGCACCGTGTCGCGCGAAGAGCGGGAGGCGTTGCGGAAGCGACTGATCGACGTGCTTTCGCGGTTCAGCCCCGACGTGGAACCATCGCAGCGCGACGCGATGCTGTTCTGGCTCGATGCGTCGGGGCTTGGCCGCCTCTACGCCAGTGACGCCGCGTGGGCGGCGGACGTCGAGCGGGAACTCGACGGCATCGGGCTCTTTGTCAGCATCGCCGTCGGGTTCACCCGGTTTGGTACCTGCACCGCGGCCCGCGTGAAACGCGCGATTACGCTGTTTGACACCCCCCGCGACGAGCGGACCGCGGCGCTTCGAGCCCCGATTGGCGTGTTGCCGATCGAGCCCGACGCGCTGATGCGGTTGCACCACCTTGGCGTCTACACAGTCCGCGACTTTGTCAGGTTCGAACCGGGAGCGCTCCGACGTCGGTTCGGTCCCGAGGTGGAGGAGCTTCGCCGGTTTGCCGCAGATGGGGCAGAGCTTCCGGTGCAGGGAGCCGGTGAGCGTCGTCCGCTGCGTCGCGATGTGCGCCTGCTCCACCCGCAGCGCTCCATCGAAGCGCTGCTGCACCATCAGACCGAACTCCTTAGGGCCGTGATCGCTCAGGCGCGCGACGAGCAGTGCGCGATCACCGAGATCGTCATGGAGTTCTGCCCCGAGCAGTGGCCGGGTCACGATGAACCATGCCTGACCGAGCGGATTCGAACCGCACGCCCGACGCTCGACGCGGCGCGCATCGAACGATTGATGCGGCTTCGCATGGAGCATGGAAAGCTCGAGCATGGAAAGCTCCGCGCGCCGATCGTGTCGTTGACGCTCGAAGCGGTATGCGTGTCGTCGACCCGCGAGCAGCACGATCTGTTTGGCGGGCAACGGACGATCGAATACGAGCAGGCCGCGCATGCGCTGTCGGACATCACCGCGGAACTCGGTAACGACGCGGTCCAGTTTGCACGACTCGAAACGAGCCACCTGCCCGAACACTCATTCAGCTGGCAGAACGCTGGGCGTGGGTGGCAGAATGCCGGGGGTGGGTTGCAGAACGCATCGCTGGCGGTGAAACGACCACCGCCAGCGATCAGGTCGACCGACGAATCCGATCGACCTGCAGGGTTGCTGACACCTCCTGGGTACCCCCAGCTGGTCCGGCGTATCCTCGAAGCACCGGTTCCGCTCTCTTCGATGCCCGACGAGTTTCAGTCGCCCCGCATCGCCGGGCCGTATACGCTGTCGGGTGGCTGGTGGAACCATCCGTATCAGCGCGAGTACTACTACCTCTACGACCGCTTCGACAGGGCGCTGTGGATCTACTTCGACGTCAATGAGCGTCGCTGGATGCTCCAGGGAATCGTCGAATGAGCGCGCGTCGGTCGATCCTCCGGCGCCGGCGCGACCCGCCACGCTACGTTCCGCTCTGGGTGAAGAGTAACTACAGCTTTCTTCGCGGCGCGAGTCATCCTGCCGAGCTCGTCGAACACGCCGCGCGCGCCGGGCTTCCGGCGATTGCGGTGACCGATCGTGACAGCGTCAGCGGAGTCGTGCAGGCGCGCGACGCGGTTCGCGAGCACGGCGGGCGGCTCATCGTCGGCGCACAGATGACCGTCGACGCCGGCCGCGGGAGCGAGGCTTCGGTCGTGCTGCTCGCGCAGGACCGCGAAGGCTACGCGCGGCTGTGTACGCTGATCACGACTGGCCGGATGCGCAGCCCCAAGGGGCAGAGCGTCGTCACGGTTGACGAAGCGTGCGCGCATTCGGACGGGATCATCGCGTTGTGGGCCGGAGGTCGGGCCGACGCCGCGCAAGACGTCGCGCAAGACGCCGCGCAAGACCCGGGGAAGGAGAAGCGCGCCGAGCGCGATGTCGTCGGACGGCTGCGCGACGCGTTCGCCGATCGACTCTTTCTGATCGACGCGCGCCACGCGCGCCCCGAAGACCCTGCGCGACGCCGCGTGGTCGAGGCGCTCGCGCGGGATCTCACCGTGCCGATCGTCGCTGCGACCGAAGTGCTCTACCACGCGCCGGATCGACGCGAGCTTCACGACGTGCTGACCTGCATCGAACTCGGGATGACGCTCGATGAGGCCGGTTCGCGGCTTCGGCCGAACGCGACGCACGCGCTTGCATCCGCCGCGGAGATGGCCGACCGCTACCGCGACACCCCGGACCGAGTGCTTCGTACGATCGACATCGCAGAGCGATGCTCGTTTTCGATCGACCAGATCGAATACCGGTACCCCGATGAGCGGGTGCCGACCGGTTACACAACGGCCGAATGGCTGTGGGAGCTCACGATGAGCGGCGCGCGGCAACGCTACGGCGGAACGATCCCGTCGGATGTCCGGAGCCAGCTCCAGAAGGAGCTGTCGGTGATCGATGAGCTGCGCTACTGCGGCTACTTCCTGACGATGTGGGAGATCGTCGAGTACTGCCGCAGGCAGGGGATCCTCGCGCAGGGCAGGGGATCGGCGGCGAACTCCGCGGTCTGCTACTGCCTTGGTATAACCGCGGTCGATCCGGTGCGGATGGATCTGCTGTTCGAACGGTTTCTCAGCCGCGAACGCGCCGAGCCGCCCGACATCGACCTGGACATCGAGCACCGACGGCGTGAGGAGGTGATCCAGCACGTCTACGAAAAGTACGGGCGCGACCGCGCCGCGATGGTCGCAAACGTCGTGCGCTACCGGATCCGCAGCGCGATCCGCGACGTCGGGACCGTGCTCGGGCTGCCCGCGACAACGCTCGACCGCCTTGCAAAGCTCGTGTCGAGTCGCGACGACGACCTCGAAGAGGTGCTCTCCGGGGCCGGGATCGGCGAACACTCTCGTGCGCTGTTCTCCCGCCTGCTCATGGAGATCCTTGATACCCCCCGTCATCTGTCGATCCACCCGGGAGGGTTCCTGCTCGGAAGCGAGCCGATCGCGCGTCTGGTACCGGTAGAGAACGCGACGATGCCCGACCGGACGGTTATCCAGTGGGACAAGTACGATGTCGAATCGATGAACCTGTTCAAGATCGATCTGCTCGGGCTCGGCGCGCTGACACACCTCGACTACTGCTTCCGGTTACTGAAGCGCCACCGCGGGATCGACCTGTCGATGGCGACTATCCCGCACGAAGACCCTGCGGTGTTCCGGCTGATCCGCACCGGAGACACGGTTGGTGTGTTCCAGCTTGAGAGCCGCGCGCAGATGGCGATGCTCCCGCGTCTGCGACCAAAGGTCTGGTACGACATCGTCATCGAAGTCAGTATCGTTCGGCCGGGGCCGATCACCGGCGGGATGGTGCACCCCTATCTTCGCCGGCGCGCCGGCGAAGAAGCCGTCGTGTACGCTCACCCGGATCTGGAGCCGGTGCTTCGAAAGACACTCGGCATCCCTATCTTTCAGGAGCAGGTCATGAAGCTCGCGGTGGTCGCGGCCGACTACACACCGGGGGAAGCGGATCAGCTGCGCCGCGACATGGCAGCGTGGCGGTCGAGCGGCCGGATCGACGCGCATCGCGAGCGGTTCATGTCCCGGATGCTCGCAAAGGGAATCTCTCACGATTTTGCAGAGGCGGTCTTCAACCAGATTCGCGGCTTCGGCGAGTACGGGTTTCCCGAAAGCCACGCGGCGAGCTTTGCGCTGATCGCGTACTGCACCGCGTGGATGCGCGCGCACTATCCGGCCGAGTTCACGTGCGCGCTCCTCAACGCGTGGCCGATGGGGTTCTACTCCCCGGCGTCGATCGTCGAAGACGCCCGCCGCCGCGGCGTGGAGATGCGCCCGGTCGACGCGGTTGAAAGCGACTGGGATTGCACGCTCGAAGCGCCCGGTCGCGATCAACCGCCCGACCGGTTCGCGGTTCGGATGGGGCTTCGCTACGTGAGCGGAATGAGCGAGCGTGACTTCCGCCGGATCGTGCTTGCCCGCGGCCGCCTCGGGTCCGGGGCGCACCACGAGCAAGGATCGCACGCTGCACGGCTGGCCGATTTCATCCGGCTCTGCCCGCTTGGCGAAGAGCTGCTCGTGAACCTGGCGCGCGCCGGCGCGTTCGGCTGTTTCGGGCTGAGCCGCCGGGAGGCACTCTGGGAGGTTTCCGGAGCGTCCGCCGACGCTCCCGCCGACGAGCACGAGCTGGTGCCTGCCGAAGAGGCACTTCCCGAGTTTGACGATCTGCACGATTTCGAGACCGTCGGCTGGGATTACGCGACGGCGAACCACAGCGTGCACGCGCATCCGCTCGAGCCGCACCGGCAGGAGCTGTCCGCATCAGGGTTTCCTAGCGCGCGGGAGATCCGCAACGCGGACGACGGCGAACGCGTTGCGTACGTCGGTCTAGTGATCACCCGACAGCGCCCGGCGACCGCCGGAGGGGTCACCTTCGTGACGCTTGAGGACGAGACCGGATACGTGAACCTGGTCGTCTGGAAGAAGGTGTTCGCGGCAAACAAGCCGATTCTGCTGACCGCGGCGTTGCTGGGGGTCGAAGGACAGATTCAGTCGAAGGATGGGGTTGTGCACGTCATCGTCGACCGGTGCTTCCGGCCCGATCTGTCGTTACGCGGGTATCGTACCGAAAGCCGCAACTTCAGGTAGCCCCGTCCGGAGTACGGTTGAACAGGTAGCGCAGTTCTCCCTCCTTCGTGAGCGGGATGATCGTGTCGCGGTAGAGCATCAGCACGGTATCGGGCCTGATCAACCGTCGAACCTGCCGGTTGGCCGTTCGCTGAACGTAGTCCACCTTGTCGGCCACCCGACCCAGGATACGCTCTTCGACCTCCGGGCGCGTGATCAGGCCCAGGATCGAATCGCGGTCGTCGGCGGTCACCAGCCGAGTGAACGCGTCCGGGGCGCCTCTGAACTTGCTCTCAGCGACGTAGAGCGCGCCGTAGTGAACACGCCGGGCGATCGCCTGGATCGCGAGTACATCGTGCTCGACGCTTGACCCGTACTGGCCGTCGTCCGCTCCGTCGTGCGACGCGCACAGATCGCCGAGAAACCGGAGATAGTCGGCGACGATCGTCGCGGTGAGGTTCACCACGTCCAGATCGGCGATGCGAAGCGGCGGTTCCGGTAGCTGCACACGTCGTCGTGCGTCGGGCAGATCGCGATGAAACGGCCGTTCTTCGGGGACGTGGTACCGCCCGAACAACGCGTCCATCTCTTCCTGGTGGCGCAGCCGAAGGTCGAACAGGCTCTCTGTCTCCGCTCCCCGGAAGCCGCTGTGCCCGGGCGCGTACGCGACCGGATTCGCCGCGAACTGCGCGCGGTCTATGAGGCGGTGAATGATCGTCTCTTCGAGCCCCTCCAGGTGGGCCGCGATCAGTCCAAGGTCGAGCGTTTGCATGCCGCTACTCTAATCGTGAAGCACCCGGCGCACAACTGCTGGTGCAGTCGTGCGCATGCACAACCGCGCCGCAAAACCGGTGGCGCGTGCCCGCCGTGTAACCTATACTGAGTTACGGTCATGATATGAACAAAGTGGAAACGGTTACAGAGTTGCCGCGCGGCGGCTACGTGGTGAAGACGTCCGAAGGGCACATTCAGTTCGGCGCGCCGCCTGAGACGATCAAGGACTCGCTCGGTACCGAGCGCGGCGTTCCCGAGATCTTCGTGTTGCCGCGCGAGATGTTCAACTGGAGCAAGGGCATCAACGTCGCGGACATGGAGTTCCCGATCTATTTCAACTTCTTCATCCGCAAGCAACGGCCGCTCATATGCGGGTCGCTCGAACAGGCCAGGCTGCTCGCGACCGCGCTCCAGGAGGCGGTCTTTGGTCCGAAGGATTTTGACCTGCGCAACGACTCGATCGATATCGGCGACGACGTCTTTGTTCCGGACATCAGCGGCGAACTCGCGTTTTTCCGCGGCGATCTGACGCTCAAGAGCCTGTTCAGGTACCGGCCGTTTCGCGACGATGTTCTTGAGATCGGCGATGTCACGATAACCGTAAACGCCGACGACGACTTCGACGTGATCGATGGCGGCGCGCACATCGCGACCGTCCCCGGGCGGATGAACTACACGCCCCGGTTCGAGGTCGGCCGCGCTCTGCCCGAGCCGTTCAAGCCACCGCGGTTCGGCGTAACGTGCCTGGGCCCGAGCCATGGGTTCGACGCGATGGACAACACGTCGGGCTTCATCATCTGGCTCAACAACAACGGTATCATGATCGATCCGCCGGTCGACTCGACCCGCTGGCTGCTCGACTCGAACGTCAACCCGAAGTTCATCGACAGCATCATACTGACGCACTGCCACGCCGACCACGACGCCGGCACCTTCCAGAAGATCCTTGAAGAGGGCCGGATCACGATCTACACGACAAAGACCGTGATGGAGAGTTTCCTCCGCAAGTACTCGGCCTTTTCGGGTGAGTCGCCCGACTACCTCAGGCGGTTGTTCACCTTCCAGCCGATCTACATCGGGCGACCGGTGACGATCCACGGCGGTGAGTTCGACATCTTCTACGCGCTGCACTCGATCCCGACGATGGGATTCAAGCTCAGCTTCCAGGGCAAGACTTTCGTCTATTCCTCCGACCATCAGGGCGACCCGGAGGTGCAGAAGCAGATGCTCGACCAGGGACGGATCGAACAGCGGCGCCTTGACCAGCTCCAGGCGTTTCCGTTCGAGAGCGACGTGATCTACCACGAATCGGGGATCGCTCCACTGCACACCCCGTTGAAGTTCCTGGCGTCGCTCCCCGAAGACGTACAGGCGCGGACCGTCGTCTACCACATCTCGCGGAAGGACTTTGACGCGATCGGAGCGACCGCACTTCAGCGTGCGACGTTCGGGATCGAAAACACGCTCTACTTTGAGACCGAGCCATCGCCGTTCGAAGAGGCGTACCGCGCGCTCGACATCCTGAAGCGGCTCGATTTCTTCCAGTCGCTTCCGGTGACGAAGGTTCAGGAGTTCCTGAGCATCATCGAACGGCGCCACTTCACGCGTGGGGAGAAGGTCATCGAAGAGGGATCGCGCGGCGACTATTTCTACATTATCGAGTCGGGCAACGCGAGCGTGATGACAGCCGATCTGGTGCGGCAGAAGAGCCTGGGCGCGTACGAGTACTTTGGAGAGGTCGCGCTGATGACCGGTAGCACGCGGACCGCCGACATCGTAGCCGACACCGAGCTCGACACGATCGTGATCCCGAAGGACAGGTTCGTCAACTTCGTCACCGGGACCGAGTTCGGGAAGGTGCTCCAGCGCGTCATCGACCGGCGCGACGGGCGCACATGGAACCTCCTGGTCGAAAGCGACGCGTTCGCACGGATGTCCGACTACCAGCGGATGTGGCTTGAGAGCTACCTGGAGCCGCGATCGTTTCCCGACCCCGGCACCATTCTGGAGGCGGGATCGCACCTGCCGGGCATCTTCATCGTGACCAGCGGAACGGTCACCGCTCACGACGCGAACGGGCCGTGCGCGACGGTCTCGCGCGGAGAGACGATCGGGCTGCTGCGTCAGATCATGCGCGATGAGCCGGTTCCCTACGCGTTCACGAACGACTCCGCCGTCGAAACGCTGTTCATGAGCCGTTCAGACGCAACCGAGCTGCTTGACCGCAATCCGGGGCTTGCGATGAAGATCACGAGCCCGCTTTAGATAGCGTCCGTCGGTGGCGCGGGTCGCTAGAGCGGGCGCTGCTGGAAGTCGGGGATGTCTACGTAGCTCACCGCTTCGGCTGCAAGCTCCAGGAGCATCTGTACCGCCTCCGCGACGGTCTTGTCGCGCAGCTGCCGCTCCCGGTCGAGGGTGGAATAGTCGAGCGACTCGTTGGGGTTCTGGCAGAGTACCGCGTCACCGGCGATGTCGTTGATGAGCTCCCTGGCGAATCGTCGCAGTTTCCGGAAGAACCAGTCGACTTCGACAAGCAGCGCGTGGCGCATCTCCACCTTGCGCTTGAGGATGTCGGTTTCGTACTGCTTCGTGTACGAGCCTTCTGCAATCCGGTCGGCTTCGATGCGGTAGTTCTTGAGGCTCCGCGACAGCTGGTGGAACAGGTCGTAGAACGAGTCGCGTTCGACCGAGTACTTCACGTCGAGGCGCAGCTTTCTGCTCGTGAATATCCCAAGGTACTCCTGCTCGAACTCGTGAAGGTAGAGGATCGCCGCGCGCACATCGCGCTCAAGGTGGCCGCTCTTGCGCAGGATCTGCTCGTGCTCGGTGTGAATGCGGTTGAGTACCGGGTATGCGTCGTCCGACGCGTTGACATCCGTGCTGTCGTCCTGATCGGTCTCACCGCCCTCATCGAACAGCGACGACAACTGCATCTGTTCCTGCTCGAGCTTGCCGATCTCACCCGCGATCGAACTCTGCTGGAACGGGTTTCGGGCGCTCTTCATCTTCCCCTGGAGCGACTCGATGTTACGCCTGATCTGCGACCGTTTCCGGCTGACGTTCTCCCGGTAATCTTCCATTTCGTTTAGTATACCATCACCGACGCCGATCCGGCACCGAAAACCCTACCTGCGCGCGTCGAGGTGCGCGGTGAGCGCGCCGACGATCTCCCTGATGATCTCTTCCGGCAACCCTGCAAGCTGTTCCTCGACCCGAACGGCCAGGTCGCGCAGTTCGCGGTTGCTCGCGTCGACCGCTTCGATGAGCTCGCTCAACGAAGCGAGCCGTTCGGAGACCGCGCGCTGCTCGTCTATCTCTCGCTGCAGATCGAGCAGCCGCGCGTCGTAGTCGCTTCGGACCGCCGCTTCGCTCGCGGCGATGCGCGTCTCCACGTACCCCGGGGTCGCGACAAACCAGATCGGTTCGGTCGTCCTGCACGCGGCCAGAAACACGGTCAGAGAGAGCAGCAGCGCGGCGCGCCTCATCGGATCAGAACCTCCCGTCCGACGACAATCGATACGCCGCGTCGTTCCACCGCAGCTCCTTGCGGAACTCGCGCACTGTCGTATCGCGGTCGATCAGCAGGAACTCGATCCGGGCCATTTCGGCGTACATCTCGAGCGCTCGGGTCGACACGCTCGTCGTGAAACTCGTGTGATGCGCTCCGCCGGCGTAGATCCAGCACGCGGCGGCGGTACGCAGGTCGGGCGCCGGACGCCACAGCACGCGAGCGACCGGTAGCTTCGGAAGCTCCGCGGGGGATGCGACCGCGTCGACTTCGTTGACGATCATCCGGAAGCGCGATCCCAGATCGATCAGCGTTGCGTTGAGCGCGGGCGCCGGGTCGACGTTGAAGACCAGCCGTGCGGGGTCGTCCTTCCCGCCGATCGACAGCGGATGCACTTCCAGGCGTGGCTTTGCCGACGCGATCGACGGACAGATCTCGAGCATGTGCGCGCCGAGTACGAGCGTGTTCGCCGGGTCCATGTGGTAGGTGTAGTCTTCCATGAAGCTCGTGCCGCCGGGACGGTCGGATCCCATCACCTTCATCACGTGGACGAGCGCCGACGTCTTCCAGTCGCCCTCTCCGCCGAATCCGTAGCCGTCGGCCATCAGTCGCTGCACTGCCAGGCCGGGCAGCTGCGGCAGTCCGTGGAGATCCTCGAAGGTGGTCGTGAACGCGCGGTAGTCGCCCGCCTCAAGGAAGCGGCGCATGCCAAGCTCGATCCGCGCCTGCGCGACCACGTCGGCGTGACGGTCGCCACCGGGGCGAAGCGATGCCTCCATCGCGTACGTGCTCTCGTACTCCTTCGTGAGCGCTCGCACCGCCGGATCGTCTGCGTCGGGGACCATCGCAACCAGATCGCCGATCCCGAAGCCGTCGACCTCGTACCCGAACCGGGCGAGCGCGGCGACCTTGTCACCTTCGGTCACCGCGACCTGGCGCATGTTGTCGCCGAAGCGCGCGACCTTGAGCTGCCGCGTCTCATCCCAGCCGATCGCCGCGCGGGTCCAGTCGCCAAGTTCGTCGAGCACCGTCGGTTCGCTCCAGTGACCGACGATCACGGTGCGCGGGAGCTCCAGACGCGACGTGACGAATCCGAACTCGCGTCCGCCGTGCGCCGACTGGTTCAGGTTCATGAAGTCCATATCGATCGTGTCCCACGGGATGTCGCGGTTATGCTGCGTGTGGAAGTGCACGAACGGCTTGTTGAGCGACAGCAGTCCGGTGACCCACATCTTCGCGGGCGAGAAGGTATGCATCCAGAGGATCAGACCGACGCATTCGGGATCGGCGTTCGCGCGTCCGCACACCGTGCGGATCTCTTCAGGGGTTGTCACAACCGGCCCGGCGGTGACGTCGAGCGGTATCTGTTTCGCGTCGTTGAGCGCACGCGCGATCGCGTTCGCGTCCGCGGCGACCTGTTTCAGCGTCTGTTCGCCGTAGAGATGCTGACTTCCGGTGACGAACCAGAGGGTTCGCTTCTGCTGTTTCATCGATGATCCTCCGCGATTGAGCGTATTCGCGGACGGCTTCGCGGTCAAGCGGACGGCTTCGCGGTCAAGTCGATCAGAGATCGGTAGGGGAGAGTCCCGCCGCAGAAGTTGAAGCGGCGCGCGTATAGCGCGCGTATAGAGAGTCATGACACAGCGGCACTCCTGGATACAGCGGATCGCTCTGGCGACGGTCTTTGCGTTGGCCTGCGGGATCGTGACCCTTCACGCGGGTCCTGCGGCGCTCACCGTGACCGCAGATTCGGCCGGCGAGGTACGAGCGCGGTCGGTCGTGCCCGTTCCCGGGCAGTTGCTCGCCGGCGATCTGTCGATCGCGGCGCGCGTCAGCGGCGACCGCGCAGACCCGTCGATCGCGTACCGCTCGACGTACGTCGGGGCTGGCCCGATCGCGTTCGGCGGATTGATAGCGGAGCTGCGCGATCCGGTCGGACGATCGGCTGCGACCGACCACTGGGCGACCGCGGCCCGGTTCCGTACCGATATCGGGCTCACCCCGCCGAACCGCCCCGGCGTCTGGGTCGCGACGCCGGTCGGGGTCGCGGTGGGTGCCTGGGACGACCGGGCGTCGGCGCGGCAGATCGTTGCGATCATCGCCGGCCGGTCAACGCTGCCGACATCGGTGTCGGCAACGGCCGGTTTCAGCCGTGCGGCCGACCAGACGGTCTCAAGTGACGCCTGGTTTGGCTGGACCGCTGAGCAGGACGTTGTGTACGCCGCGATCGCGTCGGGGCTGCGGTTTCGCCGCGTCGCTGCCGGTGCCGCGGTCGGTGTGTCGCGACCGTCTCTCACGCTTCCCGGGCTCTGGGTGCGGTTTGGCGGCGCGTCGGTGATCGTTCCCCGCGCTCTGGAAGCACGAGCGTATCTGTCGGCGGTGACCCCGTCGTTCCTGGATATACGCGCCCGCACTCCGTCGCGCTCGGCGACCGGCGCGGTGCAGGTCAGGTCGACCATCGGGCCGTGGTCGGCGGCGCTGTCGACGGCGGTCTGCGGAGGCTGGAGCGAGCGCGCGTCGTTCGTCTGGCTACCGCCGCCCGGTGAGCTGCTTCCGGGATCGGTGGACGGCTCATTCACAAACTCCGTTCTGCTTCGTCGCGCCGACCCCGCTCTCCGTGTCGGCGTCGCCGCGCACGCCGACCCGGTTCCCTTTGGTGCCGGCCGACTGGCAGACACCGGCTCAGATGAACGGGTGCGGATCGCAGGACGCGTCCGCGCGTACGCAGAACTACGCCTGGCAGGCATCGTCACGGTCACCACAGCGACAACCGCGCGGGTGGCGCCGGCTGCCGCGGACGCAGCGCGCACAGCCGCGTTCACGCACCGGTTGACCGCCGCCGTCACCGCCGATCGGGTGAGCAGCCTGATCGTCCCCGGCTCTACGCTCGCGCTCCGGTTTTCGCTCGACGTCGATCGCACCGCGGCCCGGCGTGCCGTCCCGGCCGCATCGCTGCGATGGACACTCCGGGCGGTGGAGGCCGCTCCAGCCGCGAGCGATGGAGTCGATGCCCTCGCCGTCGAGGAGCACTGGGTCGTACCCGACGGCTACCGGGATGACCAGTCGCCGACGTACAGCACCTCGGGTTCCAGGTCGTAGCCGGTACGCCGCTCGACCTGGTCGTGGATGTGCTCGATCAGGCGACGGATGTCGGTCGCGGTTGCGTTGCCGGTGTTGATCACTATGTTCGCGTGGAGATCGGAGACCTTTGCGCCGCCGATCGCCGTGCCGCGCATACCGATGCTGTCGATGATCGCGCCGCTCGGGCTTCCGAATGCCCGGTTGTTCTTGAATACGCTGCCGGCGCACGGAGCGATGAAGTGCCCCTTGCTGCGCCGGTCGGCTTCGTGCTCGCGCATCACGCGCCACAGCGCCTCGGGGTCGCCGTGGTCCAGTCGCAGTCGGACCTCGGTCATGATCGCACTGTTGGACATGAACGGCGAGCGCTTGTAGTCGAAATCCTCGGGTGCCGGGGTATACGTGTCCAGCGCGCCGTCGGGCGTGACGATCTCTACCGACTCCAGGATCGGGTAGATCTCGCCGTCGTAGCACCGGGCGTTCATCCAGACCGCGCCGCCGACGCTTCCTGGCATCGAGTAGATAAAATCGAGGCCGGCAAGCGCGTGATCGGCCGCGTACGCCGATGCGTCGCTGACCGGAAGGCCGGCCCCCGCGATCAGCGTCGTGCCGCGGTGGTCGCAGTGCGCGATCGATCCCATGTCGATCACGATTCCTCTGATCCCGTCGTCGGCGACCAGGATATTCGCGCCGCCCCCAAGGACGAACCACGGCACATCGTGCTCCCTGGCCGCGGCGAGCAGCGTGATCACGTCTTCGCGGTGCGCCGGACGGGCGTAGACGTCGGCTGGGCCCCCGACGCGGAAGGTCGTGTGGTCGCGCATCGGTTTGTCGAACCGAAGGTCACCGTCTATGTTGATTTTTCGTCGCCACTCCTTTAGCCTTCCCACAGCGCGATCATACCGGTATCCGCGGATGATGGCCACGATGAGGAACCGATGGACCTGTACCTTCACAATACGCTGACGCGAAGCCTCGACCGGTTTGAACCGATCGAAGAGGGTGAGGTCAGGTTGTACTGCTGCGGGCCGACGGTCTACAACTACGCGCACATCGGGAATCTGCGAACGTACGTGTTCGAAGACCTGCTTCGGCGCGTGCTCGAGCGCGCGGGGTACCGGGTTCATCACGTCATGAACATCACCGACGTTGGTCATCTGACCGACGACGGTGACGACGGCGAAGACAAGATGATCATCGGCGCGCGCGAGCGCGGGATGTCGGTGTGGGAGATAGCCGAGTTCTTCACCGACGCGTTCTTCCGCGACTCCGATCTGCTGAACAACACACGTCCGACCGAGGTTCCCCGCGCGACCGAACACATCGCCGAGATGCAGGAGCTCATCGCGACGCTTGAGGCAAAGGGCTACACGTATCAGGCGGGCGGCAACGTCTACTTCGAGATCGGCAAGTTTGCCGATTACGGCCGGCTCGCGCTGCTCGATCGGCAACAGCTCATGGCCGGCGCGCGGATAGAGGTGGACGAGGGTAAGCGCCATCCGCACGACTTCGTGCTCTGGTTCACGAACAGCAAGTTCGAGCATCAGGCGATGCAGTGGGACTCGCCGTGGGGGCGCGGCTACCCCGGGTGGCACCTCGAATGCTCGGCGATGAGCATGAAGTACCTGGGCGACCGGATCGATATCCACTGCGGCGGGGTCGATCACGTCAACGTGCACCACACGAACGAGATCGCGCAGTCGGAGGGTGCGACAGGGAAGAAGTGGGTGAACTACTGGCTCCACGCCGAGTTCCTGATCATGCCGAGCGGTCGGATGGGCAAGTCGAAGGGTAACATGGTGACGCTCTCCACGCTCGTGGAGGAAGGGTTCGATCCGCTCGACTACCGCTACTTCCTGCTCACCGCGCACTATCGGACGCAGCTCACCTTCAGCCCGGAGGCGCTTGCCGCGGCGCGCGCCGCGCGACGGTCGCTCGTCCGTCAGCTTCGTGACGCCGCTGCCCGATCCGGTGCGGCGGCGGACGACCTTGCCGGCGGTTCGTCCCGCGACCGGCTCGGTCCGACCGCTCGGGCCACGCTCGACGCGATCGACGACGCGTTTATGCACGATCTGAACGCGCCGAAGGCGCTCGGACTGCTGCGCGCAATGCTCAACGACGACACGGCCGATCCCGCCGACCTGCTACGCGTCGCGCTCGACGCCGACCGGGTGTTCGGGCTGCGCCTGGCGGATGAGCTGCGCGGCGATGACGGCGTACGCGATGACCGCGTACGCGATGGCGACGAGCTCCCGGAGGATCTGGTCGCGCTGATTCGCGAGCGAGAGCAGGCGCGGCGCGATCGGGACTATGCTGCCGCTGACCGCATTCGCGATCGGCTGCGGGCAGCGGGCGTGCGTATCGAAGACGGACCGGACGGTACGGTATGGAAACGGGAGTAGTGTAACCCGGTCGCGCGCGGGTTGTTTGAATATGCAGAGGGCAGACGCTCGGGAAGAGCTATTCGAGCGTGTCTACGGGCACGTCTATCCAATCATCTATCGGGTCGTTCTCCGGGTCACCGGCAGGTACGACGTGGCCGATGAGCTCTGTCAGGAAGCGTTCATCAAGTACTATGAGCGTATTGATCGCTTCCCCGACTCCGAGCAGGCGAAGTACTGGTTGATTCGCGTAGCGAAGAACCTGGCCCTCAACGCGGTGAAGCGGTCGTCGCGCGAACGTCGTGCGTACGGGCGTGTGTTTAACGAACCTCAGCCCGACGTTCCGTCGGGTGAGGATCGGGTGGTTCGGACCGAGTCTGAGGCGGAGGTTCACGACGCGCTGCAGCAGCTGCCGCCAAAGATGAGGTCGGTGCTCGTGCTGAAGGAGTATGGACAACTGAACTACAAAGAGATAGGGTCAATCTTGGGAATCACCGAAGGGAACGTGAAGGTCCGCGTCTTCCGGGCCCGCGAGCAGCTTCTTGAGCTTCTGAAGAGGAATGAGAATGCGACCTGACCGCATGATTCTATCGACCTATCTCGACGGAGAGATTCCCGCCCGGTTCGTTGGAGAGATCGAATCCGCGATCGCTTCAGATCCCGCCGTTCGTGCCGATTACCAAGAGTTCGTTGAGCTGCGACGGCGCCTGCCCCCAGTCACCGCCGATCGCGTCGCGCAGAGCGCGCAGACGTCGTGGGCCTCGATTCGGTCGCGGCTTCACGCGTCGCATGAACCGGCTCGACACCATACCGTCAGTATCCCGATTCCGGCGCTCGGAGTGGCGGCGGCCGCGATTGTAGCGCTTGCCGCCGGACTGATCTTCGTCGCGACCAGGCCGACGTCCGCCGCCGCGGAAACCTACCTGTCCGGGCGACACGCAAGCGATGTCGCTGTGACGATCCGCGTGGACGGTTCCGACATGGAACGAGTTCTCCAATGGCTTGCCGATAAGGACATGCTCGGAGAGATCAACATTCAGCTTCCTGAGCAGCAGTTCCGGATCGTCGGCGAACCGGTGCTCGTGAAGCCTGCGCAATACCAGGGGCAGGTTCCCGAATGAGAGGCCGAAGAATCGCGGTCGCGCTGCTGCTCATGCTCGGTGCGATGTCGGTGCACGGAGTCGATCTTGACGATCTGCTCCAGTCGCTGCTCGATCGCGCGCTGACGGTGAGCATTACCGCGCGTGTGACCGAAAATGGGCGCGAAACGGTCCAGAGCTACGAACTGACGCGGGTGACGATCTCCGGTCGCGCCGTACGGCTGCGCCTTGAGGGCGGAAATCTGACGATCATCGCCGAGTTCACGCCGTATGAGGACGAGAACGGCATCCTGCTCGTTGCCGAAGGACGCATCATTCTTCGGAACGCCGATAACGAAGAGGTTCAGTACCGTACGTCGCTTCGCAGCGTTCCTCTTGGGGCAGGCGAGCGCGTCGTGTTCTATCCGCTCGGGCAGAGCCCGAGCGGGGTAGCGATGGCCGACGGTGCTGCCGGTGCGCTGAACGTCGAACTCGAAGTAGAGGTTTCGCCGTTCGTCGCGGGTGAGGGCTGATCGGCTCGATGTCCCGTTCGTTGTCACGTCTTGTTCCCCTTGTACTCGTCGCCATCGCTGCTGGCCTTCTGTCTCTGGTCGTTTTCATCGTCGGTCGGGACCCGATCATCGATCGAGTGAGCCCTCCGGTCGCGTCGATCGGCGCGCAGATCACCGTCGAAGGACGTCACTTCAGAGACCAACCGGGGTCTCTGCTGATCGGCAGTCGCCGCCTTCCGTCGGCGGCGATCGTCGCCTGGTCGAACGACCAGATTACGTTTGTCGTCCCACGGGACACCGACTCCGGGCTCGTTCGGGTCGTCACGGAGCGCGGACGCAGCCGCGGTGCGTTGCTGCAGCTATCCGAGTCGTTGCCGCGCGTGCAGGGGACGACGATCGTGCCTTCGATCGCCGGGCTGTCGACGAGCGACGTGGTGGTCGGGCGGCTCGTCGAGATCAACGGCTCTGACTTCGGCCGCACGCGTCGATCGTCGGAGGTCCGCTTCACGATGTCCGGCGATTGCCGCTGCGTCGACATCGCATACGCGCATTGGTCCGACGACCGGATCGTCGTACGCGTCCCGAACGACGTTACCGACGGCGAGCTCGTCGTATCGACGCCGTGGGGCACCAGCAATGCGGTGCCCTATCGGGTCGCCAGGCCCGCCGGTGGCCCCGTTCGCGGTGCGTCGATCGAGGTGGCGATCCAGTACGGCGTGCGCGTGTCGGACGTCGTTCACGTCCGCAACCAAGCCGGGCTGACCAGCCCCGGGCACGGCGATCACGACGTGCTGGTGCCGGTCCCGCGACCCGTGACGTCGTTCGCGCAGGACTCGGTCCGGTTCATAGCATCCGAATCGCAGCACCACCTGTTCGAGCGGGTAGCCGAGTCGTTCGACCAGGCGGTCGTCGATCGGGTCGTGTTACGGCGGCACGCGGTCCGGTTCGATGTCGATCCGGGGGCCGTGCCCGCGACCTACGAAGCGCAGACCGGCTTCTTCGACTACTATACGCGCGCGTTGCCCGGTTTGAGCATCGATTCGGCTGAGGTTCGTGCCGCCGCGGCCGAAGTGCGGCGCGGCCGCACCAACCCGTACCGGATCGCCGAAGCCGCCTACGCGCTCGTCCTCCAGCGATTGACCCCGGCGCTCGGGATTGCCGATCGCTCGGCCGCGGCCGCGCTGTCGACCGGTTACGGCGACAGCCTCGCGTACGCGCAGGCCTTTGTCGGCGTGCTGCGCGCCGCGGTGGTTCCGGCGCGAGTCGTCGGCGGGCTGGTTGTGACCCGCGATCAGCGCGCGTATCCGCACTTCTGGGCGGAGTTCTTCGTTCCCGATGTCGGGTGGGTGCCCGCCGATCCGTCTCTTGGAGATGGCGCGTTTCCTGCCCGGTTTCCCGTCCCCGATAATCCGGCCGCGTACTACTTCGGCGGGCTGGACGCGTACCGCGTTGCCTTCGCGTATGGATACGATTCGTTCGATCCACCGCAGTTCGGCGGTGCCCGCGCGATCCCGGACGATCCGTTCACGGTCCGGACCACCTATCTTGCGGCGGGTTCGGGCGTCGAATCGGTACGCATCGACTGGCCGGTCCCGCGCGTTCTCGCGCTCTTCGAGTAGACCACGCTTCCGCTCGTCTTGCGCTCCGTCCGCGCCGGTTCTGCCCCGCGCCACAATCACGCTTCGATTGACACGGGTGCGGGCATTACCTATGCTCGACGCGGTGGTCGTCGGCATGAGCGGCGCAGGCCGGAACTGGCGTCCACCGAAGAAATAGAGAGGAGCCTTGATGTCCCGTCACGCGAACCACTACCTGTCCACGGTCGACCCCGATATAGCCCTCGTTGTTCAGCAGGAAGAGGAGCGACAGCGGCGCAAGCTCGAGTTGATCGCGAGCGAGAACTTCGCGAGTCTGGCCGTCCTTGAGGCCGCCGGATCGGTTCTGACGAACAAGTACGCCGAAGGGTACCCCGGCAGTCGATACTACGGCGGGTGCGAGATCGTGGATATCGCCGAAAACCTTGCGCGCGATCGTGCGAATGAGCTGTTCGGCTCCGATCATGCGAACGTGCAGCCGCATTCGGGCAGCAACGCGAACATGGCGGTCTACATGACGCTTCTGAAGCCGGGCGACACGATCCTGGGGATGGACCTTGCGCACGGTGGCCACCTGACGCACGGGAGCCCGGTCAACTTTTCGGGCCAACTCTACAACTTCGTCCACTACGGCGTCGATCCCGATTCGCATCTGATCGACTTCGAGTCGGTCGCCGAACTCGCGCGCACGCACCGGCCGCGGCTCATCGTCGCCGGTGCATCGGCGTACTCGCGGACGATCGATTTCCCCCGCTTCCGTGCGATCGCCGACGAGGTTGGCGCGTTCTTCATGGTCGACATGGCGCACATCGCCGGGCTGGTCGCCGCCGGAGAGCACCCGAGCCCGGTGCCGCACGCGCACTTCGTGACGACGACTACCCACAAGACGCTCCGTGGACCGCGCGGCGGGATGATCCTGATCGGATCCGACGCCGAGAACACGATCGGTGCGGTCGCCGCGAAGTCGGGCCGCACGCGTCGATGGTCCGAACTCATCGATTCGGCGGTGATGCCGGGGGTGCAGGGCGGACCGTTGATGCACGTCATCGCCGCGAAAGCGGTCGCGTTCAAGGAAGCGCTCTCACCCGGGTTTGCCGCGTACCAGCGTCAGGTCAGGGCGAACGCAGCGGCGCTCGCAGCAGCGCTCTCCGACGGCGGTGCGCGACTGATCGCAGGGGGTACCGACAACCATCTGATGCTGATCGACGTGACCGGCTTCGGCGTATCGGGCAAGCAGGCGGAGACGATGCTCGATGAGGCGAACATCACGGTGAACAAGAACGCCATACCCTTCGACACCCGCAGCCCGCTCGTCACGTCGGGGGTTAGGATCGGAACACCCGCGGTCACCACGCGCGGCATGAAAGAGACCGAAATGGGTGCGATCGCCGGGATGATTCTTGAAGTTCTCCGGTCGGAAGGCCGAAAAGAAACAATAGAGTCGGTTGCCGGCAGAGTCGCCGATCTGTGTAGCGGTTTTCCGCTCGCGGCGGGGCTCGACGGTTGATTGACAAGGAGAAAACCGGGCCCGTATACTGGACCGCAGATGGCGGGTCGCCGGAATAGTCAATGAGTGCTCCTCTTCAGCTTTCCATAGTTAACTTCTCGAAGGGTGCGTACATCATCGTCGAGGGGAAGGCGAACGCCGACCACTTCTTCATCGTTCGAAGCGGCAAGGTGCGCGTCAGCAAGGAGGTCGAGGTCGTCGAGGAGGAGGGCGGAAACGTCGTCGGTCCGGGCGACTTCTTCGGCGTCGTCGCGACGATGTCCTCGCACAGCCACATCGAGACCGCGCAGGCGATCACCGATGTCAGTCTGATTTCGGTACACCGCGACCAGTACGGCATGCTGATCGAGCGCAACACTCCGGTCGCGATGAAGATCATCGAAAGCTTTTCGCGGCGCATGCGCTTCCTTGACGAGGCGCTGACGCGGCTGACGCTGAAGAGCAACACGAATGAAGGCGATATCTCGCATCTGTTCGGCGTCGCCGAGTATTACGCACGACAGAGTCAGTACAACCAGGCGTACTACGCGTACTACCAGTACCTGAAGTACTGTCCGAGCGGCGAGCACGTCGTGAAGGCGCGCGAGCGGCTCGCAAAGATCAAGCCGTACGCGAGCGTTGGTCAGCTCGAGGTCAATGAGAACGTCTTCACGCGCAGCTACGCGAAGGACACGATGATCTTCAGCGAGAACATGCCCGGCAAGGAGATGTACATCATCCAGAAGGGCAGCGTGAAGATCACGAAGATCGTCAACGACAACGAGGTGCTGCTCGCGGTGCTCAAGCAGGGCGACATGTTCGGCGAGATGTCGCTGATCGAAAGCCGTCCGCGCAGCGCGTCGGCGATCGCGTTTGAGGATGCGGTCCTGCTCGCGGTCAACAAGGAAAACTTCTCGCGGATGGTGCAGACGCAGCCGCAGATCATCGCGCGGCTGACCACGACGCTCGCCGAGCGAATCTGGTTCATCTACAAGCAGCTTGCCAATACGCTCCTGTCGAACAAGGTCGGCCGGATGTACGACGCGCTGCTGATCCAGCTTGAGAAGGCTCGCGTTCCGATCAAATCGGGCGAACCACACACGTTCGACTTCGGGATCAAGGAGCTGATCAACATGGTCGGGCTTCCGATGGCGGAGGGCAACCAGATCGTGCGCGAGTTGCTGAAGAACTCCAAGGTGAAGGCGGTTGAGAACCGGATCTTTGCGACCGATATCGAGGAGATCGAAAAGCAGGCGAAGTACTACCGGAAGATGGAGCGGATCGAAAAGTCGCGCCGGGAACAGCGCCGGATCGGGTAAGCATGCTTTTCTGGCTCGGACTCCAGCTCGAGCCCGTTTTCGGGCCGTTCCGCCTTCTATCGTCGCGTCTCTTTCTGATCGCCGCCGGTACCGCGGTGAGTTTCGCGCTCACCTTCGTGCTGACGCCGCGTAGCTACCGATGGCTTCCAACCGACCGTGGCCGCGGCTTTGCTGTTGACGGTCACGCCGCGAAGGGAAAGCCGACCGGCGCGGGTGTCGTGTTCATCACCGTCTTCTGCCTGGTCGCGCTCCTGGTCGTCCCGTTCGGCTGGCGGCAGCTCGCGATCCTCGTCCTCACCTACGTGTCGATGCTCGCCGGGTATCTGGACGATCGCAGCGAAAAGCCGTGGAGCGAGTACCGCAAAGGGCTTCTGGATCTGATCGTGAGCGTCGCCGCGGCGTTCCTGCTCTACGGGCCGAGCAGACTCCTCTGGTTTCCGTTCACGAGCGTACACGTATCGGTCAGCATGGCGGTGTTCATCCCGCTCGCGACGATCCTCATCTGGGCGAGCATCAACAGCACGAACTGCACCGATGGCGTCGACGGGCTGTCGAGTACGCTTGTGCTGCTCGCGCTGCTCAGTATCGGCGCGTTCCTCTACGTGATCGTCGGCAATCAGGAGATCTCCGCGTACCTGCTGCTCCCGTTCTACCGTGAAGCGGCGAACTCCGCGATCCTGGTGTTCACGATGGTCGGCGCGCTTGCCGGGTATCTCTGGTACAACGCGCACCCGTCTGCGGTGCTGATGGGCGACGCCGGTTCGCGCGCGCTCGGATTCCTGATCGGCGTCGGCATCATCATGACCGGAAACCCCTTCATGATTCTGCTCTCGTCGGCGGTCATCCTGGTCAACGGCGGAACCGGGCTACTGAAGGTCGCTCTGCTTCGGTTCGCGAAGATCCGGATCCTCCACTCGATCCGTTTCCCGCTGCACGACCACTTCCGCCACACGCGCAACTGGTCGAACACGCAGGTCCTTGTCCGATTCGCGCTGATTCAGATCCTGATCATCATCGCGACCTTCGGGCTGTTCATCAAGATCCGCTGACCGGCGACCGCGCCGCCAGGCGGCCATGGCGAAGCCACCGGCGATCGCCCGGGCCGCCGGGGCGCCTACTGCAGGTGTTCGACCGCCGCGGCTTCGATCGCGAGTCCGTCGGTGTACCGCTCGAAGAAGCGATTGAACTCTCCCACTTCGTCGTCGGCCGGCTGCACCGTCGATGCCTCGCTCGACGCGAATACCCGCTCCAGGAAGCCGGCAAGCGACTCGTCGGCTTTTTCGCGGACCAGGTACGCCGCAAGGAGCGCCATTCCCCACGGACCGCCCTCTCCGGCGGTTTCCAGCACGCTGATCGGGGTTCGGGTCGCGGCGGCCATGATCCGCTGGCCGACCTCCGGCGTCTTGAAGAAGCCGCCGTGGCCGCGGATCTCCTCGACGCGTACCCCTTCCTCCTCGGTCAGGATGTTGAGCCCGGTGCGCAGCGCGCCGAGCGACGCGAACAGGTGCGTCCTGATGAAGTCGGGCAGCGCGAGCTGCGCGTCGGGGCGCCGGACAAACAGCGGCCGCCCCTGTGAGAAGCCGGTGACGTGTTCGCCCGATACGTAGCCGTACGCGAGCATCCCGCCGCGGTCGGTGTCCCCGTTGAGCGCGAGCGGCATCAGCTTCGCGTAGAGATCGCCGTCGGAGACGCTGGCGCCCAGCGCACGCGCCGCCTGTCCGAAGAGGCCGATCCACGCGTCAAAGTCGGACGTGCAGTTGTTCGAGTGCGCCATCGCGACGGGGTGTCCGTCGGGCGTGAGCACCAGATCGATCTCCGGATGCACGGCCGACAACGGCTTCTCCAGGACGAGCATCGCGAAGACCGACGTGCCGGCCGATACGTTACCGGTTCGCGGTCGAACGCTGTTGGTCGCGACCATTCCGGTCTGCGCGTCACCTTCGGGCGGGCAGAGAGCCACTCCGGCCTGGAGCTTTCCGTCCGGATCGACCAGGCGCGCGCCGGCCGCTGTGAGCGTACCCGCGGGCTGACCGACCGCGACGATTTCGGGCAGGAGCGAACGGATGCTCGCCGGGAGTCTGCCGGCGGTCTCGCCCGATCCTGCGAGCTCGTCGAACCGGTCGGCCAGTCGCGCGTCGTAACCACCGGTCTTCGGATCGATCGGAAACATACCTGACGCCTCGCCGATGCCGACCTGCCACGATCCAGTGAGCTTTCCGTGTACATAGCCGGCGATCGTCGTGATCCGCTGGAGCTTTTTCAGGTGAGGCTCTCCGTTGAGCACCGCCTGGTAGAGGTGCGCGATGCTCCAGCGCTGTGCGATCGGGTAGTCGAACAGTTCGGTCAGCGTCGCAGCGGCTCCTTCGGTGATATTGTTACGCCAGGTGCGAAACGGCACCAGAAGCTCATCATCGGCGTCGAGCGCGACGTAGCCGTGCATCATCCCGCTGAAGCCGATTGCAGCGAGTCGGGTGATCTCCTGACCACAGAGGCTCTTCACCGATTCGGCGAGCTCGCGGTAGCACGCCGCGAGCCCCTTCCAGACCTCTTCGATCGGGTAGGTCCAGACGCCGTCGACCAGGGTGTTTTCCCACCCGTGCGCGCCCGACGCGATCGGCGCGCAATCGGGGCCGACGAGCGTAGCCTTGATCCGCGTGGAGCCAAACTCGACCCCAAGGACGCCGCGCCCGTCTTTGATGAGCTGTGCCACGTTCTCTCTGTCGTGTGCCATGTCTCTCTCCTCTATGATTGCCGCCCGAGGGCTACCCGGCGGCGGTTATCTCCGCGGCGCCGGGCGCTATCCCGGCTGCCCGTAGTAGGCGCCGCGGCCGTGCTTTCGCTCAAAGTGTTTTCGCTGCAGTCGATCCGGAATCGCCGGCGGAGAGCCCGCGATCTGGTGCGCGTAGAGCGCCATCCGCGCGACCGACTCGAGCGCGATCGCGTTGTCAACCGCTGTTTCGGCCGATGGACCCCACGCGAAGGGACCGTGGTGCGGCAGCAGAACCGCCGGAACGTGCAGCGGGTCGATTCCGTGCTCACGGAAGTGTTCGACGATGATGTCGCCGGTTGCCGCTTCGTAGCCGTCGTCGATCTCCTGCGCGGTCGGGTGGCGGGTCACCGGAACCGCTCCGGCGAAGTGGTCGGCGTGCGTCGTTCCCAGGCACGGAATTGAACGCGCCGCCTGCGCCCAGCTGGTCGCGAACGGCGAGTGCGTGTGTACGATCCCGCCCACCGACCCGAACGCCGCGAGGATGCGCTGGTGCGTCGCGGTGTCCGACGACGGGCGAAGCGATCCGTCGACGACGTCGCCCGACCGTATGCCGACGATCACCATCGATTCGGGCGTCAGCTCATCGTAGGAGACGCCGCTCGGCTTGATCGCGAAGACACCGGCATCGTGGTCGGCGGCGCTCGCGTTGCCCCACGTCAGGACGATCAGTCCCGATCGGTAGATCGCCATGTTCGCGTCGTACGCCTGCCGACGAATCCGGTCGTACGTACCCGTTTCCCTGTCCGCCATGAGTCCTCCGACGCCGCATTGTAGCGCGGATCGCGTGCGCGGGCAAAGCGGCGCTGGGGCTTGCGTGTCACAGGGCGACTCGGTGTACGACGGTAGACGGGGAGGGCGCGCTTCAGTAGCCTCTCTACATCGTCAGGAGGAATCATGCAGGCTGTGGAGCTCGCCAAGAGCTTTGACCCGAACGAGTTCGAAGACCGGATCTACGAAATGTGGCAGACGGGGGGCTACTTCTCCCCCAGGGAGGGTGGCGAACCGTTCGTCGTCGTCATCCCGCCGCCGAACGTGACCGGCGTCCTCCACCTGGGTCACGGCCTCAACAACAGCCTCCAGGATCTGGTGGTCCGCTACCAGCGGATGCGCGGGAAGAGCACGCTCTGGGTCCCCGGGACCGATCACGCGGGGATCGCGACGCAGAGCGTCGTGGAGCGGATGCTCGCCGACGAAGGCGTCGCGCGCGAACAGATCGGACGCGACGCGTTTATCGAACGAACGTGGCAGGTCGCAAACGATCACCGCAAGACGATCGTGAAGCAGTTGAAGAAGATCGGATCGAGCTGCGACTGGAGCCGCGAACGATTCACGCTCGACGACGGGCTGTCGGCCGCGGTGCGCGACGTGTTCGTGTCGCTCTACGAAGAGGGGCTCGTCTACCGCGGGCTCTATATGGTGAACTGGTCGGTCGGCGCGCAGTCGGCCGTCAGCGACGACGAAGTCGAGTTCAAGGAGGTCACCGGTCGCCTCACGCACATCGACTATCCGCTCGACGACGGGTCGGGCGCGATCCGCGTCGCGACGACCCGGCCGGAGACGATGCTCGGTGACACCGCGGTAGCGGTGCACCCCGACGATGAGCGCTACCGCTCGTACGTCGGCAAGAGCGTGCGGTTGCCGCTCACCGACCGGGTGATCCCGATCATCGCCGATGAGTACGTCGACCGCGAGTTCGGAACCGGCGCGGTCAAGATCACGCCGGCTCACGACCCGAACGACTACGAGATCGGAAAGCGCCACGATCTGCAGATCATCAACATCCTGAACAAGGACGGCACGCTCAACGCCAATGTCCCCGAGCCGTACCAGGGCCTGACGACCGCCGTCGCGCGTAAGCGCGTGGTGGCCGACCTGAAGACGTGCGGAGCCTTCGTGCGCGATGAGGAGCACGTGCACCAGGTCGGTCACTGCTACCGGACCGGCGTCGCGATCGAGCCCTACCTGTCGGAGCAGTGGTTCGTGCGGATGAAGCCGCTCGCCGATGAGGCGCTCTCCGCGTGGCAGTCGGGCGATGTCATCTTCTATCCGCGACGGTGGGAGAATACCTACCGCAACTGGCTCGAGGGGATCAGGGACTGGTGCATCAGCCGGCAGCTGTGGTGGGGGCACCGGATCCCGGTCTGGTACAACGACGCGACCGGTGAGGTGCGCTGCCTGCGCGAAGACCCCGCGCCCGAGGAGCTTGTTGAGAACGGCGGACAGTGGCGGCAGGACCCCGACGTGCTCGATACGTGGTTCAGCAGCTGGCTCTGGCCGTTCACGGTGATGGGTTGGCCCGAACAGACCGAAGACCTGGCAAAGTACTACCCGACGAGCGCGCTGGTGACCGCGTACGACATCATCTTCTTCTGGGTCGCGCGCATGATCATGGCCGGGATGCACTTCACCGGAAAGTCGCCGTTTCGCGATGTCTACATCACGAGCCTGGTGCGCGACATCCAGGGCCGCAAGATGAGCAAGAGCCTGGGCAACGGGATCGATCCGCTCGAGATCGTACAGGAGTACGGAGCCGACGCGCTGAAGTTCACGCTCGCGTTCATGGCGGCGCAGGGACAGGATGTGCTGATCGACAAGGGAAGCTTCGGCCTCGGCAGTCGCTTCGGCAACAAGATCTGGAACGCCGCGCGCTACCTGCTGATGAACCTTGCCGGGCGCACGCTGCTGCCGCTGTCGTCGATCGACCTCGCTCCGATCGACCAGTGGATCTTCCATCGGCTCAATGAGACCGTAAAGGGCGTTGATGCGGCTATGGCCGCGTACCGGTTCAACGACGCGGCGCAGCTGTCGTACGAGTTCTTCTGGAATGACTTCTGCGACTGGTATATCGAGGCGAGTAAACTCGGGCTCTACTCAGACGACGATTCGCGTAAGGACCGCGCGGTGACGCTGCTCGTGCGCATCCTTGAAGAGAGTCTGCGCCTGCTCCACCCCTTTATGAGCTTCATCACCGAAGAGATCTACCAGAAGCTGCCCGACATCCCCGAAGCCGACCGCGCCGAGGCGATCATCGTTGCGCCGTACCCGGCTGCCGATCCGTCGCGCGAGGCTCTCGATGCGGCGGTCGCGTTCGCGGCGGTGCAGGAGCTGATCCGGCTCGTGCGGACGCTTCGTAGCGAGTTCACGATCCCGCCGTCGCAGCGCGTCCGATTCGTCGTCGAGTGCGAGCCGGGCTTCGCGCACACCGACTTCTTCGCCGGCCAGCGCGAGCTGATCGAGATGTTGACCACCGCCGAGCGGACCGAGTACGCAACTGCCGCATCCGACACGGCCGGGAGCGTCACGCTCGTCGGCAACGGCTTTCGGGTGTTCGTCTTCGTCCGCGACGCGATCGACGCCGACGCAGAGATCGCGAAGATCGAAAAGAACCTTGCGAAGACCGAAGCGCTCCTGGCTCAGGCCGAGCGCAAGCTCGGCAACGCCGGCTTCCTGTCGAACGCGTCGCAGGAGGTCGTCGCAAAGGAGCGCGCGAAGCGCGACGAGTTCGCCGGCGTCGTCTCCAAGCTGAGGGAGTACCTGGCCCGGCTACGGTAGTCGCCCGTCGTCGGCTCGACGTCCGGGCGGTGGTTCAGTCGCCGTAGACGCCGCCCCGGCGAC
>RECL01000115.1 GCA_007694025.1 Spirochaetaceae bacterium
GGCAATCGAACCGTCCGTCCAGACGAACGCCGTGTCCGCGGTGCCATCCACCCGAGTAGACGAGGCTGCAACGACAGTCGTGCCGCTGATTCGCGTAACGGCACCGGCACGCCCGACATCCACAGGATCAGTAAGACTACTGAGCTCACCATTGGCCCAAAGTGCCGCGACCGTGTTCCGCGTCGTACCGTCGCGATACCAACCGGCAACGAACACTCCATCTTCGTCAACGAATATGTCGTTCGCACGGGCACCGCCCGAATTTGCCGGTACTGGAAGGTCAATCCGCGTAGGCGATGTTTCGTCGCTCGTTATCACCCAGTACGCCGCGACGTCCCTCGTTCCATCATTCCGGTACCCCGCCACATACACCGTCGGCGGCGTTTCCGGCTCCACCCACGGCTCACCCAGATAGTGATACCAGTCGGTGAACTCCTCGCCGCCGCTCAGTCGCCAGTTCGTGAAGCGGGGGTACCACTCGTCGGAGTCGATTCGCTTCGCCTCAGCCGGGTGGATCCACTCTTCGGGGACCAGGAGCGCCCACGGGAAGCCGTCGGAGTCTACGAAGCGGTCGTTGGGGTTCTTCGACGTGATGAGCTCGGTCAGGGGCTCGCGGTCGATCAGGTGGATGTCGTGCCCGGTATTGCGGACGATCACCCAGGGGTTGTACGGGGGTTCGGAGAGTACGACCGGAGAGTCGGGCTGGCGTTGTGGCGTGTCGAAGCTCAGCGTGAACCACGCCGACTTGCCGACCGCGGTCGCCGAGTTTTCGAACAATTCGACTTCGACCGGACCCGACGCGCTGGCCACGGTTTGGGTGCGCGTCGCGCCATCGAAATCGATGTACTCGCGCTCCAGAGTCGCGACACCGTCGAACCGGTCGATCCTGATGCCGAAGCGGTGGTTGTACCCCGCCAGCTTCACAACCGCCGTCGCGTCGACGCGGATGCTCGTTATGTAGCCGTCGGCGTTTGAGATCTCCTGGATGCGGTACGATGCGATGAAGTCGTTGTAATCGGCGTCGCCCGCGTTTGCGCGGCCGAAGAGGTCTTCGAAGGCGATCGTCAGGTTGCCGTCGGCCGGGACGTTCTGCACGAACGCGGCGTTCGGGTCGTTCGGGAATGCGTCGTAGACGTCGGGAACCCCGTCGCCGTCGGAGTCGATGAGCCCGGAGATCGACCGGGCAACGCCCGTGGCCCACGAGCTCTGGCGCATCGCCATGCGCCGCTCGATCCGTGAATAACGGACCATCTGCGGGATCGTCACGGTGCGCGAGTCGAACCCGGGAGCGCTCAGCGTCATCACGACGTCGGAGGCAGCGGACGGCAGGTAGACCGTCGCGTCGAGCGTTCCGTCATCGCGCAGGCGCCCGGTGTAATGCGCCGATCCGGAACGCGACTCAAGCCGGACGATTACGTTTGTGTCGCCGGTGGGCAACGGATCGGGAAGCAGCGCGCCATCTTCGTCGATCGCGTAGAGGTCGACCGCGAGACTGAGCTGGACCGGAAGGAGCGTTTCAAACGTGAACTCGCCTTCGGCGACGCGTCGGACGTCGGTAGACTGGTCGCCCGGCAGCGAGAAGGTCGCCGCCGGTGCGTCGCCGCCGCGAACGCCACCGGTAAACGGCATCGGGCAGCTCGCCAGCAGTGCCACCAGCGTGCCCAGAATGAGTAGTCGTACGGATGTCTTCATGGTGCCCCTCGCTATTCCCCGCTCCTACCGATTATACACCTTTCTTCTTTGTTCGACAGGAATCTGCGGGAATCTGACTGCTTCTGAAGGCTTACGCGCGGCGGTCCTGCACCACGAGCAGCCGGGTCGACTGGTTGCGCTTGATAGTAGTCACAATAGCGGTCACATTGGCTCCATGAAGACGCTGTCCAAGAGCGCGTTCAAGGCTCGCGCGCTGGAGATCATGCGAACCGTGGAGTCGACCGGCGAGGAAGTGGTCGTCAGCGACCATGGACACCCGTGCGTCGTCGTGCGCCCCTATTCGCGATCCCGGGATGTTCGCGATGTGTTCGCGGACATCACCGGCGGGATGGTGCTCCACGAGGATCCCGATCTCCCCTCGTTCTCGGAATGGGTGGATGCCTGAGCGCATCGCCTTGACCTGACACCGTCGATCTACAGCCAGCCGGCCAGCTCGATCTCGGCTCCGCCTAAGACGTCGCTTCTCACCGACTCCCCGACGCGGTAGTAGTCGGGCTTGCGGTAGCGCGCGTCGTCGCCGCGGCGGTAGACCATGACCCACCTCGCGTCGGCGTTGACGACCCAGTACTCGCGTACGCCGCGCTCCTCGTAGAGCGCGAGCTTCTGCGTCATGTCCTTGTGACTCGTTGACGGGCTGAGAATCTCGATCACCAGATCGGGAGCGCCTATCGCGCCGCGCTCGTCAAGCGCGCCAGGATCACAGTAGACCGAGATATCGGGCTGCACGACCGTGTCGGTCGACTCGTCGGCAGTGAACCGGACGTCGAACGGAGCGACGTAGGTCTCACAGCGACCACGATCTGTGATGCCGGCAACGGCCTGGAAGAGCTTCCCCAGCACCTGCTGGTGCCTGCGCGTCGGCGCGGGGCTCATGTTGTAGACGACGCCGTCGATGAGCTCGTACCGCTCGCCATCGTCCCAGCTGAGATAGTCGGCGTACGTGTACGTTGCTACGTTGAACTGTGGCGCACCCATCGGATCACCCTGACCCGATTATAGCAGCACACGCCGTAAGCTTCCACTTGAGGTGACGCCGCCGGCCCGGGGATGACGCCGCCGGCCCGGGGATGACGCCGCCGGCCCGGGGATGAAGCCGTCGGCCCGGGGGTGAAGCCGTCGGCCCGGGGGTGACGCCGGGCCTCGTCTATCGTCGGATCGGGATCAGGCCGCCGCTGCGGCGGGTTCGAACGACGCGCACTCGGCGTAGTAGCGGTAGAGTTCCATCTGGAACCACGCGAAGTAGATACCGAGGGTGATCGCACCCAGCAGGTAGCCCTTCAGGAAGAGGCTGAAGAGCTTGCCGCCCTCCAGCTCGACCCGCGCGACAAGCTCTCCGCCGTAGCCGACGTTGCCGCCCAGGTAGCCGTAGATCTTCGCCATCGCCCACGGCGCGTAGATGCCGAACGTGATGAGCGTCAGAAGCCCCTGCACGAAGAGCAGGCTGAAGTACTGACCGCCGTCGGCGGCGAAGCTGAAGAACTTGCCGTCGTAGCTCGACCGTTCGAGCTGGAAGCGGTAGATCTTCACGATCGCCCACGGCGTGTAGATGCCCAGCGTGATGCTGATCAGCAGCCCCTGCACGAAGAGCAGGCTGAAGTACTCGCCGCCCAGCGCGGTGTACTCGAAGCTCTTGCCGTCGTAACTGGTCTTTTCGTACATGTAGCGGGCGATCCGGACCAGCGCCCACGGAGCGTAGATGCCGAACGTGATCATCGCCAGCAGATACTGGCCCAGGAAGAGGCTGAACACCTCACCCCCGGTGGCCGAAAAGCTGAACGGCTTGCCGTCCAGCGTCAGATGGTCGAACAGGTAGCTGCGGATCTTCACGAACGCCCAGGGGAAATAGATCCCAAAGGTGATCGCGGTCAGCAACCCCTGGACAAGGATAAGGCTGAAATACTCGCCTCCCTGCCCGGTAAACGCGAACTGCTTCTTCATGCGTACTCCTCTCCTTCTCTCACTCCAGACGACGCGCCGGTCACCCGCGGCTCGTCGTGTAGCGCCCAGATTATGCACCGCCCGCAGAGGGTCGACCGCAGATCGGCGGGAGCGCGGCCGCGCAGGACCGCCGCGCGCTGCGGCACCAGTCGCCGGTAGACCGAGCGCTTGCGCGGGTAGTCGACCAGCTGCATCACGGCGCCGCAGCAGAACCACCACGCGATCGCAACCGCCACGACCCGAAGCCAGCCCGCGTTCAGGAACGCGACGGCTACCGCGACGATTGCCCCGGAGGCGAACAGCAGGACAGGAATCATGAGTTTGATCGCCGTCAGCGGCCTCATAAAGTATATCTTAGCACATAAGTTTTAATAGCGCCACCGAATAACGCCACCGCGCCGGTGTCCTGTCGCGATGCTCAGCCGCGCGGCTGCTCTGCCGGAGCTTCGATCGGCACCAGTCGCAGGCGAACGCCGATCCAGCCGGCCGGGTCGGCCATCGATGCGGCGATCTGGCCGATCTCGACCTGCGCGGTGAGCTCCGCGATGAGCCAGCGTCGGCCCTCGAACTCGAAGCGCGCGCCGGGGCCGTGCACGTCGACCGCGGCGACCGCGTGCGCGTACCGGTCGCTGACCATCAGGATCGAGTCGAAGCCCAGGTGGTGCAGGATGATCACGTAGGTCATCGCAAGGCTGTCGCAGTCGCCCTCCCGGCCGACCAGGCAGAGAAGCGGCGGCAGGAAGTCGGAGACACCGCCGGCGCGGCTGTAGTCGAAGCTCTGAAGCCACCTCAGAATCTCGCGCGGATAGTCGACGCGCGGCGTCCCGCGCGACGCGAGGACCGCGTCGATCCCCGCGGCAACACCCTCAAGGCGAAGGAAGTTATCGCGGTAGATCATCCGGAAGTAGCGCCGCCACGCCTGGTACGCGGTCTGCGAGTCGAGCGCGCCGTACGGCGCCAGGAGGCGCGCCTCGCGCTCGACCAGGACCGCGGTCGCGTCGAGCTCGTTCGGGTCGACCGCGAAGGGGATCGGGACGTCGAAGAAGCCGAGCTGCGCCGCGCGCGCGGCATCCGCGGGCGCCGGAAACGGGTGGAAGAACTGGCTGATCGGCCCTGGAGCCAGACGCCCCGCCCCTCCGATCGCGAAGCTGTCGATCGCGCTCAGCAGGTGGTCGTGCGCGGCGTCGTACGCGCTTGCCGACGCAGCACCGGGTGCGGTGCGGGCCGACCCGCGCGGCGCCGCCGAATCGTCGATCGCGAACGCCAGGAGCACGAACTCGGTACCGTCGATGCTGATCGTGACCAGGTAGCCGCGCGCGGGCATCCCGCTGGTCACGAAGCGTATGTCCGACAGCGCGGCCGGGTACCCCTGGAAGCTGAAAGCGACCGGCTCTCCTTCGGCGTCCATCGTGTGGAGCATCGATTCGGCGATTGCGACGCCGCTTCGGCGGCCCTCGGTCTCGATCGCGATGACCTGGATCATCGCGTCGGCGTTCGGTGAGAAGAAGCCGATGTGCGCCGGGTCGGTATTGTCGGCCTGGACCCAGCCGATCGGCAGGTCAAGGCTGTAGTCAAAGACCGGGTTGTTGACCGCGAGCGCGCCAATCGGCGTGAGCGCGACCAGAGCAAGGAGCGCCGTGAGCGCGGCGAGCGAGAGAACACGAATGCGAGCGCGAATCGAACGGTGTATGGCCATGACTTTCATTGTCGAGTATACCGCGCGGAAGTTTACCGCACCGCATGAATCTGCTACTCTTCCCCGGTGACGGTCACCGTATCCCCTGGAAAGATCTCAGGCGCGATCCCGATTCCGGGAAGCAAGTCGCACACGATCCGCGCGCTCCTGATCGCCGCGCTCGCAGACGGTGAGAGCACGATCGGCCGGCCGCTGCGATCGGCCGACACCGCCGCGTGCATCGACGCGCTGCGCGCGATGGGCGTCGGCATTACCGACGGCGTCGACACTACCGACCGCGCCGGCAAGAGCGACGACGCGATCCGCGTGAACGGCCGCGGTCCGCGCCTGAAGGCCCCCGCGGGGACGATCGACTGCGCGAACTCCGGCACGACGCTCTACCTGATGCTGAGCGTTGCGGCGCTGCAAAGCTTTCCGGTCCGGTTCGACGGCGATGAGCAGCTGCGCAGGCGCCCGGCCGGCCCGCTTCTGACAGCGCTCGAAGCGTCGGGTGCGAGCGTCGACCGGGAGAACGGCGACTGCGTGCCGCTGACCGTCACCGGTCCGATCGGCGCCACGGGCCAGGCCGGCCATCGGCCACAGATGTCGATCGCGTGCCCGACCAGCCAGTACCTGTCAAGCCTGCTCCTGGCCGCGCCGTTGTCGGAAGGAGGAATCGACATCGACGTGCCGCTTCTCAACGAGCGTCCCTACGTCGACCTCACGCTGAGCTGGCTCGACCGGCAGCAAATCGCGTACGAGCGCGACGCGTACCGCCGCTTCACGGTTCCAGGCGGACAGCGCTACACCTCGTACGACGCGCCGGTGCCGGGTGACTTTTCGTCTGCAACGTTCTTCATCGCCGCGGCGGCCGCGACCGGCTCCGACGTCGAACTCGTCGGCCTCGATATGGCCGACAGCCAGGGCGACAAGGCGGTGATCGCGATGGTCGAACAGCTCGGCGCTCGCGTTAGCACCGGCGCCGATTCCATCCGGATCAGCGGGCCCAAGCGGCTCTCAGGCGGCACGATCGACCTCAACGCGACGCCCGACGCGCTGCCGGCGCTCGCGCTCCTGGGCACCACGTGCTCGCAAGAGCTGCACCTGGTCAACGTGCCGCAGGCGCGGGAGAAGGAGACCGACCGGATCGCGGTGATGGCAGCCGTCATCGCCGCGCTTGGCGGACGCGCACAGGAGCTCCCCGACGGGCTGATCGTGCATCCGGTCAGGCTGAAGGGCGGCACGGTCGACAGCGCGGGCGACCATCGCGTCGCGATGGCAGCGGCGGTCGCGGGGCTCTTTTCAGACGCCCCGGTGAGCGTGACCCGTGCACAGGTCGCGTCGATCACCTTCCCCGGATTCTACGACCTCCTGTCCGCGGCCGGCGCGCAGCTGTCGACCGCGGATGACGACCTCGCCAACGACGGCCAGGCCGACGGCCGCCCGCACCGACAAGGCGAGCACCGGTAGTGGTCCGACTCGCGATCTTCGACGTCGACCACACGATCACGCGTCGGTCGACCGGGCGCAGGCTGGTGCAGTGCGGGATCCGCCACGGGCTCTTTTCGGCCGGCAGCCTCCTGTCGCTTCCGTACCACTACCTGCGCTACCGCGCGGGCAAGATCAACATCGAGCGCGCGATCGCGGCGCTCGGCAGGCTCGAAGGATGCTGCCGCGACGACCTGGTCGCCGTGGCCGTCGACTGCTACCACCGCCGCGTGTCCGCCGACATCATCGACGCGGCACGCAGCGCGATCGATCGCCACCGCGACGCCGGCGACACGATCGTCCTTGCGACGTCGAGCCTGGAGCTGATCGTCGCGCCGCTTGCAGTGCACCTGAACGCGGAGCACCTGATCGCGACGAACCTGGAGTTTCGCGACGGCCTTGCGACCGGTCTCCTGGAGGGCGGGCCCTGCCTGGGCGATGAGAAGCGACGCCGCGTGGACTCTCTTGCGGCGTCGATCGGCGCGGACCTCAAGGATGCGTGGTTCTACTCGGACAGCCACCT
>RECL01000173.1 GCA_007694025.1 Spirochaetaceae bacterium
ACCGTATCTCGCGCTCGATCAGGTCGCTGTCGACAAGCGCGACGCTGTACGAGTGTCCCAACGCGGCGGCGTGAACGCCGGTCAGAAGTCCCCCGACGTACACCGAGTCGAGTCTGAAGCGACGGTAGTCGTTGACGAAGCCGATCTTCAGGGTGCTTGTGGTCGATGGACGGTTCTGATGCGTCTCATGTTCGACATCCGCCGCGTGCCTCAGAACGCGCTCGCGGGTCGCCTGGTTCACTTCGGGGCGATCGTTCAGCACGCGCGAGACGGTCGCGACCGATACGCCCGCACGTTCGGCAATTATCTTCAGTCCTGGTTTGGCTCTCATCTACTGCCTGTTCCTGTGGTCCATCGTACCTCGATCTGTCGCGTTCTGCAACAAATACCTGCAAGATACTTGCAAGGTGACGAAAAACATTGACGGCTATGAGGAGCGGGCTTACAATGGCGAATCTTCATCGAGGAGGTTCACATGAAGAGGTCTCTATTTGTGACTGTGGCTCTGGTGATCACGGCGAGCGCAGTATTCGCCAGTGGTGCCCAGCAGACCACCGCCGCGGCACGTCCGGTCGGCGGTCCGCTTGATCCGTACACTCCACCGCTGACGATCACGACGTGGCGCGGACTGAGCAACCGGACGTATACCGATGGTCAGTCGTTCGAAGACAATATCTGGACCAGGGCGATCGAAAGGGAGCTCGGGATTCGCTTCCAGTATGTGTGGACCGCGCCGTCGAACGAGTTCGCCGCGAAGATCAACACGAGCCTTGCGGCTGGCGACTTCCCGGATCTGCTGACCAAGCTCAATCTGGAGCAGTACTACAGCCTGGCGCGCGTGGGTCGGCTCGCACCGATGAACGCGCTGCTCGAGCAGTACGACGTCGGCCAGGTCAGGAAGTACCTTGACTTTGGGGAAGGGATCAACCGGCAGATGATGACGATCAACGGCGAGATCTACGGCTGGGGCGAAGGACCGTCGATCATGTCCGGACTGCTCTTCGCGGCGCGCAACGACTGGCTTGCGAACGTCGGCCGGTCGATGCCGACCACCTACGATGAGCTGATCGATGTTCTCTACGCGTTCACGAACGAGGATCCGAATCGCAGCGGTCGACGCGACACGTACGGACTGCTGGCATCCGCCGCCTTCCTTGGTGGTGGCGCGCCGCTTGAGCCGTTCTTCGCGCTCCATCAGTCGTACCCGAACATCTGGGTCAACGACGGCGGACGGTTGGTCTTTGGCGCATTGACGCCGCAGACGAAGGAGGCGCTTCGCGCATTGCGTCAGTTGCAGGCCGACGGCGTGATGAGCCCCGAGTGGCCCGTCTTTGGCGCGTGGAGCGAGGCTCCGGATGAGATCGCTCGCGGTCGCGTCGGCGCGGCGTTCGGTGCGGAGTGGTGGCACAACTGGGGGGCGGTCACGCAGACGGTGATGGAGAACCCGGGAATGGTCTGGGAGCACAACTATCCCCGTGCGGCGAACGGTGACTATATGAAGCGTCCTGTCACCGCGCAGGTAACCAGCATCAACGCGATGAACAGCAGCTTCGGCAATCCCGAGGCGCTCGTGAAGCTCTACAACCTGCATTACATGAAGACGACGAATCCTGCCACAGCGGACGGAAACTTCCACACGATCGTGACGCCGGACGGTGGCCGCGTGAGTTCGTTCTTCTACTGGAATGACTTCTTTGCCGCGCACGCGCGCGACACGAACCCGGTGCTCGCACGCGCGGTCACCCGGGCGATCGAGACTGGTGATCCGTCTCAGCTGAACCCGGAGGCGATGGGGTACTACAATGGCGCGCGGGAATGGATGAGTGGCCAGGCTTTGCAGGTCGGAAACGACGGACCCTACGGCAACTACAAGACCTTCGGGCCGAACGGAAGCATGTGGCTCAACTGGTTCATGCTCGAGGGCGGACACGTCCTGGTCGACGCATTCCAGGGAGCTCCGACGCGCGCGCAGGCGCAGTTTGCGGGAGACCTGCGCAGCATGCGCGATGAGCTCTTTATCCAGATGATCGTCGGCGAGCTCGACCTTGACGCCGGTTGGAATCAGTGGCTGCGCTACTGGGAGAACAACGGCGGACGCGAGTGGACCGAACAGGTCAACGAGTGGCACCGCACGCGGTAGGTATTCCGTGGTAGAATGAGACCGTACGCCGGGTGTACGCGACCGCGTGCACCCGGCGTCTTTTTTTGGAGGTGCCCATGTCCACCGACGTTCTAGACGCTCAACTCAAGGATCGCACACGGCGGCTGTTCGCGCTGGGAAAGCGCAAGCCGAACCGGTTGAGTACGGTACCGCTGCACCTGATGATGATCCCGACGGTGGTGCTGCTGTTCATCTATCAGTACCTGCCGATCACCGGCAACGTGATCGCGTTCCAGGACTTCGACGTCTATCTTGGGCTGCGCGCGTTCTTCGACTCTGATTGGGTAGGATTCGCGAACTTCAGGCGGTTGTTCAGCATGGGCTCTCCGATGCGCGCGTTCCGTAACACGGTGATCATCGCCGCGTGGAAGATCTCCACCGGGTGGGTGGTTCCGATCATCGTGGCGCTCCTGCTGAACGAAGTGCGCCAGTCGTGGGTGAAGCGGTCGGTGCAGACGATCATCTACATCCCGCACTTTGTGTCGTGGGTCATCATGGGCGGGATCATCCGGCAGCTGCTGCTGAGCGACGGTGTCGTCAATCAGCTGGTGCAGGATATCTTCAACGTGGCCCCGATCCCGTTTCTGCAGAGCAATCAATGGTTCCGCCCGGTCGTGATCGTGACCGACATCTGGAAAGGGTTCGGGTTCGGGACGATCGTGTATCTGGCGTCGATCGCGGGGATCGATCCGAATCTCTACGAAGCGGCGGTGGTCGACGGTGCGGGGCGGTGGCAGCAGACGAAGCACATCACGCTGCCGGGGATGTCGATCATCATGGTGCTGACGCTGGTGCTGGCGCTGCAGAACGTGCTGAACGCGGGGTTTGACCAGATCTTCAACCTGTACAACGTGCAGGTCTACGAGACCGGGGACATCATCGACACGTACATCTACCGGCTGACCTTCGAGTCGATGACGCCGCAGTACTCGGTGGCGACCGCGGTCGGGTTGTTCAAGTCGGTGGTGGCGCTGTTCTTCATATCGACGTCGTACTGGCTTGCGAAGCGGTTTGCCGGGTACCGGCTGTTCTAGGGGGAGGCACGGATGGCAAGCGTAACGAGCGAAGCGATGCAGCCGGCCCCGAGGCCGCCGGTGAAGAAGACGTCGGCGACGAAGAGCATGAACCGGGTGCTCAACGACTCTCCGGCGTACAAGACGTTCCGGGTGTTCAACACCATACTGATGGCGCTGATGGCGTTCGTGTGCATCGCGCCGATGATCAACATCCTGGCGATGAGCTTCAGCAGCGAGCGGGCGATCGCTGCCGGGCGGGTGTTCCTGTGGCCGGCCGACGTGACGCTGGTCGCCTACGAGCACATCGTGAACACCGCGGCGTTCTGGCGGGCGATGCTCGTGAGCGTCTACCGGATCCTGCTCGGCGGGACGGTGAACATGATGCTGATCGTGCTTACCGCGTATCCGCTGTCGCGCACCAAGGACGAGTTTCCGGGGCGCTTCGGGTACGTCGTGTTCATCCTGATCACCATGTTGTTTGGAGGGGGGTTGATCCCGACCTTTCTGGTGGTACGGTTCACGGGGATTCTGGACACGATCTGGGCGCTGATCCTGCCGCAGGCGGTGCCGGTGTACAACGTGATCCTGCTGTTGAACTTCTTCCGGCAGCTGCCGAAGTCGCTCGAAGAGGCGGCGTTCATCGACGGAGCCGGACACCTGACGACGCTGTGGCGGATTGTGCTCCCCTTGAGCAAGCCCGCGCTCGCGACGATCGGGTTGTTCGTGATGGTGTACCACTGGAACGAGTGGTTCATGGCGATCGTGTTCCTGCGTAGCGCTCGGCTCTACCCGCTGCAGAGCTACCTGCGCGGAATCCTGATCGACATGACGTTTGAGGTACGCAGCCTCGACGATGTGGAGCGGTTGTCGCAGCTGTCGAACCGGACGATCTCATCGGCGCAGATCTTCGTCGCGATGATCCCGATCCTGATGGTGTATCCGTTCCTGCAGAAGTACTTCGCGAAGGGAATCGTACTCGGTAGCGTGAAAGGATAGTCAGATCGCGCAGCGCAGCCGACACGCAGAACTGGCCGTCATGCTTGCGGCGACCGTTCTGTGCTACTTCACGCTCTATGGACCTCAGCCGCTGCTTCCGTTCTTCCGCGAGCGGTACGCACTGACGACCGCGGGCGCTGGGCTGATCGTAACCGTCGCGATGCTTCCGCTTACCCTTGGGCCGGTGCTTGCCGGGTTGGTGCTGTCGGTCGTCAACCCGCGCCGACTGATGGGAGTTGGGCTGCTCGTGTTGTCGGTCGCGATCGGGGTGTTCGTGGTCGCCATTCGGTACGAGACTCTGCTCGCAGCTCGTCTGGTGCAGGGGCTCATGTTCCCACTTATCCTGACCGCTGTTACTGCGCAGATCGCAATGACGTCCGCATCCGGTACCGTCGGCCGCAGGCTCGGCTACTACGTCGCGGCGACGATCGTCGGCGGGTTCGGCGGGCGGATGCTTGCGAGCGCTTCGGCCGCGATGGGCGACTGGAGGTTTTTCTTTGCGGGCGTCGCGGTGTGTGCGCTGGTGCTGGGCGCGCTGAACGTGGGCACCGGTGACGCGATGACGCGCTCACCCGGTCGGCCCATCGCTCAGCCCGCGCGATCGTCCGGGTCGGCGCCGGTCCGGGTTTTTGCGAGCGTCTTCCTGCTCTTCTTTGTGTTTTCGGGCACACTGAACGTCCTGCCGTTCCGCACTCTTAACATCGCGACCGCGAGTGGTGAGTGGCTGTCGGGCGTCGTATACGCGGGCTACGTGATGGGGATCGTGACTTCGATCTGGTCGCACCGAGTAGTTGCGATAGCCGGAGGTCGCGCCCGGGCGCTGGCAATCGCGTTTCTACTGATGGTGTTCTCCATCGCGCTGATGCTGTTCACCAGCGTTGCCATGCTATTCGCCGCCCTCTTTGTCTTCTGTGGTGCGATGTTCCTGATTCACTCGGTGTCGACCGGCGTCGTGAACGAGCGCTCGGCGGGGCGGGAAGGAGCCGCGAACGGTCTCTACATCAGCTCGTACTACAGCGGCGGCGTGCTCGGCTCCTACGCCGCCCCGCTGGTCTACGACGCGTTCGAATGGAGCGCGCTCGTTGCACTGTCAATCGTCCTTGTGGCGATCGGTGGGTTGCTCTCAGTCAGCGCGGCGTCTGGATCGACGGCGCGTCGGCGTCGAACGATCTCCGATACGATCCCGGGGTCACCCCCGTGACTCGTCGGAACAGGCGGTTGAAGTAGACGACGTCGGCGAAGCCCATTGCGCGCCCAATCGACGCGATCGATTCGTCGGAGTCGCGGAGCAGGTTCTTCGCTCGCTCTATTCGGCGCGCGGTGACGTACTGGAGCGGCGTGACCCCGTACGCACGCCGGAACAGGCGTGCCTGATGGTCGTAGCTTCGCCCAAGTCGACGGAGCCGCTCACGAATCGACTCGGAGCGCGAAAACGGCATCAGCGAAACCTCGTCGAGCGCAGCCCGGATTGCGCCCGCTCCGCCGAGAGCGTTGTCGCGCGTCCTGTCTTCTGGCGTCGATGTCCACAGGAGATAGAGCAACAGTTCCAACAGCAGTCCCTTCGCCGTCGCACGCATCCGCGGCGTTCCATGGTTGAAGCGGTCGGTCGCGCGTGCGTGGATGTCGAATGCGATCGACTCGTTCGCGATCGGCCCGGCGAGCGTGCGCCCCGGCACGAACGGCGGAGCCAGGCGGTATCGGTCGACTCGCGGTCGGGCGGGCCAGTACGTCAGCACCGGCGTACCGCGCTGATCCGGAGCCGGAACCCAGTCGAAGTGGAGCCATGCCCGACGAACCTTGTCTGACTCTATCCCCCGGCACGTGTGCCATAGCCCCGGCGGAATGATGATGAAGCAGGGGCCGGTGCACTCGTGTGCCGTGGTCGAGCCGTCCGGATCGACGAACTCGTACGCGTACCTCCCGCCTGCCCCCATCAGCATCAGTTCGTGGTCGTAGATCACCCGCCGCGGGTCCAGCCAGTGCGTGTGGCCAGGATCCGCGCCGGCGATTCGAAGCGCCGGAGTGATACGTTCCAGCCATTGAGCCGATGAGTCGTTTTCTTCATATATATACCGCATTGTTCCTCTATCTAGGCCCCTGAGATCGATGCTACACTACTATTCGTGTGCAGGTCATGTCGTTTTCGGCGCGTGCTGCCGAGCGCGATGCCGACGGGTGCCTGACGATGGAGACTCTGTGCGTCGATTCACGATTGCGCTGCTACAAATGCTCCCTCACGCCAACGACCTGGGGGCAAACCGCGACAAGGCGGTCGAGTATTGCCGCACGGCTGCAGCGATGGGCGCCGATCTGGCGCTCTTCCCCGAGATCTGGAGCACCGGGTACACCGAAGGATTTGACGCCGGTCGGTCCGATGCGCGTGACCTCTGGATTGCGCAGGCGCAGCCGGTCGATGGTGACTACGTGGCGCACTTTCGCAGGCTCGCCGTCGAGCTCGACATGGCTATCGCGTGCACGTACCTCCAGGAGTGGGATCCGGTGCCCCGGAACAGCGTCACGCTGGTCGACCGGCACGGGGAGATTGTCTTCACGTACGCGAAGGTCCATACGTGCGATTTCTTCCCGATGGAGGCGGCGTGCGCCCCGGGTGACGACTTCCACGTCGGCACGCTCGATACGTCCGTCGGTCCGGTCCAGATCGGGGCGATGATCTGCTACGACCGCGAACATCCGGAGAGCGCTCGGGTCCTGATGCTCAAGGGGGCGGAGATCATCATCACACCGAACGCGTGCGGGCTTGAGGAACTGCGGCTCGGGCAGTTCCAGGCACGAGCGTTTGAGAACGCCGTCGGACTCGCGATGACCAACTACCCCGACGGGCACTGCAACGGTCACTCGATCGCGTACGACGCGGCGGGCAGGCTCATCGTCGAAGCCGGCGGCGCCGAAGGCGTCTACCTCGCCCCATTCGATCTCGACGCGCTTCGCGACTACCGCGCGAAGACCGTGTGGGGCAACGCGTTCCGACGTCCGCACCGCTACGCGGTGATCACCGACCCAGACGTGGCCGCGCCATTCGACGATCGGCGCGACGGACACGGTAAACCGTGGGAACGGACGCAACGTTAGGCTCAAAGGAGACAGCATGACAACGAATACCCAGCGCGCGGCGCAGACGACCGA
>RECL01000044.1 GCA_007694025.1 Spirochaetaceae bacterium
AGGACGTCGAGCAGGAGCTGCGACGCGCCGTTCATCACGACGTGCTGCTCGCTGAAGGTCGGCTCGCTGTTCACGAAGCCGGTGATCTTGACGATCCGTTCGATCCGGTCGAGCGGGCCGACGTCGCGGATGAACACGCGCAGCAGGTTCGCCGCGCAGAGCGCCGCCGCTCGCTTCGCGTCATCGACGCTGACGCCCGACGGAACCTTGCCAACGAACTGCGGCTGCCCGCCGTCGATCGGGACCGAACCCGACATCGTGAACGTGTTCCCGACAATCACCACCGGATCGTAGAGACCGGCCGCCTTGGGCGCGGCGTCGACCGCGAAGCCGAGTGCTTCAAGTTTCTCTTCACGTACTCCCATCGTTCCTCCTGATGCGGTGCTGCGGGACCGGCCTTCCCGGCACGATCGCGCGGTGCATGTAGTCGCTGACCGACGCGCCGACCCGGTCGCACAGCTCATCGATCAGCCGACCGACGGTCGCGTCGATCTCCCGCGGAGCCGCCGCGGCGCGCACATTCACCGTGAGCCCGGCCTCCGTGACCGGATTGGTCGAGCTTAAGCCCGAGTCGATCCCGATCCGTCCGTCGACGACTCCCGCCTTCAGACTACCATACTCGCAGACAAAGAGCACCTTCCCATGGATCAGGTTCGCTCCAAACTCGGCCTTCAGACCGAGCAGGAGGTCGGTCGTCGCGTCGTCGATCCGCAAGCCCGCAGGCGCGGTGATCGTCGCGCGCCCATTGTACCACCCCATCTCCGCCTCGGCCGCGGCGTAGACGTCGTAGTCGAGGTCGGGCGAATCGGAAAGCTCGATCTCATCGTCGGTCGTGACCCATTCGATCAGCGGTTCGATTCCCTCGCCCGACACGGCAGAGCACGTGACGATCTGGGCATCGGGGGAGAGCCCGCGCAGGAATCCGACCGCGTCGGCCACCTCTTCGGGGGTCAGCAGATCGGTCTTCGTGACGACGAGCCGGCGCGCGTCGCAGATCTGGTGCGCGATCAGAACCTCCCGCGGCGTGACAGGCGCACCCAGGTTCATCCGGCGGTACTCACCGATCAGCCGCGGGCCGTCGGCCAGGACGATGTACGCGGCAAGCCGCGCGAGTCCCGAGTGATAAAGAGAGAGCGGGGTCAGCACGGTTGCGGTCAGATCGGTGCAGCTACCGACCGGCTCGGCGAGGATCACGCGCGGGGCAACCGTGCGGCGGATCTCGCTCAGATGGGTGACGAAGTCGCCAAACTTGCAGCAGAAGCAGCCACCCGGAATCTCCGCCGCCGCAAGCCCCCGCTCGCGCGCGTGCGCAGTGTCGACAAGGTTTTCGCCCTGGTCGTTCGTGATCACCGCGGTCGCGATCCCGCGCGAAGAGAGCTCTTCGCCGATGCGCATCATCAGCGTCGTCTTGCCGCTCCCAAGAAACCCGCCGAGCAGAACGAGCGCGGGGCGGTTGGTGTCACTCATCGGTGCCGTCCTCCCCTGCCCCGCGCGCGCAGAACGCACGCCACGCGGCGGCGACCGCGTCGGCACGGTCGGTCGGGCAGATCACGGTAACGCCGGCGACGGGGGGCCGATCGACGCCCCCGGCCCCCGTGGCGACGGTGTCGGCGCCCGGCGCGTCGTCCGCGCCAGGCGCATCATCCGGGCCTGGCGCGTCGTCCCACTCGATCCGGCCGCTGTTGTCGCTGACGTAGCGCCATCGTCCGTCGACGCGAGCCCAGCCCTTGATGCGGTAGGTATCGTCCAGGATCGACCGGAAGAAGCGGTCGGCGTCAGCGCGGGTCGGGCCGTCGATCTCAAGCTGAAGCGCGGCGGGTCGGGTTTCGGGGGTCGAGCACGACACCAGGTCGCCGCTTCGATCCACGCCCGGACCGCCCAGGATCGCGTCGGGCGCGACCGCGGCGTGGCTGGTCACGAGTATCTGTGCGTCGGGGTTCACCGACGCGATCGCATCGCCGAGCGCGGTGAGCGCATCCTGCGCGACCAGGTCGGACTTGTTGATCAGCACTACATCGGCCGCCGCGACCTGCGCGTCGAGCGCCGGAAGCGTGCCGCGGAGTTTGGGGTAGCGCACCGCGTCGACGACGCAGACGGTGCGGTCGACGCGGTAGTCGCCGGCGAGCCGGTTCTCACGAAGCAGCCGCGTGAGGCCCGACGGATCGGACATCCCGCTCGCCTCCACAACGAGTCGGCGCGGACGGAGCCGGGCAAACATCCGAAGCCCCGCGACGAACGACGCCGACTTGCACGTACAGAAGATCGACCCGTCGGCGACCTCGAAGATCTCGAGGGCGGCGTCGCGGTTGTGCGACGTGATCAGCGCGCCATCGACTACGACGGTGCCGAAGTCGTTCACGAGGAGGCCGATCTCGGGCCGCCCGGCCGGCGCTTCCCGCCCGGCCGGGGCTTCACCACCGGCCGGCCCGGCGGCCGGAGCGGAGCCGTGCGCCGCGAGCGCGCGAAGGAGCGCGTTGACGAGCGTGGTCTTTCCCGCGCCCAGGAAGCCGGTCACGAGCGTGAGACCGATCGACTCGTCGGGGACGACGGCCTGCGGGTCGCCGTCCGGGCGCGCTGTCACGCGGTGCCCTACTTCGCCGCGGCGGCGACGGCCTTCGAGAGTTCGTCGCGGGTCGGAATGATCGACACGAAGGCGGGCTTGCCGTTGATCACGATCGTCGGAAGGTTCTGGACGCCGAGCTTGCCCAGGCGGACGATGTTCTCCGGCTGCGTGATCTTGTGCTCGACGATCTCGACCCGCGTCCCGTACTCCTTCTCCATGTCGTCGGCGGCGGCGCGCATGTAACCGCACGCGGCGCAGGTCGCCGAGTCGATCGTGAGCACCTCGATCAGGACATGGTCGAGGTTGGCGTAGTCGGGAAGCTCGACGTCGATGCCGCTGTCGGCCTTCGTGTAGCCTTCGATCCGGGCGCGCGCGGCGGCCGGGTCCTGCACCGCCATCGCGACGCCGATCACGTTCTCGGGTGGCGTCGCGTACGGCATGTCGCACCCGGGAGCAAGGATGAAGTTCCGCGTGCCCATCGCGTCGATCTTCTCGAGCGCCGCCTTCTGCGCGTCCATCTGGTTACCAAGGAGCATCACGACGGTGAGCTGGATGTTGCCGCTGATCACGACGTTGTAGGTGTCGGTGACCTGTTTTGCGGCGACCATGTCGATGTTCTCATCGATACCGATGCTGTCGGGGCCCGTCTCGCACATTTTGGCGATGTTCTTCGTCGCGTCGCCGCAGACGAAGAACGAGCTCATGACGCCTTTTTCGCGCAGCGCAGTGAACAGCCTCGTGTACGGCGCCTTCATGAACTGCTCGAAGGTGTCGGGAGAGATCTGAGAGACAAGCGGGTCGACCGACGCAAGAACGTCCATCCCGGCGGCGATGTAGTGATCTGCCATCGCGATCGCGACGTCGGTGCAGTAGTCAAGGAGTCGCGTGACGTAGTCGGGGTCGTCGTACATGTCCATGAAGATGTCGGTCCCGCGCAGGTGCGACGCGAGCGTGAACGGCCCGCAGAACAGCCCGTAGAGCGCGGTATCGGCGGCGACCTGTCTGAAGCGCTTCATCACGTCTACGATCAGACCGACGCGACCGTCGCCTACGGTGGGCAGTTTGGTCGGCACCGTCGGGTCTGCGGCGAGCGGGTGGCTCTTCACGGTCGGTGGCGCGTCGTCGGCCCACAACAGGTCGCACCCGAGCACCTCGGCCTCGATCTGCAGATCGAATACGACCGGCATCCCGTCGGGCGAGTACTGCCGTCGCGCCTCAACCAGGCACTCGAACAGCTTGTCTGCGTCGGTCAGGAGCTCGGTCGCGGTGTAGCCCTTGAGAGTCGCGATCTGGACACCGGTATACGGAACCCACGGCGCACGAGGGAGATCCTCGTTACGCATCGCGCGGGTGATCAGTTCTTTGCCGTTCATTCTTTCCTCCTGGTCGGATGTGCAATCAAGATACCCAGATCGGGCGCGGCGTTCTTGCATCGCTTTACGCTTTTTGTTCTATTCTCTACTCTGACGCGTTGAACACGCGCACCGACACCACCGGCACGTCATCATTCTCATTCGACCGTGCCGAGCAAGTCGCGCGCCATTACCAGAGCGCGACCGGCATTCCGTGTCATGTGATCGACGCCGACGGACGCCCGGTGCACCACGGTCGCCGGATGGACGGGCCGGTCCGGTGCGGCCTGTGCCGGACGCTCGAAGCGGCGTCGGGCCGCGTCACCAACTGTACGCAGGCACACCTCTACGGCAGCTTCGAAGCGATGCGTTTTGGTGGGCGCTACACCTACTTCTGCCCGCTGTCGCTCACGCATCTGAGCGCGCCGCTGTTGTCCGACGGCGTGATGGCCGGCGCGTTCGTCGCGGGCCCCGTACTGCTGATCGACCCCGCCGAGTACGTCGCCGATGAGATCGCGGCGCGCTACGAGCTCTCCGCGCGCGACGCAGCGAAGGCGGAGCGAGCGATGGACTCGATCCCGCACATCACCCCGGCGCGCGCGCACGCGCTTGCGGAGCAGCTCCTCTACTCGGCATCGTGGGCGTGCGGGGCCGACGTTGAGCGCATCGTCGAAGAGCAGGACCGGATGTCGCACGAGGCGAACATATCGGTCTACATTCAGCACCTGAAGACCATGGGCGGTGACACCGAGCACGCGTACCCGACGCAGAAGGAGCGCGAGCTCCTTGAACACACCAGGGCCGGGGAGCGCGAGGCCGCGCGCCTCGTGCTGACCGAACTCCTCGCACAGGTCCGGTATTCGACCGGGGAGGACGTCGATCGGCTGAAGGCGCGTGCGCTCGAACTCACCGTGCTCCTCAGCCGCGCAGCTCTCGACGGTGGCGCCGACCCGGAGAGCGTCTTCGGCCTCAACTACTCGGCACTCGGTGAGATCCATGGCTTCACCGACGCGCAGACGGTCAGCGCGTGGCTCGCCAGGATGACCGACCGCTTCCTGAGTTTCGTCTTCGACGTGCGCGAAGCGCGCCACCGCGATGTGATCCTGAAGGCGATGCGCTTCATCCGCGAGAACCTCTCTGAACGGATCGGCCTGGACGAGGTCGCCGCGTCGGTACGCCTGAGCGGCGCCTACTTTTCGCGTCTCTTCCGCGAGGAGACCGGCGAAACGTTCATGCAGCACCTGGCCCGCATGCGCGTCGAACGCGCGCGACAGCTCCTGGCCGAAGGCAGCACGGAGATCGTCGACATCGCGAGCGAAACCGGCTTCGCCGACCAGAGCCACTTCTCGCGCGTGTTCAAGAAGCTCACCGGTACGAGCCCGCTTCGCTTCCGCCGCGAGCACGGGGTGCCGGGCGGCGGGTAACCGATGCTGCGCTCCCGGAACGGCAGCCGGCGCCACCACGCGGGTAATTGCAACAGCGGCCGCTCCTTGCGGCAAACGCCGGCAATCGCGATACTGGCCGCATGAAACGCAGCGACGTGAACCGGCTCCTCTCTGACGCGAAGGAGTTCTTCAGCTCGATGGGATTCAGGCTTCCCGCATGGGCGCACTGGGGCCCCGCCGACTGGAAGGGACGCTCGGATACAGAGGAGATCGTCAACGCGGCGCTTGGCTGGGACGTGACCGACTTCGGCAGCGGAGAGTACGAAAAGCGCGGCCTCCTGCTCTTCGCGATCCGCAACGGTCTGTCGTCGGGCCGGCCCGCGGCCGCGAACCTGGCGTACTCCAAGCCCTACGCCGAAAAGATCATGATCGTCGATGAAAACCAGGAGACGCCGTTTCACTTCCACTGGAACAAGATGGAAGACATCATCAATCGCGGCGGCGGCAACCTGGTGTTGGAGCTGTTCATGGCCGACGGCGACGAGGAGTTCTCCGACGCCCCTGTGACCGTCAGTATCGACGGGATCATCCGCACGGTACCGGCCGGCGGGACGGTCGTGCTTCATCCCGGGGAAAGCATCACGCTCTACCAGAACCTCTACCACCGCTTCTATGGCGAACAGGGCCGGGGTCGCGTCCTTGTCGGTGAAGTGAGCACCGTCAACGACGACTCGTCGGATAACCGCTTCAAGGAAGCCGGCGGCCGCTACCCCGCGCTGATCGAGGACGAGGAGCCGCTCCACCTCCTGGTCTCCGACTACGCGGCGTATCTCGACTGAGTTGCCGCGTCCTCGAGGGTGCCGTACACTGGGAGCATGAACACCGCTGATCGCCGTAACACCGCCCGGCCAGCCAACTCGAACACCGGACCGCGCCACGTCGCGGTCGGCAAGACCAACGGCAGATACCGTCTCTCCATCGACGGAACCGAGTTCTTCGTCCGCGGCGCCGGTGGCAGCGGCCCGCGCATCGACCGGTTGGCCGCGCACGGCGCTAACTCTATCCGGACGTGGAGCACCCGCGATGGCCACTCGGTTTTGGACGCCGCGCACAAGGCCGGTCTGATGGTACTGATGGGCATCCGCGTCGGGCTTGAGCGGCACGGGTTTGACTACGACGATGAGGCGGCGGTCGCCGCGCAGCTCGACCGGATCACCGGCGAGGTTCTGGGACTGAAGAATCATCCGGCGCTCCTTGGCTGGGGCATCGGAAACGAGCTCAACCTGAACGCGACCAACCCCGCGGTCTGGAGCGCGGTGAACGGGATCGCGCGTCGCATCCACGATGTCGACGGCAACCACCCGACGACGACGATGCTCGCCGGGGTCAGGAAGGAGACGGTCGCCGACATCCAGGAGCGGGCGCCCGATCTGGACTTCCTGTCGGTCCAGATGTACGGCACCGTTGGATCGGCGAAGGAGAGGATCGCGGCTGCCGGGTACGACGGCCCCTACCTGATCACCGAGTGGGGCGCGACAGGCCACTGGGAAGTCCCCTGCACCGAATGGGGCGCGCCGGTCGAACAGACGTCGAGCGAAAAGGCCGACGCGATCGTCGAACGCTACCGACAGGCGATCGAAGGCGACGCCGAGCGCTGCATGGGATCGTACGTCTTCCTCTGGGGACAGAAGCAGGAGCGCACGCCGACGTGGTACGGCCTGTTCACCGAGGACGGCAAAGAGACCGAGGCGATCGACGCGATGCACTTCGTGTGGACCGGAGCGTGGCCCGCACACCGTGCGCCGCGCCTGACCGGCGTATCGATCGACGGAAAGGGCCGGTACGACAGCGTCCGCCTGGCCACCGGTTCGCGCGCTACAGCGACGCTCGAAACCGACGCAACGGCGGGACCGGGGATCGATGTCCACGCCGAGGTGCT
>RECL01000057.1 GCA_007694025.1 Spirochaetaceae bacterium
TCGCGCATTGCACCTCTCAGCAAGTGAGACCAGCGACGTGATCTACACCGTGATCATATTTGAACATATAGTCTATACTATTACTGTATTACTCTTCCTGCGGAGAGTCAACTACCGAGGCTGCCTGGTGCGGGTGCCGCGGAGGACACAACGCGACGCTCGCATCGAGCGTTAAGCACCTGCAGGCAGATTGCGTGGGCGTGGCTCACATGCCTGCGGACGTCGGGTGAATGGCTACCGAAAGCGACCAGCGTGCCATCGGGCTCCGTAGAGATTGCCAGGGCCACGGTCTTCCCCGGCGTTTCGCCTACCGTCGCGCCGCGGTCGGACAGTCTGCGATACGGTATCTCCCGACAGCGCATCCTCATCATGGAAGATCCCCGCGAGGAGTTCGCGGGCGCACGAACAACAGCCGGCGGGATCTGAGCCGGCTGACGAAGAACCGACTGGTGACGTGCGCGATCTCCGACCCCGTCAGTGCGCTCCACGTGCACCGCTGTCGGCTCCCGGCATTCACCTCCGGATTTGCACGGATCGAGTTTCGGTCTACACTGGCACCGAACGAATCAGGAGGTCCTGTGTCAGCGAAATCCATAGACGACGGCGTGTGGCCCACGATGGTAACGCCGTTCACGGCGGACGGTGAGATCGACTACGACGCGCTCGACGCGCTCGTCGACTGGTACATCGGCCGGCGAGTCGCTGGGCTCTTCGCGGTCTGCCAGTCGAGCGAGATGTTCCACCTGAGCCTGGCCGAACGGGTCAGCCTCGCAGCGGCGTGCGTTCGCGCCGCAGCGGGGCGCGTGCCGGTGATCGCATCGGGGCACGTGTCGGAAGCGCTCGACGACCAGATCGACGAGGTCAAGCGGATCGCGGATACCGGGGTGCAGGCGGTCGTGCTGATCAGTAACCGCCTGGCGCGGGAGTACGAGGACGACGAGGTGTTTCTGCGCAGGCTCGATCGACTGGTCGCGGCGCTACCCGACGACCTCCTCCTGGGATTCTACGAGTGCCCCTTCCCGTACAAGCGACTCATTTCGTCGCGCGTGATGCGCTACGGCGTGGAGTCGGGCCGGTTCGGGTTCCTCAAGGACACGAGCTGCAACCTTGATGACATGCGCGAGAAGATCGGGATCGCGTCGGGCTCGAACTTCAAGCTCTTCAACGCAAACGCCGCTACGCTGCTCGAGTCGCTACGCTGCGGCGCGGCGGGCTACTCGGGGGTGATGGCCAACTTCCATCCGGATCTCTACGTCGATCTCGTGGAGAACCACCGGAGCGACCCCGAGCACGCCGCGCGGCTCCAGGGCTTTCTGGGGCTCGCGTCGGTCATCGAGCGGCAGTACTACCCGGTGAACGCGAAGTACGCGCTGTCGCTCGAGGGGCTCCCGATGACGACTGCAAGCCGCACCCGCGACCCGAACGGCCTCACCGACGCTATGAAGCTGGAGGTGCAGCAGATGGCGACGGTGGCGGGCGGGTACCGCGCGAAGCCGCCCGCTTGACAGCAGCCCGACAGACTACGGGCCCAAGAGGGCGGCCGGGACGACTGCGACTCCGTCCTTCCGGCGGTACGCGCGTGGACCGGTGTGTATCACCACAGCATCCACCAGGTCCTCACCGAGCTGTTCCCGAAGCCAGATGAGCCCAGCAACGTCATCGTCGTTAATCGTGTTGCCGAGTTTGACCTCCAACGCGACGACTCGCCGATCGGCGCGCTCTACGATGAGATCGACTTCCCGCCGGCCGCTGTGAAGTCTGAGGTGCCCTACGCTGGCGTCGACCCTCTGCGCAAACACTCTCACGCTGAGGGTCACCAGCGACTCGAACAGGTGCCCGAGAAGCGTACCATCGCGCGGTACCGATGTACGAGGTTGATCACCGGTGAGGAGTGCGCCCGCATCGAGTCCGAGCGCCCGTGCCGCGAGCCCAGGATCGGCCAGATGGTGCTTGGGAGACTGACCGAGTCGATGCAGCCAGTTACCGGAAGGTATCCATGCCGGGACGGGATCCAGAATCATCAGACTCGACAGCACGTCGCGGTACGGCATGGTGGTCGTCTTCGCCGGTTTGTCTGCGACACCACCAGTGGCCGCGTCGCGAACCTTCTCGAAGGACGCAGTTGTGGCGGTCGCAGCGGCGTACGCCTCCATCCAACGTGTCAGAACTTCCGGTCTGCGAACCGGATGGCCCTGATCCCGGAAATCGGTATCGATGATGCGCCTGAGGTACCCGTCCAGCTGACGTCTGCGAGCACGCCCAGTGAGCTCCCGGATTGCCGGAAACCCCGAACGAACGATCTCCTCCACATAGTCGGGTAGCGATACAGCGGTCTTACCCGCGACATGCCGACCGGCGCCGGCAAGCAGTCCTTCCAGTCCCACCGTCGGCTCTTCCACGCCACGCTCGGCGAGCGTCATCGGACGCATCCTCAACGTCACGATCCGCCCTGCTCCGGAATGGCTCGGCGCGGAGATTGGTGCGGCGGAGCCGGTGAGGAGAAAGCGTCCGGGTTCACACCCACGATCTACCGCCCTGCGCACGGCGTCCCACACGGCCGGTTCCCGCTGCCACTCGTCGATCAGAACCGGCGCGTCGCCAGCGAGCACGAGCGTCGGATCCGCGCTCGCAACGGCAGTCTGCGCCGGCACATCAAGGTAGTACGCCGTGCGGGCGCGGCGCTCCGCAGTCGCGGTCTTTCCTACGCCGCGAGGACCTTCGAGCGAGATCGCCGGTAGCTCGATGAGAAGCTCGTCGAGCTCTTCGTCCACAATCCGCGGTCTGTACTGCTGCAGGTTCACACCCTACACTACCACATCGGCGAATTCTACGCTACCGTTTCGACATGATCTACGCTACCATTTCGCCACACGAATCACTCTTCACGATCAAAGACTCCATGACAGGTTCGCCCGCTTGACAGCAGCCCGCCAGACGCCGATCCTGCGCGGAGGGGGCGGCGTGGCGACTACAACTACCCTGCCGATCATCGGCATTCCGTGCCGAAACGATCGCAGCGTCAAGTACAACGGGACGGCGATCTACGGACAGAGTGTCGCGTACACGAAGGCGATCGTTCAGGCAGGCGGCGTGCCGTTCCTGATACCGCTCGACCTGCCCGAGCCATCGCTGCGGCATCTCTACGACATGACGAGCGGGATTCTGCTCGCCGGCGGCGGCGACATCGACCCGGCGGTCTACGGCGGCGCCGGGCACGCGACGATTCGCGATGTGGAACCGAACCGCGACCGCGCCGAGATCACGATCACGCGCTGGGCCGTGGCCGACGGTCGGCCGCTCCTGGGCGTCTGTCGCGGCATACAGGTGATCGCCGTGGCGGCCGGCGGGACGCTGATCGAGGACATCCCGTCCGAGGTCCCCGACGCACTACCGCACAAGCGGCCGACGGGCGCTGATCGCGAAGCCGGCGAGACCGGTATCGTTCAGTTGGTACGCCTGACCGAGTCCAGTCGGCTGGCGGATATCGTCGGAGAAGAGGCGATATCGGTCAACAGCATCCACCACCAGGCCGTGCGGGCTGTGCCCGCACCATTTGAGATCGTCGGGCGTTCCGCCGACGGTTTGGCGGAGGCGATCGAGCATCGCGGTCATCCGTTTCTGGTCGGCGTCCAGTGGCATCCCGAACAGCTCGTCGGCTCAGACGAGTCGGCGCGGCGAATCTTCAGGGCGTTCGTCCTGGCGTGTGGGGACGCGACGGTCACGGTCGCGCCGCGCTGATCAGCCGCCGCAATCGCACACTCCCGCTGCCGGAATCACCCGACAGCGCATCCTCCTCGCGGAAAGTCGCCAAGAGGATCTCGCGGGCTCCCGTGCGGTCGTAGTCGTACACGATCCAGATCGTGCCGTCCTCAGACTCATCGCCGTCGGGGTATGAGACACCGCGGCGATCATCCAGCAGCAGACCCCCTCCCCAGGTTTCGCCGTCGTCGTTGGAGACGAAGGCCTTCAGGTGCGATCGGGTTCCTCTGGATGCGCCGTCGGCAAAGTCGCCGTTCTCCGGGTCGTGGCGCACCAGCAGGAGTCGGCCCGATCTGAGCCGGCGGATGAAGAACCGGCTGTTGACGTGCGGGACCTCCGACCGGGTCAGCGCGCCCCACGAGCGTCCGCTGTCGGTCGATGCGCTCTCGCCGATACCGTACTTCGTGCGAACCCACATCCAGAGCGAACCGTCACGACGCTCGACGAGCATGTGCTCGTCGAAGTCGCGGATCTCAGGCGGCACGTCGACCGCGCCACGCTCGGTCCAGGTCGCGCCCCGGTCGCGTGAGACCACGATGCCTGCGCTGGCCGCGTCGCGCCGCGCCCAGAAAGAGACCGGCAGCGCCCACTCACCGCCCGACAGGACCACGGGCTTACACATCATGACGCCGTCGCACAGGCGACGCGGCGACGACCACGCGGCGGTGGGCCCATCCGCTTCGACGGCGGCCATCGCCCAGACACCGCTCGGCCCGAACTTGGACGGCTTGTCCAGGCCCTGCGCCCAGAAGAGCCAGAGCATGCCGTCCGGCGCGAGCCAGATCTCCGGATCGAACGCGCGCACCGGTCCGTCCGGGTCGATCACGAGCTTCTCATCCGACCAGGTCTCGCCGTTGTCCGCGCTGACGGCAAGGATGACGTAGTTGTTCTCATCCTCACCCGGCGTAACGCCGCCGTACCAGACCGCCCAGAGGCGGCCGTCGCGACCGCACGCGAGGCTCGGTATTCCCTGGAACGCGCGCGTCGCCGCAGCGTACGCCGCGCCTGGATCCACGATCACCGTGGGGGGATTCAGATAGCTGTCATCGGCTTTCATCGCTCACTCCTCACTGATGAACCGGACAAAAACGCGGCGCGGTGTCAGCGATCGCGGTTGCCGGCAAAAGCGGGGCCACCCGCGGCGACGTAGCCTCCCGATGCGCCGTCTTCGCGCGCGCTGACCCAGAACGCGTAGAGATCGCCGCGGTCGAGCTGGAAGCGGAACCGAATCGGCCGACCGGCGAGCTTCCCGAGCCGTGCGTCGTTCTTCCAACGAATCTCCGCCTGCGTGGCGTTCCCGATGAAGCCGTGGCAATCATCCCAGGAGAACCCGGGTACGTCCTTCCCGTGCTCGTCGACGCAGGCAACGCGGAGACACGAGCCGACCGTGCTCGCATTGACGAAGAGGCGGTCGCCGGCAAAGATCAGCGGCCGGGTTGTCATGTGTGCACCGGGGTACCGGCCCTGGAGCGAGGCGAAGCCGTCGCGCCGCAGTTTGGCCAGACCGACCGCGCCGTTGGCGTACATGCCGTTGACGTGCCAGCTGCCGGCCAGCCGATCGGGGTCGCCGCCGTACGCCGAGTAGTAGAACCACAGTTCGTCGCCGACCACCAGCATGACCCCGCCGGTCGACTCGACGTACCCGTACTCCCAAGATCCCGGCTCTCGCCGGGCGCCGATGAACGCGTTGCGATCGCCGCGATGCCAGTGGAAGCCGTCGCGACTTGTCGCAAGGACCAGTTCGGTCAGCTTGGGCTGACCGGTCCGTTCGCCGATGTGATTCGGCGGGCCCTTGAGGATCTGGTAGAAACCCACCATCAGGGTCTCGTAGGCGACCGCGTCCAGATTGTAGAGCTCGGCACGGGCATCGCCGCACAGGTCCATGCAGTCGGCAGCGGTCCAGTATACGGGTTCTCCCTCCCGCCAGTCGCCGGAAGAGAGAAACTCCGGATGCTCATGGTAGCGCCTGCATCGCCCGCGACCGGGCTCGCCGCCGCGGATACTCTGCACCCAGACCTTGCGGAACGGATTGTAGAACACGGTGCTGCGATCGCCCATCGGACCGGTGGTTCCCCTGCGGGTCCAAAGGATGCCGTCCGGGGAGGTCAGCATGAGCGCCCCGAAGTGCGCGCCTGCTTCCGGGGTGTTGGGTTCGCGCATCAGAAACTTGTAGCGCTCGGCGCGGTCGATCGCGTCGTGATCGAGCCAGACCGTACCGGAATCGGGGTGGGTGTCCCGCGGCAGGACGAGGTTGGTGCCGGGCACCACGTCCAACTCGGGGCGCTCCCAGTGTATTCCGTCGGGACTGGTCGCATACGCCATCGCGCCCAGATAGCTGGTCATGTACCACATCTTGAACAGCCGGTCCTGAGTATCGAACCAAACCCCACCGCACTTGGGGATCGTCGTAGGTGGCATGTCCGCGTTGCGCTCGTCGGGGGTTTCGGGGAAGAGGAGAGGATTGCCGGGATGCTTGACCGGGGAGTGGTACGCGCGCGGCATCATCGAGTCTTCGATCAGGAAGTCATCGACCAGCAGCTGCCGCCCCCCATCGATCGGAATGACCGCCGGCGGCCGCTCCAGATACGGCACCCGCATCGGCTGAGACGTCGCCGGCGACTGATCGCGCGGCGGCCACTCATCGGGCAGGTCGATGCCGTTGGGAAGGATCGTGCTCATGGTCCGATGGTCGACGTACTCATGACCTCTGTCAACCTGAGCGCGGCAAACCAATGCGCGTATCCGCTCGGTGTCCACGTGTTGACCGTGGGAGACGCTCGCCATAGGATGGCGGCTTGAACACCTCAAAGCTGGAACGCGCACAGCGTTCGATTGATGAGCTTCGACCCAGAGCGGAAGCCGACCCTATGCGGCCGGTCTTTCACTTTCATCCGCGCTCTCGGTGGATGAACGATCCGAACGGTACGATCTACGTGGATGGGTACTACCACCTCTTCTACCAGCTCAACCCGTACGGCGACGCGTGGGGGTCTATTCACTGGGGGCACGCGCGGACGCGCGACTTCACGGAGTGGGAGCACCTTCCGATCGCCCTCGCACCCGATGGCGATGAGTACGAGCACTTCTGCTACTCCGGTTGCGCGGTCGTGCCCGAAGACGGTCCGCCGCGGATCTTCTACACGAGCGTATCGGCCGACAGAGAGACCCACCCGCACACACAGCGGAGCGCCGTAGGTACTGCCGATCTGGTGTCGTGGCACAAGGGCGAGCCCCCGACCCTGACGCTCGCCGACGCGCCGACGGGTACCCGGGCGGACTGGAGGGATCCATACGTCTTTGAACACGACGGGCGCCACTTCATGGTTGTCGCGGCGGTGATCCCGCACGACGGTCAGGATCGCGCGGCCGTACTGCTCTACCGGGCGGAGGATCGGTCGCTCGACCGGTGGAGCTACGTGCAGCCGCTTCATCTCTACGAAGAAGAGGTCACCTTCGCCGAGTGCCCCAACCTCTTCCGGATCGGGGAGCGATGGGTGTTGATCGTCTCACCGTTTGGCCCGCTGCGGTACGCGATCGGCGCCGACGGCGATCCTCCCGATCGCTTCGCACCCGACCGGGTCGGGATCGTCGACTACAGCGCCGAGTACTACGCGACAAACACGTTCCTGGTGGACGGAAGGGTGATCCTTGTCGCGTGGATCCGTGGATTCCCGAAGGGGCGCGGATGGAACGGCTGCCTCTCCATACCTCGCGAACTCGGGATATCGACCGATGGGGACCTGATCCAGACCCCGATCGAAGAGGTCCGGTCGCTGCGCACTCGCGGCGGCACCGTGGCCCCGGAGGTGTTGCGCTCCAATCGAGTGGAGCTCGGGGACGTACCGGTGCGGGGCGTCGAGATCGAGGGCACGCTGCGGATCGGCCCGCACGGACGCGCCGCGATCCGTCTCTCGAGTGAGGAAGGGCCTCTCTTTTCGCTCGAGTTCGACGGCGCGACAAGTACACTCCACGCCGAGGGCATTCCGGTTCGGCTGGATCCTGAGCGTTCCGCCGAACAACCAATCTCGTTCCGGGTCTTCGTCGACCGCTCGGTCGTCGAAGCGTTCATCGACGGCGGACGTCGGTGCGTCACGCGCGTCGCTGAGAACCTGCTTCAGGCGGATAGGCTGGTGCTGGAGACAGACGACGGCGCGGGCTTCGGCTACCTCCACTACTGGGAGATGATCCCGATCGAGTATCGCGACTGGGACACGTCAACGCGCGCGCAGTAGCGGTCGCGCCCGACGCTACGCGCCGAGCGCCGCGGCGACTTCCTTCATCTGCTTCCTGATCGGGATGTTCTGCGGGCACTTGGGCTCGCAGATTCCGCACTGGATGCAGTACTCGGCATTCAGCCCGGTGATCTTCTGTGGTGACCAGGACGCGTGGAAGCCCTCTTCGCTGAACTTCGCGTACGCGTCCTTCGCCTCCGCGGTGAGGCCCCACACGCGGTGCCAGTTCATGTAGCGGAAGTTCTCCGGGATGTTGACGTCGTTCGGACACGGCATGCAGTAGCCGCACGCGGTGCAGTAGAGCTCGGTCAGGCGACGGTTCTTCTCCAGGATCGCGGCGATCTGCGACTGCTCTGCGGCGGTCATCACAGCGGTCCTTTCGGCCGACGCGACGTTCTCCTCGATCTGCTCGGCGGCGTTCATCCCGGAGAGCGCAACGCTCACCCCCGGCGTACTCCAGACGTAACGCAGCGCCAGGTCGGGCAGGCGAAGCGCCTCGATCCCCTGACCGGGAAGCGCGACCGATCCCGGAACACCCAACCTCCCGCCGGCGACCGGGCCCATGATCGTCACCCCCAGGCCCGCATCGTGCGCGGCGTCGATCGCGGGGCGGTTGTGATCGTCCAGGAAGTTGTACTGAACCAGGATCCCCTCGAACTCCCCGGTCGCGATCAGCTTCACGATCCCGTCGGCGGTGTCGTGGCTGGAGAACCCGACGTGGCGGACCAGCCCGTCGGCTTGAGCCTTTCGAGCCGCTTCGAGTGCGTAGCCTGGCTTGCTGACGTGCTCTTCAAAGCTCGCCCAATTCAGGCCGTGGAAGAGAATGAGATCGATGTACTCCATATCGAACCGGCGAAGCTGCTCCTCGAGCTGGCGTCGCCACTCGCGTCCGACCGAGTTCTTGATGTCGTTGCTCGGTATCTTCGTGACGATGAACAGCTTCCGTCGGTCGTAGCCCTTGATCGCCTTCCCGACCGCGACCTCGCTGGTGCCGCTGATGTACCCGCGAGCGGTGTCGATGTAGTTGATGCCGGCGTCGATCCCCTGCCGCAGCAGCGGGACCGACGCGTCGTAGTCGCAGGTTCCGTCTTCGTTCTGTGGCAGCCGCATAGCGCCGAATCCGAGCATGGAGACATCGCGACCCGTCGAGCCGTATGGTCGATATTGCATGAGTACTCCCCTTTTGGTGTGGAATCAGTGTAGCACGAACGCTGGCCGATGCGAAAGGGGTTGATAGCGCGGCGGCGATGGGCGATCATGGCGCGGGGGCACCATGGGTCTCATCGACACTGCTGCAGTCCGCGAGCGCTACCTGGATGAGCTGCATCGCCAGATTCTGCCGTTCTGGTCGGAACACGCGATCGACGGCGAACACGGCGGCTACCTGACCGGGCTCGCCCGCGACGGGACGCTTATAGAGAGCGACAAGCCGGTCTGGTTCCAGGGCCGGTTCGCGTGGGTGCTGTCGACGCTTCACTCCGGACTCGATCCGAACGACGAGTGGCTCGATCTGGCAAAGAGCGGCGTCGATTTCCTTGAGCGCCACTGCTTCGATGACGACGGACGCATGTTCTTCCGCGTCGACCGCGCGGGCAGACCGCTCATCAAGCGCAGCCGCTACCTGTTCAGCGAGTGCTTCGCGATCATGGCGATGGCCTCCTACTCGCGTGCCGCCGGCGAGCCGCGGTATCTCGACCGCGCGCGCGCGCTGTTCGATCTGGTGGAGCGGTACCGGTCGACACCGGGGCTCCTGGAACCGAAGTTCAACCAACAGACGCGCCCGTCGCGAGGGTTCGCGCTGCCGATGATCCTCCTTGCGGTCGCGCAGGAGCTTCGCGACTGCGATCCCGAACGCGCCGCCGCGTGGACAGCGAAGATCGACGGCTACATCGATGAGCTACGGGCCTTCATGAAGAGCGAGCATCAGGCGGTTCTGGAGCAGATGAGCGCCGACGGGAAGCTGGAGGACCACTTCGAAGGGCGCCTGCTCAACCCGGGGCACGCGATCGAAGCGGCGTGGTTCATCCTGCGCGAGGCGCTCCACCGCGGCCACGACGAACAGCTCGTGCGCATGGGCACGACGATCCTGGACTGGATGTGGAGCTGGGGCTGGGACGAGCAGTACGGCGGCATCATCTACTACCGCGACGTACTCAACCACCCCGCGACCGAGTACTGGCACGACATGAAGTTCTGGTGGCCGCAGTGCGAAGCGATCATCGCGTCGCTCTACGCGTACCTCCTCACCGGCAAGGAGCGGTACGCGCGCATGTTCAGCCAGTGCGACGAGTGGGCGCACGCGCACTTCCCCGACCGGGAGCACGGCGAGTGGTTCGGCTACCTGCACCGCGACGGGACGGTATCGAGCGAGATCAAGGGCAACATGTTCAAAGGCCCCTTCCACATCCCCCGGATGTACATCGAGTGCGTCAGCGTGATCGACCGTTTGTAGCGGCGCGGTGGTGTTTCGGACTCTTGCGAAACCGCCGCAGCTCGCCTATCGTTGACGATGAGGAGATCGCATGGACTTTCTGATTCCCCCACGAACCGTTACCCTGGAGCAGGGAAGATTCACGTTTCCCGACGGCGCGACGATCGCGTCGATCCACGCCCAGGACCGGCTGCCGGGTCTGCAGCTGATCGACGCGCTGCGGCCGCTGCCGTTCGCGTCGCGCTGGAGCACCAGTACGGCGGATGCCACCGTCGTCTTCAACCGGAAGCTTGCGATCACCCACCCACAGGCATACGTCCTGATCATCACGCCCGAGCGGATAGAGATCGCCTCCTCCACCGCCGTCGGGGCGTACTACGCGACGCAGACGCTTCGCGACCTCATCGCGATGCACGGCCGATCGCTGCCGTGCGTCGTGATCCGCGACGAACCAGATCTGGTCAGACGCGGCTTCTACCTCGATTGCAGCAGAGGCAAGGTCCCAACCGTGGAGACGGTCAGACAGCTGGTCGAGCGGCTCGCACGGTGGAAGATCAACGAGCTGCAGCTCTACGTTGAGAACGTCTTCACATTTGCCCGACATCCGGCGATCGGCGTCGGCTACTCGCCGTTCACACCCGAAGATATCTGTGCGATCGAAGAGCACTGCCGTCTGCACCACGTCAGCTTCGTGCCGTCGCTGACGAGTCTTGGACACTTCGAAAAGATCCTGATGCTGCCCGGCTACGAGGATCTTGGCGAGCTCCCCGGTTTCCGCGACCTTCCTGGCGGAACGACGCTGAACCCGCTCGACCCCAGGTCGATCGCGCTGGTGGCGGAGATGTACGCGGATTTTCTACCGCTCTTCTCTGCGACCGACTTCAACGCGTGCGGCGACGAACCGTGGGAGCTCGGGCAGGGCCGGTCCAGAACGCGCGCGCAGGAGACCGGCCTGGGGCGCGTCTACCTGGACTTCGTGCTGAAGCTCCGCGATCTGTCGGTAGCGCACGGCAAGCGGATGAACCTCTGGGGAGACATCGTGCTCAAGCACCCGGAGATAATAGGCTCGCTGCCGCCCGAGCTCGTGCTGTTGAACTGGGAGTATACGCCGGGCGGAGAGCGCGTGCTTCGGACGGGCGAGTTCGTCGACGCCGGCCTCCCGCTCGTCTGCTGCCCCGGCACGCACGGGTGGCAGAGCCACGGCACGCGACTGAGGACGAGCATGCGCAACATCCATGAGTTCGCCGGGGTCGCAGTTGAATCGGGTGCGGAGGGGCTACTCAACACCGACTGGGGCGATGGCGGACACCGGAACACTCTGGGCGTGAGTCTGCACGGCGCCGCCTACGGCGCGGCGTGCTCGTGGAATCTCTCCGGAGTCGCGGGCCCAGAGTCCGATGAGTTCGTTCGCCGCTTCGCGGCGCACACCTACGGCGACCGCGGGCCGCGCGTCGCGCGGGTCATAGAGGCGATCGGCGACGACGACTACGGCTACTGGGCCTACCATGCGCTGCTGGAGCGTCTGTCGGGTGAAGGAACCTTCGGCGAAGCCTTCTCGAAGGCGCGCCCGATGATCGACGGGGTGACACTGGACGACGCAACGCTGTGGGCGAAGATCGAGTCCGCCGATGCGATCGCTGCCGAGCAATCGTGGCGCTCGACGCCATCGGATAGTGACGACCGATCAGACTTCGAAGCCCTGGCGCTGGAGGAGTACTCGCTCGCGAACCTGATGAACCGTGCCGCGGCGCGCCGCGTGCTGCTCGCGCGAGCAGTGCGGTCGGGGGCCAAGCCCGCCGCGGACGACGTCGCACAACACCGCGAAGAGCTTCTGGAGGTGCGCGCGCGACTGGCGCAGCTGTGGCGTGCGCGCAGCCGGCCGTCGCGATTGGCCGACAGTTTGGCCGGCATCGATCAGGCGATCCGGGAAATAGATGATGCGCATTAGCGCGACCTTCCTGGACGAGATCAGCCACGACATTCCGCATCAGAACTGGGGACGTCGGGAGTGGGATCAGGACTTCACCCACATGCGGGGAATCGGGATCGACACGGTCGTCCTGATCCGGTGCGGCTACCGCCACTGGCTGACCTACCCTTCGGAGAGCCTCATCAGAAGCGAGCACGCGTTCGAACCGTCGGTTGATCTGGTGAGGATGTTCCTTGAGCTCAGCGAACGGCACGCGATGCGCTTCTTCTTCGGTCTCTACGACTCGGGCAGATACTGGGTGAACCGGGAGTACCAGAAGGAGCTCGACGTCAACCGAAGGGTCATAGAAGAAGCATGGCGCGCCTACGGTGAGTCTCCGGCGTTCTGCGGCTGGTACCTTTCGCAGGAGTGCAGCCGCAACATTGACGGTATCGCGGAGCTCTACGCACGGCTGGGGGACGAGTGCAAGTCGATCTCCGGCGCGCTACCGGTCATGATTTCCCCCTACATCGACGGCCCGAAGGCGCTCGACCAAAGCGACCCGCGGACGAGCAGAGCGGGAGGCGTCACCGTTGAGATGCACGAGCGCGAGTGGGACGCGATCTTCTCCACGATCCGCGGAAGCGTCGACATTGTTGCGTTCCAGGACGGACACGTGGGGTTCCACGAGCTGGGAGCGTTCCTGGACGTGAACAAGCGGCTCGCCGACCGGCACGGCCTGTCGTGCTGGACGAATACCGAAACGTTCGACCGCGACATGCCGATCAAGTTCCTGCCGATCAAGTGGGAGAAACTCCTGCTCAAGCTCCAGACCGCCGCGCGCGTCGGGATTCGCGATGCGATCACCTTCGAGTTCTCGCACTTCATGAGCCCGCAGTCGTCCTACCTTCAGGCGGGCCATCTCTACAACCGGTACCGGGAGTACCTGGAGTCGTCGGGCGATGCATGAACAGACGGAGATCCTGATCGTCGGGGCCTCGGCGTCGGGAACGTGTGCCGCGATCCAGGCGGGCCGGATGGGTCGACGCGTCGTGGTGTACGAGTCGTCCCCCTGGGTGGGCGGCATGCTGACCGCAGCGGGGGTGAGCGCGATCGACGGGAACAACATGCTGCCATCGGGTCTCTGGGGCGAGTTCCGGGAGGCGCTGCGAGCGCACTACGGCGGCGCCGATCGGCTGGAGGTCGGGTGGGTGAGCAATACGCTGTTCGATCCGCGCGTCGGCCAGAAGATCCTCCGATCCTGGATCGACGCCCTGCCCACCGTTGAACTGCGGCTCGGGTGGCGCTGCACGGGAGTTACGCGAACCGGCAACCGGATCACCGGGGCACGCTTCGCTCGCGCAGACGGATCGCAGGAACGAACCGTCTGCGCGCAGATAACGATTTTCGCCGACGAGTACGGGGATGCGGTGGTTGCCGCCGGGCTGCCCTGGCGCGTCGGGCTTGAAGCGCGCGATGAGACCGGCGAACCACAGGCGCCCGACGTTGCGCTGCCTCATCCGCAGGACTTCACCTGGTGCGCGACGATCGGCGCGCCCCCTTCGGGCTTCGCCGACGCGTCGCCGGGTCCGGTCTTCGCTCCGGGCGACGAGTACGAAAGGATCTTGGGCGATCCCCCGATCACCTGGAACCGACTGCTCGACTACGGCCGGCTACCCGATGACCTGCTTATGCTCAACTGGCCAACGCAGGACTGCTACGGAGACTACCTGGACCCCGCTACGCGCGAACAGGTCACGGCGGCTGGACGCGAAAAAACGAAGCGGCTGGTGCGGGCGCTCGTGGACGCCTACGGGCCCGACGCCATCGGCCTTCCGACTGTCTACCCGACTGGAACCTGCGCGCTGATTCCCTACATCCGTGAAGCTCGGAGGATCAGGGCGATCGCGACGATGACCACCGCGGATCTGACCGCCCCGAACGAGAGCACGGCGCGCCTGACGTCGGTCGCGGTTGGCGACTACCCGCTCGATCACCACCGGGCGAACGATCCGCAGGCACCCCGGATCGAGTTCCCGCCGATCTCAGCCTTCTGCGTCCCCTACGGGGTCATGGTACCACAGGATGCCGGCGGTGCACTGGTCACCGAAAAGAGCATTGGCGTCACGGGGTTGGTCAACGGGTGCACTAGACTGCAGCCGGTCGTGATGCAGCTGGGCCAGGCCGCGGGAGCCGCGGCCGCCCTCTGCATCGACCTGAACACCGAACCCGAGTCGCTGCGGATCGAATCGCTCCAGGCGGAACTGCTCGACTCCCGGGCGTACCTGGTTCCGGCGATGGACGCGCCGGCGACCCACCCCGCGTACCGCGCGCTGCACTGGTGCGGCGTTCGCGGCATCCTTGGGCTGCGCTTCCGTTCGGAGGGTTGGGCGAACCGGGCATGGATCGACCCGGATTCTCCGCTGACGGCGGAGGCGGCCGCCCGGGCGCTTGAGTCTCTATCGGGCGACGCCTTGCCCGGGGCAACGCGCACCGTGCTACGCATCGCCCACGACGCCGAGCGGCAGATCGCCGCCGGCCGGCCGCCCACGCGCCACGAGTTCGCGTCGCGAATCTACGGTGCGGTGGTAGAGGGATCCCGAACGACCTCTTCCGGATAGAGCAGCGCTCCGCGACGCGACGCGGCGAACGCGACGCTCTCCTGATCGCAGCGGCGCAGGTACGCTCCTAGTTCGAAGTCGGGATCGCGCAGCGCATCGTCCCCCGATAGCAGATCGATGAAGTACCGCCTCCCGCCGGTCGGCGGCGGCAGGAACCGGAAGTCGCTGCAGGTGCGACGGATCGCGTCCAGAAGCGCTACGGCAACCCGGTAGGGTCGCAATCGAGTGCGGTCATTCACGTGAATCTGGAACCCTGCGCATAGCTCACCGGCGTGCTTGGACGCGACGGGACGGAAACGGCACTCGCGAAGCAGCGTGCCGTCCATCACACCGGGATCCATCGCAGCGAGCACACGGTCGGGATCGAGCCACGGGGCACCGATCAGCTCGAACGGCCGCGTCGTTCCACGGCCCTCGCTCACGTTGGTACCTTCGAACAGGCAGGTCCCGACGTACAGCAGCGCGCTCGTGAGGGTCGGCAGGTTCGGCGACGGCATCACCCAGTGCAGGGGCAATTCGTCGAAGTAGCGCGTGCGGTTCCATCCGGACATGGGGACTACCCGCAGATCGCAACCGATCCCGGCGGCTTCGTTGACGAAGCGGGCGTACTCACCAACGGTCAGCCCGTGCCGCGCAGGGACCGGATAGCGGCCCACGAAGGATGCGAACTGCGGACGAAGGACCGACCCTTCGACGACAGTGCCACCCAACGGGTTTGGTCTGTCCAGAACGACCAGAGGCAGACGCGCTGCCGCGCAGGACTCCATCACGTGTCCCAGCGTGGACAGATAGGTGTAGTACCGCGATCCGACGTCGGGCAGGTCGGCTACCAGGACGTCGATCTGCGAAAGCTGCTCGGGCGTGGGGGACCGATACTCGCCGTAGAGGCTGTAGACCGGCAAGCCGGTGCGTAAGTCCACCGAAGAGCCGACCGACTCACCCGCCTGAACATCGCCGCGGATCCCGTGCTCGGGTCCGAAGAGCACGCAGAGTCTGACCGACCGAAACAGCACGTCAACAGCCGGGACAAGCCGGGAGGTGGTCGCCGCGTCGTTCGTGAGCAGCCCGACGCGTGCACCGCGCGGCAGGTCCGCGAGCGCATCCGGATTTTCGAGCCCGATGCTGAAGTGCTCCCCTCGACTCACCGTTCACCTCCCTCACCGCCGGGCACGGAGCGCCGATCCGCTTCGCCTATCACCGCCTCATGGTAGCGCGCCCGGTAGTCGGGCATCACGGATGCATCGCGCCCGTAGTTCACCCGATTGGTGAGCAGGACGAAGAACAGCTCGCGTGACGGACTGACAAAGATCGACGTACCGGTGAACCCGGTGTGCCCGAACGCGTCGTCGCCAAGGAGTCTCCCACCGGGCCACGGGCGGGTTCCACCGGGGAGACTGACGCCCAGACCGCGCGCGTCCGCAAGCCCGGGAGTCCAGTTGCGAACCATCTCGTCGAACAGCGACCGCGACAGGAAACCGGTGCACCGGTTGAGCAGAAGCCGCGCGAATGTCACGCAGTCATCCAGGCACGAAAACAGGCCAGCGTTGCCGGCGACACCGCCGAGGAACCGTGCGTTCTCATCGTGCACGACGCCGTGTACGGCGACACCGGTGGCCGGATCCGGCTCGGTCGGAAGGATCGCGTCAACCGCACCGACCCATACGCCCGGACGGTAGCCGGTGTGCGTCATGCCGAGCGGATCGAGCACGAGCTCCCGCACCGCATCATCAAGCGTAGTGGACGTCACGATCTCCATGATCAGGCCGAGCACTATGAACCCGATACAGCTGTAGACGACGTCGCTTCCCGGAGGATACGCAAGCGGCCGGCGCATGAGCGCGTCGAGCACCCGCGTACGGGAGACCCCGTCGGGCACCGTCGAATCGTCCAACAGAAAGTACGCCTCGAACCCGCCCGCGTGGCGCAGGAGATCGCGAATCGTTATGGCCGCTTTACCGGGTGGCACGGGATGATAGCGCGACAACGGGTCGTCAAGCCTGATCTCTCCCCGATCGATCAGCCTGAGGCACACCATCGTCGTCCCGATCACCTTGGACAGCGACGCGAGATCGTACACCAGCCGGCGGTCGCTGCCGCCTTGCTTCGTCTGCTCGATGCGGAAAAGATCGCGGTTCGGGCCCCCGGCCGCGGCGGAAGCGGCGGGGAAGGCGCCGGCGTCGAGCGCCGCGGTCATCCAGCGGGAAACCCGGTCGCGCGCGCGCATCGAAGAGGTCAGAACGCGTCGACGACGCGCCGCTTGCTCATCGGCGGCTGGTCGAAGGCCTGCGCGTAGCGGGTGCGCGCCTCGATCCCGCGGACCGACATCAGGTGCGTGTAGTACTCGCGGTACTCGAAGGAGGTGCTGTGCGTCGTGAACCAATGGATCGCGATCGCCTCCCGCCACAGGTCGAACCCCGCATCGCTCACCCGATGGTATACCGTCGGTACAAAGTCGTGAGGGTCCTCCCAGTTCTCCGCGTAGTAGGGGCCCGCGGCGAAGTGCGCAGGAGCCTCGCGCTCGAATCCGGACAACGCGGCGTACAGTTGCGCGCGGTGCACCAGCTCGTGCGCCGCGATGTGATCCTGATGGATGCTTCCCTTCCAGTGCGTGAGGAGCACCGACGGCTTATATGCCCGTATCGCATCGCAGAGCATGAACGCGGCCTCGTCGTTGACCGGTAGGGTACCGTCGGGATACGGGAAGACGATCGCGCGACCGCCGAGGCGCTCGGCAAACTCCGTGGCCTCACGAACCTTCTGCTTTCGGTACTCGGTCACGTCTATGCCGGGAGGGTTACCCTTCTCGCCCGCCGTGAGCGCGACGGTGACGATCCGGTCACCTTCGAGCGATCGGGTCGCGAGCACGCCGCCGCACGTGAGTTCCATGTCACCGACGTGACCGCCGATCGCCATGATCACCTTCGCTTCGCGCGCGTCGCTCATAAAACCCTCCGCATGTCGGCCCAGGTCCGCACGATCCGGAAGCCTGCGGCCTCATAGATGTTCCGCGCCGGGTTTGTCTCGCCTGTGAACAGCGTCATGAACGAAGCGCCAATCTCCGTGAGCTCCATGCACAGCGCGGCGAAGAGCGCCTTCCCGGCCCCACGGCCGCGGTAGTCGCTGTGAACGCCAATGCCCGCGAAATAGCCCCGGCCACTCTGCTGAACGCGGATAGGCCCGGTGAACCCGCACACCCGGTCACCGTCTTCGACGACAAGTACCGGGTCGGCCGGTCCGTCCGGAGCGAAGTTCGCTCCAACGATTCGGCGCCATTCGTCGTTGCCTAGGTCGTCGAAGAGCTCGTTGAGTCCGCTGTGGCGATGTGGGTCGTACCGCACGATCCGAATCCCACCCCGAGCGAGCGTCGCGATACCGCTTTCGATATCGACCGGGTACCGGTAGTAGGACAGCGACAGATAGTACGAGTTCTGGTACGCGACGTCGCGGTAGCCTCGATTCTTGAGAAAGAGGTACCCGTCGCAGGAAACGTCGACGCCGGGAGCGTTCGGATGGTCGTGCAGATCGGTCCCGGGCACGATCCACCGGATGTTCACGGGATTGAAGAACATGACCTCGTACCGGTCGATCGGCTGGCCGTGGGCCGCCAGACGCGCCTCCAGACCATCGAGCAGCCGCGTGCCCACGCCACGACGACGATCGCCGTCGCGCACCAGGACCACCGTGATGTATCCCTGCTCACCACCCGACCGGAGGGTTCCGCTTGCGAACCCGATCACCTCCCGCGCCTGGAGGGCCACAAGGTTGATCACGATCCGATCACTGGCATCGCTGAGGAACAACTCCGTGAAGGTATCGGATATCATCGGTGCGTAGTGCAGCGGCCTGCAGCCGGAACGGCACGCGTTCCAGAGCGACACGCACGAATCGATGTGCGCACCAGACAGAGGCGCGAGCGTTACTTCGTTGTCAGGGGCAGCTGATGCAGTCATCGCGGGCCCTCAGCCCAGGCGGCCGACCGGGAATGCCGGCTCGGTGCAGATCTCACCTGATAAAAAAGGAGGACCGGCATCGCCGGTCCCCCCGGTTAGTTCGGTGCGTCGCTTACCGACCGCTGAGGAACACGTCGAACTGACGCTGGGCCTCTGCCTGCACCCTGCGCAGACCCGCACCCTCGAGCTCGCGGATCATCCGCGGCACCTGGACCGCCGGATCGACGGTTCCGGTGACCAGGCCTTCCCAGTACCGATCCCGAATTGCCCGGATCGCTGCCATCTCAGACTCGACCGGCCCAATGTCGAACGAGAACCCGATCGCATTGGTCGCTTCCAGATCCTGGTACCCGTCAAAGATCACCTGCCACATGTTCGGATCGACATCGATACCTTCTGCAGCCTCGACAGAGCTCAACGAGTACGAGCCCTGAGAGAACGGCCACGGTCGATACCGCTGTCGGCCGGTCTCGTTCACCTGGACAAGACCTTCCGAGGTGCGGGTCCAGTGCGTCCCCTCGATCCCGTAGCGCAGGATGTCGCGGTACACCTGGTTCGTGTTGACGAGCTCCTGGTATCGCAGCGCGAGCTCGATATGCCGCGACTCCGCGCTGATAGCGTTCATCGCTCCGCGAATCGACGCTGTCGAAAGGAACGGTCCGCTGAACCGCGAAATGACCTGCGGGTATCCGTCTCCTCCGGACCATATCGCGTCGGCTCCGTAGAAGCCCTGCCCGACCTTGATCGGAATGTACCTGGGCGCATCTTCGATCGTCGCCGCGTCGCGGTTTATGTAGCCGGCGTTGAACCACTCGTGCAGTTTGACCAGTCGATCGTACATGTCCGGGTGCTCCACGGTGATGACGATCTTGTCCGAGTCCGGGGTTCCGGCGGCGGAGTACGGGATACCAAGCATCGCATCGCGGTTCACCATGTCAAACAGCGCGTCAAGTCCGGCAAATCCGCCCCGAGTGAGGAATAGAGGATACTGCCCCTCGGTTCCGATCAGCCCGTCGTTGTACGCCTGCTTGGCCGCGGCGAGATACTCCTCCAACTCAAAGAAGGTCATGTCGTCGTTCGGAAGCTGCGGAGGACTCATCCCGAGCTGGTCGACGAACAGGTCGCGGTCGAAGCGGAAGAACAGCTCCGCCGCGTAGTCTTTCTTGACTGGAATCGCCTTGATTCTAGCGTCGATCATCGCGCCTTCCCAGACGACCTCAGGCATCGTCGCGTAGAGCGCCGGAGTCACCGACTGCAATGGATCTGTTATATCGGCGAAATAGCCGGCACGAGCCTGAACGGCAAAGTTATTGAACCACTCGCTGGTGAAGACCATGTCCCAGTCATCGCCGGCAGACATCGCCAGCTGCGTCCGGTCGTTGTCGTAGTAGAGCGTCGTAACTCTGACTCCGACCTCCCGCACGGAGATTTCGTTAAGCACGTCCTCGACGGCCGCCTGATCCAGGGGTACCTGCCCCGGATTCCCCATGATCCAGATCAGCTCGACGGCGTCAGTCGTTGCCTGAGTCGCTCCGCCCGCAAAGAGCGAGAACGGCACGACAAGCATGACCAACAACGCGACAATCCACACTGCAATTCGCCTACTCATTTTTCGGCCTCCTTAAAAAATTCGTCCGCCGGCCGCAGGACCGGAATGAACGCCACAACACCCCTGCACAGATCAACCCTTCACAGCGCCAATCGTCAGGCCTGACACGAAGTACTTCTGAAAGAACGGATACGACAACGCGATAGGTATCACCACGACCATGACGATCGCCATCCGCGCCGATTCGGCGGGCAGCCTGGACGTGTCCTCACCGCTGAGGAACTGGGCGCTACGCGTGAGGAACTGAAGACTCCGGTCAATGCTCACCAACACATACTGCAGGGGATACATGTGCTGGTGGGTTGACTGAATGTAGATGAGCGTGCTGAACCAGTCGTTCCAGTACGCAAAGGAGAGGAAGAGCCCGATCGTCGCCAGCGCGGGCAAAGAGATAGGCAGGATGATACGGTAGAAGATGAGGTGCTGGGAAGCACCGTCGATCTTCGCGGACTCGATCACCGAGTCCGGAATCGTCTGCTGAAAGAAGGTCCTGAGAATGATCACATAGAAGGATGTCACGGCAAGCGGCAGGATCAACGCCCAGTAGGTGTTGCCGAGGCTCAACAGCCGGGTGTTGATCAGGTAGGTGGCCACCAGGCCGCCGTTGAAGAGCATGGGGATGAAGATCAACCACGTCATATGCCTACGGAATCGGTACGAGCGCCTCGATAGCACGTATCCCATCGTCGAGTTGAGATAGAGCCCGATCACCGTCCCGACCACTGTCACGCCGACCGAAACAAGGAATGCACGCCCGACGAGCTCGCGCAGAACGTAGAGATACCGGTACGCACTCAGGGTCCATTCAGTGGGGATGAACCGGTACCCCATGATCTGTATGGACGCGTTCGACGACAGCGAGATGATGAGCACGAATACCACCGGCACAACGCAGATCGCGGCGATCAGCATGAACAGCAGAGAGAAACCGATGTTGAGGGGAACGGAGATCCGGTTGAGCCGCGCGCCGACTTTTGGTAGTTTCCGAATGGTAACTTCATCATTCGATGTCAGTGTGTCGACCGCCATTGACCAAAAACCTCCCTAGAAAAGCGAGTTGTCCGGGTCGAGCTTCCGCACGACGAAGTTTGCCGTGACAATCGTGACCAGGCCAAACACCGACTGCATAAAAGCGGCCGCCGATGAGAACCCGATGTTGTTGACTGTCATGAGTGCCTTGTAGACGTAGACATCGATCGTCTGCGTCACCGAAACCAGGCTGCCCGAATCCCTGGGTACCTGATAGAATAGCCCGAAATCGGTTGAGAAGATGCGTCCGACCGACAGGATGAAAAGGATCGTCATCACGGGCTTGAGCATCGGTAGCGTGATACGCCACACCTGCTGCCACTTGGAAGCGCCATCGATCACCGCGGCTTCGTAGAGCTGTCCGTCAATTCCAGATATGGCCGCAAGGTAGAGCACCATCCCGTACCCCATCCCCTTCCAGAGATTTGTGAACACCAGAATGAATGGCCATGGACGCGGATCAAGGTACCACTGGAGCTCCTCCCTCCCGACCGACAGCAGCAGTCGGTTCACCAGGCCGCGATCGACGCTCAGAAACGAGAAGACGAAGTAGCTCACGACGACCCATGAGAGGAAGTGCGGCAGGAAAATCATCGTCTGACACACCTTGGCCAGGCGAACCGAATGCAGCTGCGAGAGCATGATCGCCAGGGTTACGGGAACCAGAATGCCCAGGACGATGAACGCGGCATTGTACAGGAGCGTGTTCCTGAACATGATTGCCGGGTCGGGCGTGGCGAACAGGAACCGGAAGTTGTCGAACCCGACCCATTCACTGCGGAGCAGGCTGACTATGAAATTGGTACCCCGAATCGGACGGTACCGCTTGAACGCAATGATGATCCCGAACATCGGAAGATACGTGAACAGGATGTACCAGATGGTCGTCGGCAGCGCCAGAATGGTCAGCTCAACGTCATCCTTCGTGGTCTTGCGTTTCACTCCCACTGCTACGCGATCCCCCAAGTACTCCATCACCGGTTGCGTCAGCAGACCGGTAGACAGGATCTTTGCTCGCTGGCAGTGTAACATGGTCCACCTGCCCCGTAAACCAAAAAGATCGGGACGCTACGGATTGGAGGTATTGAATGGGACATCGTGATGAGGCAAGGCGCTTTGTCGAATCGGAGACCCAGTTCCAGCTGGGGTTCCTGGTCACCGAGTCGAGCCATCCTCTGACCCGCGATCTTGACCTGACCTTTACGCGGTCGACCGCGGACGGCGTGCAGCAGCTTCTCCAGGTCGACCAGGACATCGCCAAAGCGTGCCCGGCGCAGATCGAGTCAGCGGAGTTCTTGCGACTAGCGAACGCACTGCAGAACGCGGCCACCAAAGGCCGAATGATCGCCTTCTCCGGGTGCGGATCGACCGGACGTCTGGCCGTGCTCCTGGAGTCGATGTGGCGCCGCTTCTGGCGCGAGGCGGCGACCGCAGGCGTCAGCCCCCCGCATCCGGATACCGCCGACCGCGTTCGCGGTGTCATAACCGGCGGTGATCGGGCGCTGATACGGTCGGCTGAGAGCTTCGAAGACTTCCAGGAGTTTGGTCGGGAGCAGACGCGGGAGCTCGGCCTTCAGGAGGAGGACCTCTTCATCGCGATCTCCGAAGGCGGAGAGACCTCTTCGGTAATCGGGAGCGCTCACGAAGCGGTCGAGCGCGGATGCACGGTTTTCTTCGTCTATAACAACCCGACCGACCTGCTCATCGAACGGATCGAGCGCAGCCGGGAGTTGATCACGGATGAACGCGTGACCTGTATCGATCTGACGACCGGTCCAATGGCGCTCTCAGGATCCACCCGGATGCAGGCCACGAGCGCGGAACTGTTGTTCGTCGGTGCTGCGATGGAACGCGCTGTCTACGACACGCTTACGACGGAGCATCTTCGCCTGCTCGGACTCGAACGGAAGGATGTGGGCGATTGGTGCGGCGACCTGCGATCCGTGCTGACCGCGCTCCGCTCGGACGCCTGCGTTCGGGTCCTGGCACAGATCGTGGAGACCGAGGCGTCGGTGTACCAGAGAGGCCGGATGGTCTCGTACTCCGCGGACAGGTTCCTCCTGGATGTCTTCGCCGATGTCACCGAGCGCACGCCGACGTTTTCGATCCCGCCGTTGAAGAGTCTCTCCCAGATGAGCGGGGCGCCCAACCCGTGGGCGGTCGCGTATCACCGTGGGCTTCGCGGCCCCGATGCGTGGAGGGCAATGCTCGGGCGCGAACCGGTCGGGCTGGAATGGACGCCCGACACGTACCGCAGACTCGGCGCGGGTCATCTGGCGGCGATCCCTCCCCCACTCGACAAGAAGGAGATCTACGGGTATCCGGTCGGAGAGGAGACAGTCGACCTCTACCGGCAGTCGGTCGATCTCATCGTGAGGGTGTCGACCGAAGGTTGTTTCGCTTCGACGCTCCATGGCGCGGCCCGACTCGATTCGGAGTACGAGGCCGAAGCCGGCACTCGCAGCCTGGCATTTGGCGACGCGACCGCCGCGGACTCGCCGCGCACAGCCGCGCCAGACGCGTGGAGACTACCGCTCCCGCTACCGGGGAGTCCGATCGATCTCTTCCATCATCTGGCGATCAAGCTCGTATTCAACACGATCTCCACGGCAACGATGGCGCGAATGGGGCGCATTCGCGGAAACTGGATGGTCCAAGTCTCTCCGACCAACAAGAAGCTGATCGACCGGAGCATCCGGATCATCGCGGACATAACCGGCCGCGACTACGCGAGCGCGGCCGAGCTGCTCTTTCGCGCCCGGGCGGAGCGGGCCGACGCGCCGTCGCTCGTGAAGGATGTGCTCGACCAGGCTCAAAGAGATTGACAGCTCGCAGACCCGGGTTTAGGCTGAACGCTCCATGAACATTCTCGCCGTCGGCGGCAGCGGTATTGTCGGCACTATCGTGATCCCCTTTCTCCGGGGCGACCACGCTGTCCGCGTGTACGACCTTGCCCCGCCAAAGGCCGATGGGTGCGACTTCGTTTCGGGCACCGTAACCGATCACCAGGCGCTGTGCGCCGCGACAAGCGGCACCGACGCGCTGATCTACATGGCGATGGGAAACCAGCGGTGGGCCGAGTGGGACGGCTCGCAGACCGCGATGGACGTCAACGTGAAGGGACTCCACTTCGCGCTGCGCGCCGCGGCGGAGGCCGGAATCACGCAGGCGGTCTACTGCAGCACGATGTCGGTGTACGCGAACCTCCAGCACCGGTACTTCATTGATGAGGACGTGGAGCCCGATGAGACCAACATCTACGGATTCACCAAGTGGCTCGGGGAGGAGGTCTGCCGCAACGCGTCGCGGCGCTGGGCGATGAACGTCAGCGCGCTGCGGCTCTGCCTTCCGTTGGCACCGGAGGACTGGAGGGCGCGGGTGCGCCGCGACACGCCCGACTTCGCGACATCGGGCGATGATGTCGCCCGCGCGATGCTCGCCGCGCTCGACCTGCGGGCCGGGTTCCAGGCGTTCATGATCGGCGGAGACTATGAAGGCAAGATCCTGAACATGGCCAAAGCGAAGCGGTTGCTCGGCTGGGAGCCGGCCGCACGACCGACTCAGTAGGGAGGAACGAATGGCATTCACCGTGAAGAAGCGTGGCAAGATCACCTACTACTATACCGGCGATGCGCCGGTCCTTTCGGCGCTCGTTACCGAGGAGCAACCCGACGGAGACCTGAAGATCTACTTTTCGGGGCTCACCGGCGGACACTCCGCGAAGGGAGTGCTCGGACTCGACACGCTCACGACGATGGAGCCCGAGGTCGAAGTGCCGCTGGTGTTTCGGAGCTGGGAAAAGTGGCTACAGGAAGCCGAAATCTGCAGCTCGATCGCGGACGTCGACTTCATCGAGATCCACGCGTTCGGGTGCCAGCCCAAATCGCCGAGTCCGCTCACCGATCCGGTCGGGTACCGCAAGGAGCAGGAGCGCCTGCGAGCCGCGTACGCGAAGGCGTACTCGGGCTTCTTCAGGGATCACTGCCCGGACAACGGTGTCCCGGCGCGGTTCACCGTCCACGTAATAGACGTCCCCGACGAGGCAGCCTCGTACGAGTTCTACGGTGTCGGGCTGCTCCAGCGATCACTCAAGCGGTAGCCGGTCGCAAGGATGGCAGCACACACTCCCACGGATCTGGTGATAACGGGCGGCCGGGTAGTCGACCCGGCAAACGGCGTTGATCGAGTGACCGATATCGCTATCCAGGACGGTCGGATCGCCGCAGTCGGAGACGATCTGCCGGTCGGACCGGCGATGAAGGTCGTGGACGCGCGAGGCCTGCTCGTGACGCCGGGGCTCATCGACATTCACGTGCACGTCTACCACACGCGAGAGCCGGAGGGCCTGAGCGTGATAGCCGACCACCACAGCTTTCGCTCCGGCGTCACCACGGTCGTCGATACCGGGACCGCGGGCGCGAACCACTTTCTCCACTTCAAACGCACGGTGATCGACCAGTCAAAGACTCGGATCTTCGCGTTCGTGAACGTCGTGAAGTCGGGAATGATCGGCCCCTTCGAGCACGACCCGGCGGAGATGGACCCGGAGCAGGCTGCCGGCACCGTCCTGGCCTACCCGGAGATCTGCGTGGGCATCAAGACTGCCCACTACTGGACGCACGCGCCATTCGATGAAGCGCATACTCCGTGGCTCAGCGTCGACCGCGGGATAGAATCCGCGCGCCTGTGCCGCAAACCGCTCATGGTCGACTTCTTCCCGCGGCCCGAGCGACCCTACGACGAACTGCTGCGGAAGATGAGCCCGGGCGACATCCACACGCACGTGTTCGCACAGCAGTTTCCGGTACTCGACGAGCGTGGGCGACCGAACCGCTGTTATCAGGAGGCGCGCGAGCGCGGCATCGTCTTCGACCTTGGGCACGGTGCGGGCAGTTTCTGGTTCCGCAATGCGATCCCCTGCTTCCGACAAGGCTTCTACCCCGACTCGATCAGTACGGACATTCACAAGGACAGCATCAACGGCCCGGTCTTCTCGATGGTGAAGACGATGTCGAAGATGCTCGCGATCGGCATGAGCATGGAAGACGTGATCGAAAAGTCGACCGCCGCGCCGGCCCGCGAGATCGGTCATCCGGAGCTTGGGACTCTGACGGTTGGTAGCGATGCGGACGTCGCACTGCTTCGCGTGGACGACGGAGAGTTCGCCTACTTCGACTGCGCGAAGGTTCGCGTGAAGGCACAGCAGGAGATCGCGTGCGCGATGACCATCCGGGCCGGAGAGATCGTCTACGACGAGAACGCCCTCAGCATGGAAGACTGGATCGACGCTCCGGAGACGCGATGAGCACCAGCGCCGCGCAAAGCGCCGGATACGAGGCGCTCGGTCTGCGTCCGGTGATCAACGCGTGCGCGACGCTCACCAGACTGGGCGGTTCGGTGATGCCACCGGAGGTCGTCGACGCGATGGCCGACGCCGCGCGCTGCTTCGTCGACCTTGAGGAGCTCCAACGTCGCGTGGGAGCGCGAATCGCCGCGCTCACGCGCAACAAGGCCGCGTACGTCAGTTCGGGCGCTGCCGCGGGTATGGTTCTTGCAACGGCCGCGTGTACGGTCGGCATGGACCAGGAGGCGCACGCGCGCGTTCCGCAGCTCGACACCGTCAAGAACCAGATCATTGTCCAGAACGCCCACCGCAACGGATACGACTACGCGGTTCGCCAGGTCGGAGTCACCGTCGTCGACGTGGGTGGCCCGAGCGGCACGACCCGAGAGGAGCTCGAGGTCGCGTTCAACGACCGCACGGCGGCCGTCTTCTGGTTCCAGGGAGCGATGAACGTACCGGGCGAGCTTCCGCTCGATCAAGTCATCGAAGCCGCCGACAGACGGGGCATCCCCGTGCTCGTAGATGCCGCCGCGCAGCTACCCCCGGTCGAGAACCTGTGGCGATTCACGCAGATGGGCGCGGCGCTTGCGATCTTCAGCGGCGGGAAGGACCTCGCGGGTCCGCAGTCGACGGGGCTCGTTCTTGGCCGCGCCGACCTCATCGACGCGTGCCGTTTTCACGGCAACCCGAACCAGTCGATCGGCAGACCCATGAAGGTCGGCAAGGAAGAGCTCATGGGCGCGCTTGCAGCGGTGGAGCGCTACGTTGGGCTCGACCATGCGAAGCGAATGCGTGGTTTCGAGGAGACCGTTGCTCGTTGGGTCGACCGGCTTGCGCCGTTCGAGGGCATCGTGGCCCGGCGCGACTTCCCGAACGAGGCGGGTCAACCGGTGCCGTGGGCCCTCATCACGTTCGCCGATGACGCAACCCGCGACACGATCGTGGATCGCCTCCGTTCGGGCGATCCGTCGGTTGCGGTCGCGAAGGCAGGAGAAGCCGCGATCCACCTCAACCCGATGACGCTGCAGCCCGGCGAGGCCGATGCGGTACTCGACCGGCTAATCGAAGAGATCGGGGATGACTCGAGTCGGCGATGAGCGCCGGCTGCTCGCGACTCAGATTCGCCCCGACACTCCGGAACGGATGGTCTGATCAACCCGCAATCGCAGCGCCGATCGCCTCAGCCAGAAGGTCGATCTCCCACGGCATGTTGTAGACGTGCGAAGAGAGACGCAGCCACGTGTGATCCTCGCGCGGTCCGTTCGGGATAACGATCCTGCGCGTGGCGAGTTCGGCCGCCAGGCGCTCCTGATCGATCAGAGGGAGCGCGAACGCGGTGAGCGAGTTCGCGAGCGCCGGGTTGTCGGGGGTGAGGATGCGCGTCCCGGGGATGGAGCCGATGACCGCCCGACCGTACGATGCAAGCTCGCGCCCGCGCGCCGCGATCACGTCGCGGCCGATCGACTCCTGGTAGCCGATCGCGTGCGCGACGGCCGCCGGAAGCGCCAGGCAGTGCGTGCCCGGGTTTTCGAAGTTGCCCAGGTATGTCTCGTTATCGCGCTCCCATCCCCAGCCGACGATGAACGGATCCAGGAGGGCCTGAGCAGCGTCGTGCGACCACAGAAACGCGGTGCCCTTCGGCGCGCAGAGCCACTTGTGGCAGTTGCCGGCGTAGAAGTCACAGCCAAGCGACGATACGTCGAGCGGGATCATCCCCGGCGCGTGCGCCCCGTCGACCACGGTCACGATGCCGCGCTCGCGCGCCGCCGCGCAGATCTCGGCCACGGGGAAGATCAGTCCGGTCTTGGTACTGATGTGGCTGAACGAGAGCACGCGGGTGCGCTTCGTGAAGCCCGCCCGAATGAGCGACACGATCTGCTCGGCATCGTCGGGTGGCGACGGGATCTCAACGCGGCGGATCTCAAACCCCTTGTGCCGCGCGGCAAACTCCCACGCGTTGTCCACCGCGCCGTACTCCAGGTTGGTGGTGAGCAGCTCATCGCCCTCCCCCAGGTTCCGCAGCCCCCGCGACACCATGTTCATCCCGACGGTGACGTTCGTGATGAACACGAAATCGTCCTCGGCCATGCCGGCGTACGCGCCGAGCCGTGTCTTGGTCTCCTGAACCTTCCCACGATAGACCGAGAGCATCTCCCCCGGGTTGGCATCGACCTGGCGCAGGTACGCCGTGGCGGCGTCCAGGACTACCTTCGGGCTCGGACCGAACGAACCGTTGTTCAGATACACCAGATCGTCGGGCAACTCGAACTGCCCGCGCACGCTGCTCCACTCCACCGCGACCCTCCGCAAATGAGCGGATACTATCGAAAAGCCGATCGAGTGGCGAGTGCCCGGGTTGGCTTCGATTCGCGCCTC
>RECL01000203.1 GCA_007694025.1 Spirochaetaceae bacterium
AATCCGGCGGCGGTTTCGCGTACGGGTATCGATTGGTGCCGCTCATCAAGAAGGAGCTCGCGTCCGACCACGATACCCGCCTCGGTCAGCAACTCCCGCACGGGCTCTCCCGCTATCCGCCGCGCAACGAGTGTCCCGTCGAGGTCTATCGAATAACCGCTCACCGCGAACAGCACCGCTCCTCCCCGCCGGAGATAGTCGGCTACGCGATCGAGTTCGGCCTGCGACAGAGACTGTGCGTCGGCGACGAACACAACATCGACGTCGTCCGCGATCGGCTCGCCTCGCGCGACCGCGTGCACCGAGTACGTGCGCGCGAGCTCCCCGACAAAGAACGAGAAGTCGTCGATCGATCGCGTTCGGTCTGCGACCAATACGTTTGCGACCAGCGGTCTGCCGTCGGCAACGCGTCGAATCGCGGATGTAAGGTCGTATTCGAGCGTCGATGAATCGACAACCACCGGGAGGATTGCCACACGATCAAGATACTCGACACGAACGCCGCTGAAGACGTCTATCCACCGCGGACCTGACTCGTCGTGTACCTGAAGCTGCTGCGCGACGATTCCAAGATCGCCGAGCGACCGTTCCGGTTCATCTTCCGGATGGACAACCCGAACCACGACGCGGGTGCCCCCAACCACCCCATACTCATCGATCAGGTCAGCAACATCGCGAATCTCGGAGTACCAGTCGAGCAGCTCCCGGGAAACGAAGTAGGTGACCGTCACCGTATCAGAGACCTCGCGGATCGTTCGACGCGAAGCATCAGACAACGTGAATACACGGTCGCTCGTCAGATCGAACCGCAGCGAATGCACCTCGGCGTTGAGCGCGGCCAACACGAGCATCGCCACCGCCATCCACTGGGTGATCCGCTCGGCAAACCGCCTGCGCCGGCGATTGCGTCCGGAGATTTTCCAGGTAGTCAGGACTCCGGCCACAACCGACACGAACGCGAAATAGGCCAGATCCCGGGAGTCGATGATCCCGCGGCTGAACGACTCGAACCGTACATCGAACGAAACGTACCGCAGCGCGGCACGCAACCAATGTGGACCGCCGGTCATCGCCGGTCGAGCTACAAACAAGCCGAGCAACACGACCATCGACACGAACAGCGATGTGATCTGATTCCGCGTCAGCGACGACACAAGCTGCCCGACAGCCACCGTGCACACCGCCAACACGACGAGTCCGACGTACTGCGCGATGATCTCTCCAGGCTCAAACCCGCCGAGCGGTCGCAGCGTAAGCGGCACGAGTAGAGAGAGCGCGAGCGCGAGCGCAACGAGGAAACTCCCGGCGATCAGCTTTCCGGTGACGATCTGCCACCGCTCCAGCGGTAGTGTCAGCAGACCCTCGATCGTCCCCGAGCGAGCCTCGTCGGCCCAGCTTCGCATCGTGATCGCGGGTGCAACGACTATCAGCAACGCCGGCATCACGCCGTAGTAGGAGCGAAGCGACGCGACTCCGCGCGCGATGAACTCGGTGACGCCGAACAGCCACACCGCGGGTATGAACAAGAAGAGCGCCACGACAACGTACGCAATCGACGATCCAAAGAGCTCGGTTGTCTCCTTGCGAACGACGGCCGCAACGCCGCGGCCCGCCTCACGTACGCGCGCGAGCATCGTCGCCACCAGCACTATCCCGTTCGATCGCGGCAAACGCCGACTCGAGCGATCGCGCGATGCGCTCAAGGCTGTTCAGCCGCAGACCGAACCGAACCGCCCATTCGTGAAGCACTTCACCACCAGAAGTCCCGGTGTCAATCTCAACTACCGTACCGTCGAACGCCTGCTCGACAATCCGAAACGTTCCGATTCGCGAGAGCGCGTTGCACGCCGCTGCCGGTACCGTCCCGGTGACGCGAACGCGATACTGCGATCCGCCGGCAAAGCGCGCGACCACGTCCGCGGTACGCCCGGCTGCGACGACCTTGCCATCGCGCAGGATCGTCACCGCAGTGCACATCGACTCGGCCTCGGCTAGGACATGCGTCGACACGAGCACTGCCTTGTCCTGTGCAAACTGCAGGATCGTCGAACGGTAGCGCTGCGTCTCACCGGGATCGAGCCCGGAGGTCGGCTCGTCAAGGATCAGCACCTGCGGGTCGTGCAGCAACGCCTGCGCAAGGCCGACGCGCTGGCGCATCCCCTTGGACAGATGCGAGACGAGTCGCCGTGCGTCGTTGCCAAGCCCGAATCGATCGATTGCGGCGTTCACGACACCCGCAATCTCCGTTCGCCGGTATCCCCGCGCCCGCGCGACGAATCGCAGTTGCTCTGCTACCGTGAGGCTCGCGTACAGCGGCGACTGCTCGGGCAGGTAGCCAATCAGCCGCTGCGCGCGAGTACGGTCGTCGACCAGATTGAACCCGCAGATCCGTACCGATCCAGCGTCGGGCGCGCTGAAGCCGGTCAGGAGCCTCAGAACAGTCGTCTTGCCGGCCCCGTTCGGGCCGAGCAACCCCATTATCTGTCCGACACCTACCGAGAGGCTGACACCGTCCACCGCGCACAGTCGGGCGTACCACTTCGTCAGCGACACAGCCTCAATCAACGTCTTCCTCGTACGGTATCGGGATGTGCTGCCGGTCACGCGTCAGAAACGTGCGGGGGAAAACCTCGATCGCCTCGTCGAGCAGACGCTTGAGATCGCGCTCGGTGTACCGTGGGCTGAAGTGAATGAGTCCCAGACTCTTGATTCCCTCGGACTCCGCGGCGATCTGCGCCGCGTCGCGCGCGGTCATGTGACGCTTGGCGTGCGCGGTGTCGGCGAGCGCCGCTTCGAACATGCCTTCGCAGATCACAAGATCGGATCCCGCAATCTCATCGGAGATCGTTCGTAGTGGCAGCGTGTCGGTGATGTAGCTCACCTTCCGGCCCGACCGAGCCGGCCCCATCACGTCGGCCGGCTGCACCACGCGACCGTCGCCCACCGTAACCGGCTCTCCGCGCTGCAGAACACCCCACAGCGGACCGCGGGGAACTCCGGCGTCGGTCGCGCGATCGGGGTGGAACAGCCCCGGGCGGGAATCCTCCTCCAGAATGTACCCGACGCACGGACGCGAGTGCTGGAGCGGAACGCAGCGAACACAGAAGCCGTCGCCCTGGTAGACGACCTGCTTCGCGCGTGGATTGTCGATCTCCCGGACGATGATCTCGTAGTTGATGTACATTTCGAGCACTTCGCGGCTCGCATTGACGAACTCCGCGATCTTCGGTGGACCGATCACGTAGAGCGGCTCGGTGCGCTCGACCTGGCTCGAAAGCATCAGCATGCCCGGTAGCCCGGTCACGTGATCGGCGTGCGTGTGAGAGATGAAGATCGCGTTTATCTTCTTCCACTTCAGGTTCAGGCGACGCAGGCTGACCTGCGTGCCCTCCCCGCAGTCGAAGAGAAACAGATCACCCTCGCGCCGGACGAGCATCGACGTCAGATGCCTGTGAGGCAACGGCATCGAGCCCCCCGACCCGAGGACGAAAGCTTCCATATCCATAGGAAGCTAAAGATAGCGATTCAGTATGCCTTCGAGCATCTCCTGTCGGCCCGACTCGTTGGAAATAGCGCGCTGAGCGAGCGCGTACTCTTCGAGCTCGCGGAAACCGACCGCACCGTCGACGATCTTCTTCCCGATCCCCGAGTCGTAGCTTCGGTAGCGGTTCTTCACGAACTCCTCTATCTCTCCGCTTTCGAGCAGCGCGTGCGCCGCACGAAGCCCCTTCGCGTACGCGTCCATTCCCGCGATATGTCCGATGAACAGGTCTTCGGGCTCGAAACTGCCCCGGCGAAGGTGCGCGTCGAAGTTCAGTCCGCCCGGTGAGATCCCACCGTTCTGCAGCACTTCGTACATCGCAAGCATCGCTTCAGCAGCACTCGTCGGCATCTGGTCGGTGTCCCAGCCGAGCAAGTAGTCGCCCTGGTTGACGTCGATGCTGCCGAGCATGTCGTTTTCGCGCGCGTAACGCAGCTCGTGCGCAAAGGTATGGCCCGCGAGGATCGCGTGGTTCTGCTCGATATTCATCTTGAACGAGTCGGTCAGCTTGTACTTCTGCAGAAACGCATGACACGCCGCGACGTCACTGTCGTACTGGTGCTTCGTCGGCTCCATCGGCTTCGGCTCGATCAGGAACTGGCCACCAAAGCCTATCTCCTTCGCATAGTCGACCGCCATTTTCAGGAATCGGCCCAGGTTGTCCAGCTCCAACCCCAGGTTGGTGTTCAGAAGCGTCTCGTACCCTTCGCGTCCGCCCCAGAACACGTAGTTCGTGCCGCCGAGCTCCTTCGTGACCTCCAGTGCTTTCTTCACCTGCGCCGCCGCGTACGCAAAGACTTCCGCGTTGCAGCTTGTCGCCGCGCCGTGGACGAACCGGGGGTGTACGAACAGGCACGCGGTTCCCCACAGGAGCTTGACCGGAGAGTTCGACATCAACTGCTTCGTGTGCGCGACGATCTCGTCGAGCTGCCGGTTCGTCGCGGCAAGCGAGTCGCCTTCCGGCGCGATATCACGGTCGTGGAAGCAGAAGTAGTCGATCCCCAGCTTCTCCGCGATTTCGAACAGGGCTTCCATCCGGGCCTTCGCCTGCGCCATCTCATCGGTAACCGAGTCCCACGGACGAACTGCTGTTCCGACACCGAACGGATCGGACATCCTGCCGTTCATCGTGTGCCAGTACGCGAGTGAAAACCGCAGGTGATCCTTCATCGCCTTGCCGCCGATCTTTTCGTCGGCATTGTAGAACTTGAACGCGAGCGGGTTCTTCGAATCGGGCCCCTCGTAGGCAACCTTCGATACACTGCTGAAATACGCCATTTGATTCTCCTTGAACGCTTCGTGTGAACCCCGACATTCTACCGCTTCGTCCGACGGCCGGCAAGAATGCGAGTTGCCTGATAAGTTTTCTAGCCCTACCGGAGCGGTTGCGTCAACACTAGAATCTAGTCGAGCGTGGTCCGCGGAGGAGCGCGGAAAAAAGGTGACACCGCCGCGTTCCGACGGGGTTACACGATACGAGGTACAGTATGAGATACACGACCATCGCGACGATCATCCTGTTGGCTGCCGCATCGAGTGTCGGCGCGTCGCCGCAGCTGCGCTTTGCGGTAAGCGCCCGGACGCCGCTCGCATCGATCCCCTCTGAGCCCGCCGCGTGGGTGCAGGCGTTCGAGCCGAACGAGCTCACGACCAGCGGATGGCACTGGGAGGTCATCGTGCGGCACATCGGCTTCGGAATGCACTACGGACATTACGGCGACAACGTCTGGGCTGTCGATCCCGGTGTTGTTCGCGTAAGCACGCACAGCGACGTCTACCTGAGCTACCACGCGCTCGGGACCCGGCGCGGGATCGATCCGTTCGTTGAGGCAGGGCTCAGCAGCCGGACGTCGGTCCAAGGCACGTCGGTACGCGTCGACTCGCGCGGCTACATTTCAGGCGGTCTGGCGCTCAACCTTCACGGTCTTCTGATCGGATCACGCCTTGCGTGGTACCCGACCGGTCGTCCAGACGATGAGACGTTCCACGATCTCAGCGTATTCGCTGGAATCGCGCTTGGAGGAAGACGGGCCTGCGCGACGCGGGAGCGTCGCGCCTGCTACTGACCGCTACACGTCGACGTCCTGGTCGTAGTCCACTCCGTCGACTCCGAAGCCGTGAATTCTCAGGAACTCGCGGTGATACTCGTCAATGTCGGTTTCGGTGCGTAACGTCGTTTCGTCCACGCGGTCGAAGAGCGCGGCAACCCGCGTCTGCACGTCGTCGCGCATCTCCCAGTCGTCAATCCGGATCCGGCCTTCTTCGTCGACCGGCACCTGCCCGTCGGCGTAGAGCCGGTCGCGAAAGAGCCGGTAGATCTGTTCGATCGTTCCCTCGTGAAGCCCCATCTCCTTCATGACGCGAAACAGGATAACCCCGTAGAGCGGGACGACAGGGATCACCGAACTCGCGCGCGTTACAACCGCCTTGTTGACCGACACGTACGCGGCGCCACCGACCGGCTGCATCCGTTCGGTCAACGTCCGCGCGGTTCGCTCCAGATGCTCCTTCGCGCGTCCGATCGATCCTTCGCGGTAGACTCGCCGTGTCAGTTCGGGCCCGATGTAACTGTACGCGACGGTCATCGCGCCGTCGCTCAGAAGCCCTTCGCTCATCAGGCGGTCGATCCACAGCTGCCAGTCTTCGCCGCCCATTACCTTCACGGTCGCCGTGATCTCATCGGGGGTCGCGCCTTCCATCGTAACGGTCTTGAACTCCCCGGTCATCGTATCCACGGTGCGACCTGTAAACGGTTCGCCGACCGGCTTGAGAACCGACCGATACTCCTCTCCGGTCTCGGGATCGATCCGAAGCGGAGACGCGAGGCTGTAGATCACCAGGTCGACCGAACCCCACGATGAACGGATCCGGTCGACAACCTGATCCTTGACGTCGTTACTGAACGCGTCGCCGTACACGGTCGACACATCCTTACCGTCGGCCCGAGCCTGCTGTTCGAAGTACTCGGTGTTGTACCACCCGACCGTCGCGGTCCGCTTGCCCGATGCGGGGCGCTCGAACGCCACGTTGATCGTAGCTGCGTTGCACGCGTACGCGGCGACAATCCTGGACGCCAATCCGTACCCGGCCGACCCGCCGATTATAAGCACGCGTCGCGGCCCGGGAAGCGGACCCTGCGACGTCACGTAGTCGATCTGCCGTTGCGTCTCGCGCGCGAGTCCGACCGGATGCGCGTTCATACAGATATTGCTTCGTATCATCGGATGTACGACCATTGTTCCTCCGTTGGCCAGTACGGTACCCCAACGGCAGCGTTGCGGCAATACGCCGCCTCTTGCCGCCTCTTGCGCTGCCGCGCCTCACGGGATATCCTGCCGGTGCGGGTCAGGTACCGCATAAGGAGCGGAGTATCGGTCCAACGGTCCTCGATCACTTTGTCCGCGCGACGTCGCTGTTGAGCGGTGAGACCAGCTTCGCGGAGCTTGCATCGCGTCTGGTCGAGCAATCGATAGACCTGTCACAGTCGGCGATCAGCGCGCTCTACCTCTTTCCGCAGCAGTCGCCGGCGGGCAACCTGATGCTTGCGCACCGTCGTGGCCGCGGCACCGTCCCCGATTCGCTGCCCTCGCGATCAGAGCTCGTCCTCTTTCTCAAGGAGTGCGGCAAGAGCGTGGTGCTTCTGTCACGAACCGACTCACCGTTCTCCGACGCGTACCTGATCGACGATGCGGTGAGCGCGATCGCGGTGCCGCTCGCGACAAAACGCGAGCAGATCGGCGTTCTGATCCTCAACGCGTGCGTCCCCGATCACTACACCCGCGACCGACTGCACTTCCTTGACAGCCTTGCGACGGTTGCCGGGGGGTTGATTCACAACGCACGGCTCTACCGCGAGCTGCAGGAGTACCTGCGGACGATAGAAGAGCTGCAACGTTACCAGGAGAACGTCTTTGAATCGATGACGAACCTCCTGATAACGACCGATGAGACCGGCCGGATTCACTACTTCAACCGCGCGGCGGCCGATCGCCTTGGCCTCAGCGACACCGACCACGGCAAGGAGTTCCGTCGGGTCTTCGCATCGGGCCTCACCAAGAGCGTCCTGTCGAGGCTCGACACCGTTGAGCAGTCGGGCAAACCGCTTTTGGGTATCGAAGGGATCTACAAGACAAAGGCAATCGACATGGATTTCGCGCTCAACATAACCCCACTCAGAGGTAAGCGCGGACGACACGAGGGACTGACGTTCCTGTTCACCGATCAGAGCTCGGAAAAGAAGCTTCGCGCCGAGATGAAAGTCGCGCACGAAGAACGTCGCGTCATCAAGGACATGTTCGCATCCTACCTGTCGGAGGACATCGTCGAAATGCTCGTCGAGCACCCTGAGCTTGTCAAGCCGGGTGGTGGCTCGCGCCACGCGACGGTCTTCTTCGCCGATATCGCGGGGTACACCAGTTTTTCCGAAGGCAGAGACCCGGCGGCCATCGTGAAGATCCTCAACGAGTTCTTCGAAGAGGCCGAGCCGATCGTCCGCCGGAATCGAGGGTATCTGGACAAGTACATCGGGGACTGCATCATGGCCGTCTTCGGAGTACCCGTCGACGCCGGCGCGGAAGATACTGTCCGGGCGGTGACCTGCGCGGTGGAGCTGCAGCGCCTGGTCAACGACGCGAACCGGACCTTCTTCCGTGGCGAAGCGGAGAACCTCCGGATTCAGATCGGCATGCACACCGGCCCGGTCATCGCCGGAAACCTGGGCGGGTCACGGCGCATGGACTTCACCGAGATAGGTGACACCGTGAATGTCGCCGCGCGGCTCGAGGGCGTGGCCGGGCCCGGAGAGGTGATCATCTCCGCCGATACGCGCGAACAGATCGGCGATCTGTTCGCGCTGGAGAAGCGCTCGCCGGCCAAAGTCAAAGGCAAGAGCAAACCGATCGAAATCTTCAACGTGACCGGCTTGAAGTCTGCATAGGGGGGCCCGATGGAACAGCTGCTTGACCTCTACTCACGACACCCGATTGTTGTGCTCTCCGGCGCCGGCGTCGTGTTTCTGGCCATCGTCATTTCGGTTGTCGCGGGCTTCTTCCGCCGTCGCCGGTTCGTCCGCACGGTCATCGCACACGTGTCAACGCCCGGGACATCGGGCCTACCGGACGGCGTGACCGAAGACGAGGTGCTTCGGCGGTCTGCTCTGATCGTCAGGCTCGCCCGAAAGACCGATGCGCCGATCGTCACAACCCTTGGGGTCGACCGGCTCTGGAGCGATCGACTCCAGGCCAAAGAGCGAGCGTCCGACTTCCACCGCGTGATCGAGTTCGGCGCCGACCGGGGGCTTTTCTCGTGCTTCCTGGTTGCGCTGCGAAACAAGCGCCGCGCAAAGGAGCTTCGCGCGTACCTGGCAGAGCATTCCGATTTTCTGGTGCTCAGGAAGCTGTCGATGTCGGGCCGAGGCGAGAGCTTCAGCGGTCGCGCGGCGCGTGATTTCTTCGCCGAACGCCTGGACGAGATCCGTGAGCTTGCCGGCGACCCCGAGTGGCCGGGCCGCTACTTCGCGGTGAAGATACTGGTCCACGACGACGACGAGCGCAGCCATCGCGCTGTCACCGAGGCGTTCGACGACCCGCACGCGCTCGTCAGACGCACGGTCGCCGAAGAAGCGGTGCCGCGCGATTCGCACGCGTTCTACGAGCGGCTACGCGCGCTCTACCTTGGCGATCCGGTCTACGAGGTGCGCGCGGCGGCGATCGCCCGCATCCGGTCCGAATTCGGTGAACTCCACACGATAGACGTCTCATCGCTCGACGCCGAGCAGGCATTGCACGCGGTTCAGCTGTTTGACGAGCGCAGCGAAGACGACCAGAACGCCGCGATCGGCCTCCTGTCCGGTAAGGATGTCGAGCAGCGACTCGTGGCGGCTCGCTTCCTGGTTCGAGCACGAGTGCTGCATGGCATGCTTGCGCGAGCCGACTTCGGCGATCGCGCCGACATGGAGCGCACGCGCGATCTGCTTGGCAACGCGATGTCGGTCAACGTAACCGGATTTCTCAGCGTCCTGTCCGAAAACCCATCCCCGGCCACGCTGATGATCGGCGCGGAGCTTCTGTGTCAGCACGGCGACCCGTCGTTGATCCGCGAGCTCGCAGAACGCGTCCTGCGGATCCAGGAGCGCGTGATCCCGGGGTTCACCGATCTCTACGCCGCCACCCTGAGGTGCATTTCAACGCGCGGTGACGAATCGACGCTGAGCATGCTCTCGCGCGAAATACCACGAAGAGTAACGTCGCCCGATCTTCTGGAGATCGCACTGGACGCGGTTCCGTCGGGTCACGACCTGGTATTCCGCGACGCGCTCTACGCGGCGATGGCAGATCCAGCATTTCCTGCACGCGACGCGCTACGCCGTGCGATCTTGCGGCTTGACCCCGCCGACACGCTCAGCCGATGCCTGGATATCGTCACGTCGGACCGGGATCGAAACCCGCACCGGGTGAGGATCGATGCGCTGACGATCCTGGGCCAACTGAAGCTTGCGTACGCGCTACAAGAGATCCTTGAGAACCTTTCGATCCTGCCCGCCGAGGAGGCCCGTGAGTTCGCGCACGATCTGGCGGAGTACAACGACAAGGAACTCGAGCGTAAAGTCAAGTATCTCCTGGACGGCGTCGACGGTGCGATCCGCGCCGCGATCATCGCGGCGCTTCCGAGCACCGGGAAGAAGACCTTCCTGCCCCAGATCAAGAGTGCGCTCCGCGATGCAGACCCCGACGTACGGATCGCCGCGACGTGGGCTCTTGTCGACTACGAAGAGACGCGCGCGTTGGGACAGGCGGTCGACATGCTGCGCGACCCGGTTGAGCGCGTACGAACGAGCGTTGCGCGTGCACTGTCGGCCGGTGGCGGTCCGAGCGTACTGAAGTCGCTCGCCGCGACGCTCGAGGATCCCAACGAAGTGGACTCGGTCAAGCTCGCCGTCATCGATGGACTCGGTGCTGCGCGTTCAGCCGATGCGGTCGATGCGCTCGTTTCGGTAATCGAGCGTGGCGACCAACTGCGCGACGCAACGATCGCGGCGCTCGGCGCCAAACGCGACAAGACCTCGATAGCCAGGATCATCGAGCGGTTCAAGGACGCTGACCCCGACGTGCGCAGCGCAATCGCCGATGCCTTCACGGCGATGGGCACGCACGCTGAACCGAGTATCCGGGAGGTCCTGGAGGAAGGCATCGAGAGCCTGAAGCCCTTCCTGGTGGAGATTCTTGAGAGCACCGGCTACGTCGACTCCCGAATCCGCAAGCTCAAGCATCGCGACCCGAGTGTGCGCAGGGAGGCCGCGAGCTTCCTATCGCTTGTCGGGAGTCCCGCGGCGTTCCGCGGAATCGTTCTGGCCGCGCGCGATCCCGACGCCGATGTCCGCGTCGAGGTCACCAAGGCGCTAGAAGCGCTCGCAAGCGAGGACGGCACCGAACTGCTACGCGACCTCGAACAGGACCCCGACCGCCGTATTCGCAAGTACACGCACTGGGCGCTCGAGCGCGTGCGCGCCAAGTCGCTCTGAACGACTGCCGCAGCCACATCGCAGCGGTATATTGAAGCTATGTCGGATCCGCTCATCCCGCCCGATGGACCTCCCGACGGCACGACCGACGTCAAGGAACGGACCGAGACGAAGGTCAAACCGCCTTCGATGTATCGGGTCGTCCTTGTGAACGATGACTTTACACCACGCGAGTTTGTCGTCTACCTTCTGGTTTCTATCTTTCAGAAGAACCGGGAGGAAGCCGGCCGGATCATGCTCACCGCCCATCAGGGCGGAAAGTCGGTGGTCGGGGTCTACACGTACGATGTCGCAACGTCTCGAGTCGACAAGGCACGCAAACAGGCGGTTGAGGCGGGATTCCCGCTTGCTCTCTATACCGAAGAGGTGTGATTCTCCCGGCGGACGCCCGGCGCGAGCAGGAGTGCGGGCGCTGGTCGGCATCCTGCTGGTCGTGGCGACGCTGCCGCCGATCGCGTCGGCGGACACGAACCCACGCAACATTGCACTGCTGATCGACGCCAGTCGCAGCATGTCCATCGCTTACCACCCCGATCGGACCGGTCCCTCCCGGTTCGATGTCCTGGTCGATCGGCTCGAGACAATGCTTACCCGAACGTCCGACAGCCTTGCCGTCGCGGTCCTGGCCGCCAATCGCGGCGCGTCGGTTCGCGTGCTCGCCCCTGCGACTACCGCTGACAACGCGATCGCCGTTGTGCGCTCCGTAGAGCTGTGGGGCAGAACGGACCTGCCGGTCATGATCGGCGCCGCAACCGAAATCGGCGCCGGACTCTTCGCAGGATCCGACTTCGATCTGATCGTCGTGACCGACGGTGAAGATAGTTCGATGCTGATCGATGGCGCGCCGTTTGTCCCACCGTCGTCAATCGCCGTGCGCGTGATCCTGCCGTCCCACGTCACGCCGGCTTCGCTGCCTTTTCGCGTCGCGCTCGGATCGGAATCACGACGCGTGGCCGAACCTGAAGAGCCGGAAGGCCAGGAACCCCCGCCCACGATTCGACCGCTCAAGGATCGGCATGCGCGCGCGATTCGCACCTGGAGCGTTGTCGCTGCGGTCGTTTGGCCGCTTGCGGCGATCGTGGCTCTGCTTGGATACATGAGACTTCGCGCGCGCCACCGACGTCGGGTTTTGGCCGTGCGTGCGCACAATGGTCGACCACCGACGGTCACGCTGATCCGCCGGCGCGGGATGGAAACCACGACCGTTGTCGCGTCTACCTACCCATTCGCGCTCAGCGATGACGATGGTGGCGCGTCGCGAGCAGCGTCGGCAACGCTGACCACAACCGATGCCAAGGTGCGAATGACCGCATCCGACCCGATTCTGCTCAACGGTGTCGCGGTCAACGACCGGATTATCCGCGAAGGAGACCTGCTGCGCTGCGGCGCGACGCGCTACCGCGTCGACCGGATCGAGTCGCCGAAGAGACTGCGCGAACCTCGCCCAACCCACCGGCGCACGATCGTCCCGGCGGTCGCGGCAATCGGTCTGTCGGTGGTTTCGGTTCTGACCGCCGTCACCGCCGATCGGGTCGACCCGCAGACAGCGATGGTCGTCGAGCTTCCACGATCCGAACCGACCGACGACGCCTTCGCCGCAATTCCTCCTCCGATCGCTCCACTCGGCTCACCGGTAATGGTTGCTCCCGGACAGAGGCTGCCCGATGTCAGGCTCGACTACCTCGCCTTTCACGCGCACCCCGACGACGAAGCACTCGACTTTGGTGCGCTGGTCGCTGCGCTGTCGCTTCACGGAAAGACCGGCGCGTACGTTGTGTTCACCGACGGGGAGAGCGGACTCGACCAGTACCCACATCGAGAGATCGACGGTATCTACCCCGCCGCACGGCTGTCAGGCCACCCGCTTGCGGCCGTTCGCACCGACGAGTTACGCCGAGCATCGGGGTGGATCGGGTTCGGCCACGTCGTACGGCTCGGTCTGTCGAACCGGCCCTACGGATCGTGGCTCGACGTCATCCCTCCCGAGCGAGTCATCAGAGAGTGGAGCGCGGAGCGAGACGTCGTCGCATCGGTGGCCGATCTCATTCTCCACTTCCAGCCGCGCGTCGTACTCAGCCCCGACGGTCCATCCGGTGCACGCGAACACTTCGAGCACGAGGCAGTGGGCACAATCGTCGATCGGGCGTTACGGAGGCTCGACGCGCAGGGGCGCTCGCCTGTCGTGCTACACCTGAGATCGGTCGATCCGCTGCAGACCGACCCGTACCCGCGCCGGATCACGATGGACGCGTGGGCACCCGTGTTGGGCTCGATCCCGCGGCTCCACCAGCTACGAGCGCTTGCCGAGCACCAGACACAGTACGACGCGACCGTAGACGGAGTCGAAACCCGCATGGCGCTTGCACACGAGTACTGGCTCCTACCCGACCATGCCGCGCATCCCGACCAGACCGACCCGCTCGAACTCGCGCTCGCAGCAATTGGCCGGTGACTCCAGGTATGCGTGCGACGCTCGGTTGACCCGCCTCTGGCGGCGCACTACCCTTTGCCGTAAGGAGCTACCGTGCCTACCGAAGACGCCATCAGAACCGCGCTCGCACAGATCATCGATCCCGATCTGAATCAGGACATCATCTCGCTCGGTTTCCTCAAGACGTGCGATATCCGCGACGGTCATGTCGCAATCGAACTCGAGCTCACAACGCCAGCGTGCCCGGTCCGCGACATGTTTCGCGATCGTGCGCAGGAACTCATATCGTCCTTGCCGGGAGTAGCATCGGTACAGGTGCGCCTGTCGAGTCGCAAGGTCGAGCGGTCGCTACGCGCTGAACAGAGCGGCCTTGACGCGGTCGACTCGCTGATCGCGGTTGCGTCGGGTAAGGGAGGCGTCGGGAAGTCGACGGTCGCTGCGTCTCTTGCGCTCGAGCTCTCCCGCGAGGGGCATCGGGTCGGCCTTCTGGATATGGATATCTTTGGACCGTCGATACCGACCCTGTTCGAGCATCACGAGCCTGGGCTCGAAGGAAACGCGAACAATCAGGTCCTGCCGATGGACTTCGGGGGCCTGAAGGTGATGTCGTTCGGCTTCTGGCTTGGCGACACGCCTGCGATCATGCGCGGGCCGATGGTCACGAACTACGTACAGCAGTTCCTGCACCAGGTCGCGTGGGGTGAGCTAGACTATCTCTTCCTCGATCTGCCCCCCGGCACCGGGGATGTGCAGATAACGATCACTCAGAGCGCTCAGATCGACGGAGCGCTCATCGTCACAACGCCGCACGTGCTGTCGGCGGCCGACGTCGGCAAGGCGATCCGGATGTTCGACAAGGTCAACGTCCCGGTGCTCGGCGTGATAGAGAACATGAGCTACTTCGTCGCGCCCGACACGGGCAACCAGTACCGCATCTTCGGAGAAGGCGCCGGGCAGCGAATCGCCGAACGGTACGGCGTTCCGGTTCTTGCGCAGATTCCGATATCCGCGACGCACTTCGGCGGTCCGACGCTCCGCAACGAGCGATCATCGCACGTGGCGTCGGCGGTTGACGCCGCGGTTCGGCAGCTAGGACGCAGCAGGGCCGGGATGATGCATCCGGAGATCCTGAGCGACGCGCACGCGGTCACGCTCCAATGGCCCGACGGCACGATCGACCGGGTTCCCAACACCGATCTGCGCGCGGCGTGCGGATGTGCTGTGTGCGTGGACGAGTTCACCGGCGAGCCAAAGCTCGATCCTTCGACGATTCCCCCCGACATCAAGGCCAACGCGCTCGATCGCGTCGGGAACTACGCGGTAAGCGTCGAATGGAGCGACGGCCACACGACCGGGTTCTTCCCCTATGACCGGATCAGGCAGCTCGCGAGGCGCGCGTAGTCGCTTCACAGCGTAGTCGCCTCACAGCGTAGACGCTTCACAGCCTTGTCGCGTCGTAGCGTTAGTCACCCCACGCGGGCAGAAGCTACGTCGTCGATCTCTATGTCAAGAGAAAAGACCGAATAGCGGTCGAGGTACTCCATCGCCGGGTCGGCAAGGTCGCCGAGCCGGCTGCGATACTCCTGAAGGAGCCGATAGTGCTCCGCGCTCATTACAACGCGCGAAACCTGAAGACCGGCGTCGCGGGCAGCGCGCGTCTGGGCGTAGATATCGGCGATGATCGCTTCGGCACGCGGTGGCGCCTGATCGGATAGACCGCCGTCCTGGTCGGGCTGCGAATCGGCAGGTTCGCTCACGTCGGCTCTCCGGAGCTTCAGCCGCACTCCCGCCGGGTTCGGCGGGAGTGCGCAGATCAATGACTACTGGAAGAGCGCGAGCAGGTTGAACCGCTGGAAGACGCTCACACCGATCAGCGAGATAACCGCCATGATCTTGATGAGAATGTCGAGCGACGGGCCGACAGTGTCCTTCAGCGGATCGCCGACCGTGTCTCCAACAACGCCGGCAGCGTGCGCCTCAGAGCCCTTACCGCCGTGGTGACCGTGCTCGATGTACTTCTTCGCGTTGTCCCACGCGCCACCCGCGTTCGCGGTGAACAGCGCGAGCATGATCGCCGACAACGTCGTACCGATCAACAGACCACCGACGAATTGCGGCCCGAAGATGAAACCGCTGACGAGCGGAGTCAGCACCGCGATCGCCGCGGGACCCTTCATTTCCTTGATCGCACCCGCCGACGAGATCTCGATGCACAACCGGTAGTCGGGTTTGGACTCCCCGGTCAGGATTCCGGGATCGGCCTGGAACTGCCTGCGTACCTCGTCGACCATCTTGCGCGCGGCCTTTGCAACCGCTTCGACCAGAATGCCCGAGAACAGGTACGGCAGCGCCGCGCCGATCAGTCCGCCCGCGAGCGTCATCGGGTTGATCATGTCGAGCACGAGCGTGTAGAGACCTTCGACGTTCTCCGGCCCTGCCTGCGAGTAGAGATACGAAGCGAACAGCGACAACGCAGCGAGCGCGGCAGACCCGATCGCAAATCCCTTACCGATCGCGGCAGTCGTGTTCCCGACCGAGTCGAGCTCGTCGGTGATCTCGCGGACGTGCGGATCGAGCTTCGACATCTCGCTGATTCCGCCCGCGTTATCGGCGATCGGTCCGTAGGTGTCGACCGACACGGTCGCGACGACGAAGCTGAGCATACCGATCGCGGCCATCGCGACCCCGTAGAGTCCGGCAACCGCATTCGCCCCCATGACCGCTATCGCGAGCATGATAATCGGGAAGAAGGTCGACTTCATACCGATCGCGAGTCCCTGCGTGATCGTCAGCGCCGTTCCCTGACGGCTTGCGGCGGCGATGCCCTGCGTCGGCTTGTAATCGTAGCTGGTGAAGTACTCCGCGAGCTGGCCGATGATGATCCCGCTCACGATACCAAGGACCGCGGCGATCCACGGCGACAGCGGTCCCGCGTTGAAGCCGAGGACCGGCGTGAAGGTTTCACCGCTGAACGTGAGCCACGTCAACACGCCGGTTCCGATGAGCGTGAGTCCCGCGCTCAGCCAGGTCGACACGTTGAGCTCGCGGTGCGGCTTGTCCGACGCCTTCTTCAGCAGCAGCGCAAGGATTCCCACCATCGACGCGATCACGCCAATGCCGGCGAAGACCAGCGGGAAGGTGATGAGCTTCGTGATGAGCGAACTGCTCATCGGATCGGGAGACTGGCTCGTCGTGTAGAACATGTACGCGGCAAGGACGACGCTCGAGATGATCGATCCGACGTAACTCTCCAGGAGGTCGGCGCCCAGACCGGCGACGTCGCCGACGTTGTCGCCGACGTTATCGGCGATCGTCGCGGGGTTGCGCGGGTCGTCTTCGGGGATGTGCGCCTCGGTCTTGCCGACCAGATCGGCGCCCATGTCCGCGGCCTTCGTGTAGATACCACCGCCGACGCGGTCGAACATCGCGACGAGCGAACAGCCAAGCGCGTACCCCGACACGGTCATAGTGAACGGGATGAAGTTGATCCCTATCCAGTTCACGACGATGATCAGGCTCCCGACCTCGGTCTGGCCGAACAGTCTGCCAAACACGAAGTAGATGATCGCAAGCCCCATCAGCGCGAAGCCGCCGACCGAAAGTCCCATGACGCTTCCGCCGCGGAAGGCGACCTGGAGCGTTTTTCCAAGACTGCCGGTTTCGCGTGCGCGGTTGGACACCCGCACGTTGGCGATCGTCGCGATCTTCATGCCGACCCAGCCGGCAGACCCGCTCATCACCGCACCCAGAATGAACGCGACGCCGGTGTACCACGACACGACGACACCGAGCACAACCGCGATTATCACCGAAATCCCGAGGATAATCTTGTACTCGTGCGTGATGAACGCGTCGGCACCGTCCTGGATCGCGGCGGCGATCTCGCGCATCAGGTCGGTTCCCGTATCGAGCTTCTTGACGCCGTAGAAGTTCACGGCGGCGAAGCTCAGCGCGCCGACCACAGCTACAACCAAAAATCCTAACATATGGGCTTCCCTTAATATGGTTTTGTTTGGCGAACAGCCTCGAGCCGGGATAGTATCATAAAATCGATCTAGATCAAACACCCCCGCAGAGGAATAAATGGAGCGCTATCCGAACGTAGACTGGCCCAGTTTCGCCCCATCCGAGCACGCGGTGCTGCTGTTCACCCGGACCGGTGGCCGGCTGCTGCTGATCCACAAAAAACGAGGGCTCGGGGCGGGCAAAGTCAGCGCACCGGGAGGCCGGATCGAACCGGGCGAACGAGCGGTGGACGCCGCGATCCGCGAGACGACCGAGGAACTCGGTATCACGCCGCACAACCCGCAGGAATGCGCGCTGCTCGACTTCGCGTTCCGCGACGGGTTCACGCTGCGCGTCACGGTCTTCCTCGCCGAATCGTATACCGGAACCCCGCGCGAAACCGACGAAGCGATCCCGCTCTGGACCCGCGAAAACGACATCCCGTACGGGCGAATGTGGGAGGACGACCGGGAATGGCTGCCGCTGGTGCTTTCCGGCCGCTACGTTCGCGGGCGGTTCGAGTTCGACGGCGATGCGATGCTCTCTTCGGCGATAGACGTTCGGTAGCTCAGCCGCCCGCGACCGCGAATGAGATCGCTGAGTCCGACGACCGCTTGCTCGCGTACATCGCACCGTCGGCGGCGCTCAGCAGCGCGTCGCACTCTTCGCCGTGCAGCGGAAAGAGGCTTGCGCCGATACTGACGCTCAGCTCGTGCGTGTTCCCGTCGACGACGAAGGGACGGCACACAGCGTGGCGGATCTTCTCTGCGACCTGCGCGAGCGCCTCCTGTCCGGCAACGTTACGCACCAGAAGCACGAACTCATCACCACCGAGCCGAGCGACGCTGTCCGACTCGCGAACGGCCGATCTCAATCGGGCCGCGATTTCGACGAGGACCTCGTCGCCCTTTCGGTGCCCGTACGTGTCGTTGATCGGCTTGAACAGGTCCAGATCAAGGTAGAGCACCCCGAAACACTCGCCGTTGCGCCTCGCAAGCGGTATGTGCCCCTCGATCAGCTCGACGAGCAGGCGTCGGTTCGGCAACCCGGTGAGGTTATCGTGGTTGGCCATGTGGTTGATCTGCCGGTACGCCTGCTCGAGCTCCTGCTTGTCCGACTGCAGCTGGTCGTTGAGCCGCCGAATGGTCTCCATCTTTCGCGAGTTGTCGACGGCGATGGCCAGGTACGGCGCGAGCATCCGAAGCAGGTCGACGTGGTCGTCGGTATAGGCGGCCTTCCGGTAGCTCTGCACGGTGACCACGCCTTCGATCCGGTCCTCGTAGAGGAGCGGCGTGTAGACGATCGAAAGCGAATCGGCGGCGGAAAAGGGGCGATGCTTGGTGATGTACGCCTCGTACTCGCGCTTTGAGTCGTTGAGCACGATCTCCTTGCGATTGCGCACGGTCCAGCTGCCGAAACTCGCGTCGCTATCGACCGACACCGAAAACGGCGTGATCCGCTGGTTCTGCTCGATCACGTACGAGTAGTCAAGCACGCGCCGCTCATCGTCGTAGAGCGCTACCCCGAACACGTCCGCGCTCATGATCTCGTTCAGCGCACGGTAAAGCCTCTGAGCGATCTCGCCCATCTCGAGCGTCGCGGTTACCTCACGACCTATCGCGTAGATCAGCTGCAGCAGGCTGTTCTCCGCCGCAAGCCGGTCGAACCTGCTCTGAAGCTCCTCATTTCGGGCTCTTGCGAGCACCGTTTCGACGCGACTCTGCTCGAGCTGATGGTAGTGGCGCAGCGTTGCAACGCGTCGCGCCGCCGTATCGGCGGCGTGCGCCTGATGAACGCTCGACAGGCTGCGGTAGATTCTGATGGTCGACGGCTGATCCCCTGCCGACTCAAACTCCGCGGCGAGCGCTTCAAGCGGCTTGACGATCATGCGCCACCACTCGGGTGTCGTTGCGTCGGCGAGCGCGTCCATCAGATAACGCTCGGCATCGTCGAGGCGGCCGAGCGCGCGGCATTTCGACCCGAGCCGGCCAAGAGCGCGCACGAGTCCCTCACGATGCCCTGTCTCACCGCAGATCTGGACGCTCTGCCGATAGAGCGCGATCGCGTCGTCGACGACGTCGGTCGCGTCACCAAGGAAACACAACGCGTTGGACTCAGCGATACGGTCGCCGCACGCCCGCGTGCGCTCGACCGCCTCCCCAAGGAGCTCCCGCGCGTCGGCCACGCGTCCCTGCATCAGCGCGACCACGCCGCGGTTGACGGTCACCGTCGCGATTACCTGCGCTTCATCGAGCTCTTCGGCGAGCGCACGCGCCTGTTCGAGCAGCTCCTGCGCGCTGTCGAGATCACCTGTCTCGCACGCGAGCTCTCCCAGGTTGTTGAGCGCCGCAAGCCTGCGGTGCGCTTCATTGGACTCGTCGGCGAGCCGCAACGACTCCCGGTAGTACGCGCGCGCCTGTTCACGCTCGCCGATGCGATGCGACACTACTCCGAGCGCGTTGAGCGTCTGGATCTGTCCGATCTGGTCGTGGATGCTGTCGAAGGTAGCGCGCGCCTCGTAAATCCTGGTCAGCGCGTCGTCGTAGGAACCGAGATAGACGTGCGCCCAGCCGCAGTTCAGTTGCGCGACCGCCCGCCCGTACGAGTACCGAAGCTTCTCAGCCTCATCGACGGCGTGCTCGGCGAGCGCGAGCGCCTCCCGGGGATCCGTTGGAGCGAGGACCCACGATCGGCTGTTCAGTTCGTCGATGGAGTGCCAGGTACGCGTCGACATCCGGATTCCGCGATGAGTATAGGACCAAAACCGGTTCAGCTACAACATGCGCGATGCTGTACCTTTCGCCCAGTTTCAGTACAATCGGCGTAACAATTTCTTCCGGCCGCTGCGTTACATGTGCAGGAGGGCGGAATGCGCAACAGGAAGTGCCGGTGGCGATCGACGTCGAAGCCTACTACCGAACGTATGGCCCTATGGTTCTGCGGCGGTGCAGGTACATGCTCAGAAACGAAGACGCTGCGCTCGACGCGATGCAAGACGTCTTCGTCGAGGTGCTGCGCAGGGAGCACGACTTGGTCCACAGCGCGCCATCGAGTCTCCTGTATACGATCGCGACGAACGTCTGTCTCAACCGGCTGCGCCGATCAACCCGCCGGCCTGAAACGCACGATGACGAGATCCTCCAGACAATCGCTGGAAACCTTGGCTTCGAGGATGAGACGCTGGTCAACCACTTCCTCGACCGCGTGTTCTCGCGCGAACCCGAAAGCACCAGAGCCATCGCGACGCTGCATTACGTCGATGGCCTCACTCTCGAGGAGACCGCGGCTCAGGTCGGGTTGTCGGTCAGCGGTATCAGAAAGCGCCTGCGCGCACTGCGCCGGCGAGCGAGCGGACTCCGTGACCTGTAGGGGGCTCACCCATGGCTAAAGACCGGTATCCGACGATTATCTACGAGCAGTACGTGCTCGGCGAGCTCCCCGACGAAGTGGCACGCGAGCTAGAAGCTTCGCAAGGGTTCTCACAACGAGTTGCCGAGATCCACCGCAGCAATCGCGAGATCCTTGAGACCTACCCCCCGGAAAGCTTCGCGGTGCGGATCCGCAACCAGTCTGACGCGCTCGCCGCGCAGGATCGTCGATTGTTGCAGGGATCCGCCAACCCGGCGCGTCGACCGATCCACTGGCCCCGGTTGGCGATGCTCGCGCTTCCAGGTGCTGCTGTGGTGGCGTTTGCAGTGATGACCGCGATCGGAACGTTCGGCCCGGCACCGCTCCCCGGCTTTGATCCCGCGTACGACCAGGTTCGGCTGAAAGGGAGCGAACAGTCGCTGCACCTCTACCGCGCCGTACCGGGGTCAACCACCGCGTCCCGGCTGACCGCCGGTGCACCGGCGCGCGCCGGCGATCGACTCCAGGTCGCCTACTCGGTCGCGCAGCCCTACTACGGTGCTGTTCTCAGCGTCGACGGCGCGGGGTCGATCACGCTTCACTACCCCGTTGACGGCTCCGATGCGTCGAACCTGTCGACCGGCGGCGAACAGACGCTCCCACGAGCCTTTGTACTCGATGACGCGCCGCGATTCGAGCTGTTCGTCCTGGTCACGTCGCCATCGCAGTTCGCAATCCAACCGGTCAAGGAGCGGCTGCGTCAGCTCGTCGCCGATGCCGGGACGACGATCCCGGCGATCGACCTTGGCGATGCGTTCACCACGACGACCTTCGAAGTTGTGAAGGAGCCGTGATGCGCAGGCTACTCGTTCTGCTGCTGATCGCAGTCGCCGGATCGGCGGTGCTCACGTCACCGGTCGCCGCGCAGGAACGCACGGTTCGCAGGTTCGGTCTCTACGTCGGTGCGAATGACGGCGGGACGGGGCGTGAGGTGCTCAGGTGGGCCGTCAGCGACGCGAACCGTGTCGCTGACGTCATGAGCGAGCTCGGCAGCGTGCATCGGGCCGACACGTACGTGCTTCGCGACCCGAATATCCACGACATCCGCTTCCAGTTCGACCACATCGCAAGCCGCGTTGCCGCCGCAGCACCGGGCTACCGTCGGACCGAGTTCATCTTCTACTATTCGGGCCACTCCGACGAAACGGGGATCATGCTCGGCAACGAGCACCTTTCGTACTCCGAGCTGCGCGCAGCGATCACCTCGGTCGGATCAGATGTCACGATTGCGATTCTCGACTCGTGCGCGTCGGGAGCCTTTACGCGGCTGAAGGGTGGCGCGTTCGTGCAGCCGCTCGCGCTCGATGACGGCTCGGACCTCACGGGACACGCGTTTCTCAGCTCGAGCAGCGCCGACGAGGCAAGCCAGGAGTCGGACCAGCTCCGGTCGAGCTTCTTCACGCACTACCTGGTGAGCGGTCTGCGAGGCGCCGCCGACGCGACGGGAGACCGGCTTGTGACGCTTGACGAAGCGTATCGCTTCGCACGCGACCATACACTGCAGCGCACGATCAACACGTTTGCCGGTCCGCAGACCGCCAGTTTCGACTTCCAGCTGACCGGAACCGGATCGCTCGTGCTGACAAACCTCGCGACGTTCGACTCGGGGGTTATCCTGGACGCGTCGGTTCTGGGGCGACTGTTCGTGACGCGTCGCGCCGGTGGCATAGTCGCAGAGGTGGACAAGTCGGCAGCAACACCGATGAAACTCGCGCTTCCCGCCGGCGACTACGTACTGACGCTTCAGGGCGACCAGCGGAACTTTGCGCACGAGGTGCGCCTCTCGTCGGGAAACGTGACGAACGTCTCAAGCCGCGACTTCCGCGTCACCCAGCTCGACCGCAACCGGATCCGCGGCGGAGAGATCACCACCACCCCGCTCAGCGTGACGCTTGTGCCCGGACACGCGCTGGTTGGCGAAAGCGATCCGCACACGGTGAATCTGTCGGTCGGCGTTATCGTCGGCAACGCGTATCGCGTCGAAGGTGGTCAGGCGAGCGGAATCGTCAGCCTTACCAACGAAAACCTGACCGGAGTCCAGTTTGCGTCGATCGGTAACGTCGTCGCAGGGAACCTGATCGGACTGCAGCACGCCGGGATCTTCAACGTAGTGTCGGGCGACAGCATCGCCGTTCAGAACTCGGGGATCTTCAACCGGATCGACGGTCACGGAGCGGTACTTCAGAACGCAGGCATCTTCAACCACGCATCTGCCGGGTTCGACGGGGTTCAGAGCGCTGGGATCTTCAACACGACGCTCGGAATCGTAAACGGCGCGCAGATCGCAGGAATCCACAACCGGGCCGGGATGGTGGTCGGTGGGCAGATCAGCCTTGTCAATGTGTCGGGTGATGTAGCCGGCGCGCAGATCGGACTGGTCAACATCGGTGAACGGGTCACCGGCGCCCAGATCGGACTCGTGAACATCTCCAGGGAACTCTACGGAGTACCAATCGGTCTCGTGAACTTCGTGGAGAACGGAATCCGGAACACGGGTCTGTGGTGGGAAGGCGATGAGAGAACGTGGATCACGCTGCAGAACGGCAGCAACATCTTCTACGCGCTTGTAAACGCCGGTATCACGCGGGGCGGATCGTTGCGGGAACTCGAAGGGTTGGGGGTTTCAGGCGGAATCGGGTTCCGCGTCAAGGCTCGGCCGTTCTACTTCGACGTCGACGCAGGATGGAAGCGCGTATCGGCCGGAACGAACGCGCAGGAACGGTTTTCATCGCTGTTCGACCCCGACCAGGGAGCACTCCTGCCGACTGGTCGTGTAATCGCGGGCATCGGAATCGGTGACGGATTCGGCTGGTTCATGGGAGGCAGCTTCGACGTCCGTTCTTCGCTCGGCTTCGATGCATCAGGGTACTTCGATCGGTACGAGTCAGGGATCGAAATCGGGTCACCCGACAGACCGGTCGTGCTCTATCCTACGTTCATCACCGGGTTCCGCTTCTGATCTTCGATCAGAGGTCCTGGTACGCGCGGATCGATGCGAGCTGCCGGAGCTTGCGAATAGCCTTCTCCTGCAACTGACGCACGCGTTCGCGCGTTATCCCGAGCCTCCGTCCCGTTTCTTCGAGCGTGTACGGTCCTTCGGCGCCGATGCCGAAGCGAAGCTTGATGATCTGTTTCTCACGATCGGTCAGCACACCGAGCGCGCTGCGAACGTGCGCCCGCATTGAGTTCTGGTACGCGACTTCCGACGGACCTGCCGAGTCGCGATCCTCGATCAGGTCCGACAGTCTGGTCGTGTTGTCGGCGTCGACGCTCACATCAAGACTCGCAGTGTCGTGCATCAGCCGGCGCACCTCGTGCACCTGTTGAACGTCGCACCCGAGTCGATCGGCAATCTCTTCGGGCAGGGGATCCCGACCGAGTTCGTCGGTCAGTGTTCGCGAGACCGCGAAGCAGCGCCTGATATGCGTCAGCATGTGAATCGGCACCCGGATCACGCGTCCCTTGTCGGCGAGCGCTTTGACGATTGCCTGCCTGATCCACCACGTTCCGTAGGTACTGAACCGGAATCCCTTCGACGGAATGAACCGCTCGACAGCCTCTATCAGGCCGATGTTACCCTCGTCGATCAGGTCGAGCAGCCCAAGTCCCTGATGCTGGTATCGCTTGGCTATCGACACCACCAGTCGCAGGTTCGACTGAACCATCTGGTGCTTGAGCTCCTCAAGCTGCGCGCGCATGTGCGGCTGGGATCCGTCAGCAAGCCGATCGCGCAGTTCGATGATCCGCCTGGCAAGATCGGCCTCCTCCCGGGCGGAGAGCAGCGGAAACTCGGAGATCTGTGCCAGGTAGAGCGCGAGCGGATCGGCGCCGTCAGAATATCGATCACCCGTTACAACGAACTCTTCGGGAGCAACTGTCAGTGTCGCCGCTTCGTCGATTCGCGCCCGGGTGCCCGCCATCGTCAGCCCCTCGGCGCCGTGTTGGGGTCGATGTAACGGTTGATATGCCAGACGGTGAACAGCACTTTGGTCGCGTCGAACGCCGGAGAGAAGCCCACCGAGCCGAGTACTGTGCCGACTTCGACGCGGTCGCCAACGGCGACGTTCAGCCGCTCGGCCCCCGCGTACCCGTATAGGAAACCGTTCTCTCCCTGGACCAGTACAAGCCTGCCGAAGCTGCTTATGGGGCTGACGAATGCGACCGTCCCGCTGGTCACGGAGCGTATCAGGTCACCGGCAGCGCCGGCCATCACGACTCCGGGAAACTTCCCGGTCCAGTTCGAGCGTTCTCCAGGATGCGGCCACTCCACGCGTGCGGTGGACTGATCGGGACGAGCGGCCGTCACGATCGGTGCGGCTGCGGGTGTCGATGGCGTGGGGTCAGGGGTTCGAGCCGGCGCCGGTGGCGTGGTCTGACGATCAGCGGGTGCCGGTGATGTGGCCGTCGCGGTGCGCGGTACGATCAGTACGTCTCCCGGGCGAACCACGTCGTTGCGGCCCAGACCATTTACCTCGAGCAACGTGAGCCAGCCGACACCGAGTCGCTGCGCGATCGAGTAGATATAGTCACCGGGACGAACGACGTAGGTGTTGGGGATACGGATGCGCGCTCCGACCGGTAGCCGGGTCGGATCGGCGATGTCGTTGTACCGCTGGAGTTCATCCGCGCTGACACTGTAACGCCGCGCAAGCGTGAAGATCGTCTCGCCGCGCTGCAGAACGTGCACCTTTTCGTCAGCAACGACGATCGATGAGAGCGCAACTGCCAGCAGTACTACGAAAAGCGTTCTGGTTCCGGACATATCCGGTATGATTCTCGGCTGTCGGCGGCGTAAAGTGAAGCACACAACCGACGGTCGTGGTACTATTGGCGGGTGAAGCATCGTACCGACATGCACCGACGCGCGCTTGCGGCAACGATCATGCTGCTCGCAGTCGCGGCGCTTTGTCACTCGCGGACGATCGAACTGCCCGGTTCTCTGGTAGTCGCGCCGGCGCGCGAACAGATCGTCGACCTGCTCGGTACCCCGACGATAGGTCTGGAGGACGCGGTTGTCTACGAAGCCGACTTCCTGGGGCTTTCGACCCGGGCACTCTTTCTGGCCACCGACGGCACGTTCGACCAGGCGGTGCTGTCGATCGGCACCGATCCGCCGTTCGAAGGTCAGCCCGAGCGCGCCTTCTCCCGGATCGCGAAGGCGTTACGGGTTCGCTACGGCCCGGCGGAATGGGAGATCGTAAGCGCCGGCAGGGCTCACGCGGGAGCAATCGCCGCCGGCTGGAGTGTCGACGGAGCCTTCATCGTCCACAGACTCGGTACCGAATCGGGCGACCATTCGCTGACCGTAACCTGGCGATCCGCGCGCGAGCGGTTCAACGCACCGACCGGTCCGAGCTTCCACGTGCACCAGCCGGCCCAACTGACCCGGTAGCACCGGCGCGGCTTATCACCCGACGAGCGACTCGAGTTCGTCAATTAACCGCGTGAACTCGGCGCACGCCGCACGGATCGGGCCGGGCTCGGACATGTCGACGCCGGCGACCGCCAGTGCTTCGATCGGGAAACGGGAACCACCCGACTTCAGGAACTCGAAGTACGCGGCCCGCTCGGCATCGCCGCCGGAGAGCACGCGCCCGGCCAGCGCGATCGACGCCGACACGCCGGTGGCGTACTTGTAGACGTAGAACGCGCGGTAGAAGTGCGGGATGCGCAACCCTTCAAGGTCGCTCTGCTCCTCAAGCACCATCGTCGGACCAAAATACTTCTCCAGGAGCTTGCGGTACTCGGCACGCAGATAGTCGACCGTCAGCGGGACGCCCGACTCGAGCGCGGCGTGCGTCTGCTGCTCGAACTCCGCGAACATCGTCTGACGGAACAGCGTCGCCAGCAGATCATCCACGCGCGAGTTCACCAGGTACGCCTTCATCGCGTCAGAGTCGGCGCGTTCGTAGAGATACCGGAAGAGCAACTGCTCGTTGAACGTGCTCGCGACTTCGGCCTCGAAGATCGTGTAGTTGTACTGGAGGAACGGATTGCTCTTCGACGAGTAGTGCGAGTGCATCGAGTGGCCGCCCTCGTGCGCGAGCGTGAACACATCGCGGATTACGTCTTCCTTGTAGTTCATCAGGATGTACGGATCACCGACGAATGAACCGGCGCTGAATGCGCCACTGCGCTTGCCACGGTTCTCATACCGGTCGACCCACCCGCCCAGAAGTCCTGCGCGCAGTGTCGCTACGTACTCGTCGCCGAGCGGTGCGAGCGCGGTGCAGATCATCTGTACCGCCTCGTCGTACGTGTGTCGAGCCTTCGCGGCCGGTACGAGCGGAACGTAGACGTCGTAGTGGCGAAGCTCGTCAACGCCGAGTACGCGACGTCGCAGCTCGTAGTAGCGGTGCAGCGACGGGAGGTTTTCGGTTATCGTCGCGACCAGATTATCGTACACCGATTCGGGCACATCGTCGGGGAAGAGCGCTGCGGCGCGCGCGGACGCGTAGTTTCGAACCGTAGCTCGATACTTGTCGAGCTTGCACGACCCCGCGTAGAGCTGCGCGATCGTGGTCCGGTGCGCTTCGAACTGCGCGTAGAACTGTCCGTATGCTGTTCGGCGGACCTCACGGTCGGGGTGTTGCATCATCGACGAAAAAGTCGACTGGCTCAGCTTCCTGGGCCCCTCTGGTGTGTCTACCGATCCAAAGTCCAGGTCGACGTTTGTGAGCACGGAGAACGCGTCGTCCGCGGTCTGGTTCGCCTCAGACTGGAGCGCGAGCAGTCGCTCTTCGGCCGGCGACAGCACGTGCGGCCGGTAGCGCACGAGCTTGCGCAGAAAGACGCGGTACGCGTCGAATCGCGGGAGCGCGACCCATTCGGTCAGACTCGACTCGGGGATCTGATGGATCTCGGGAACCAGCCAGCTCCACTCGCCTTCTCCGCGCGTGGCAACCATCACATACCGGTCCATCCGGCCGCGGCTCTGCGAGTCGCCTTCGTCTTCGCTGAGGCGCAGGTGCGCGTAGTAGCCAAGACGCTCCTCCAGGACGCCGTACTCCTGGTAGAACGCAATCGCGGCGGCAAGCGCATCAGCAGATTCGCCGAGTCTTCCCTTGTGCGTCGCGATCGCCGGGATCATCGACTCCAGTTCCTTGAGCCCCTCTTCCCACGCGGCATCGTCGGGGTAGAGTCGGGATAGGTCCCAGCGGTCGCCCGCGGGCACTTCGCTTCGCTTCGGTATGTCGTGGCTCACACATGCTCCTTCGGGCTACGATACCCATGATTCACCGGGCAGACAACCGCGCGTCAACGTCGTTGTTGCGCGCGACGCGGCGGGCACTTCTCCGGCTCGGTGAAGTGGAAGCAGCGCGGTTTGCAGTCGATGCACCGGTCGATCTGATCGGCTCTCCCGTCGATGATCTTGGCCGCCCACTGCTGGTCGGCGAGGATCGCGCGCCCCACAGCCACCAGATCGGCGACTCCCGATTCAAGGAGCTCTTCGGCCTGGTCAGCGCCTTTCACGCCGCCGACGCCTATCACGGGTCGGTCCACGCGCGAGCGCGCGATCCGCGCGAGTTCGAGCGTCGTAGCACGCGTCCACTCGTCGTGGCGCGACGGCTGCGACCCGCCGTTAGACACGTCGAACAGCTCGACCCCGGCGTCGGCAAGCATCTGCGCGGCCGAGCAGCCGTCGTCAACCGTAAGCGGCGGATCGCCGCCGTCGGCAAGGCCTAAACGGACGGCGAGCACCACGGGGCGCCCCGCCGATTCGATCTTGGCGCGCGCGGCGCGCACGCACTCTACAAGAAACCTCGCGCGGTTTTCGATCGGACCGCCCCACTCGTCACGCCTGCGGTTCGACGCGGGGCTCAGGAACTGGCTGCCAAGGTAGCCGTGCGCGCCGTGCAGCTCGATCAGATCAAAGCCCGCGTCGATACACCGCTTTGTCGCCGCGGCAAACGCGTCGATGACGCCGCGGATCGCTTCGCTCGTGAGCTCGACCGCGCCTTCGGGTGAGTCGGGGCCGAGCGTCGGGACGAGCGTCGGAAGACCTCCGTTACGCTCCTTCGTGCCGCGGATACCGGCGTGATGGACCTGAATACCGGCTATCCCGCCCCAGCCGTGAATGGTCGCCGCCAGACGGGCGAGCCCGTCGACCTGCTCATCGCTCCACGCACCGATCTGCGTCGCCGCGAGCCTGCCCTCCGGCGACATCGCGGTCGCCTCTACGATGCAGAGCCCAGGCCCCGCCGACCGTGCGTAGTGATCCACGTGCTCCTGCGTGACCATCCCGTCGAG
>RECL01000149.1 GCA_007694025.1 Spirochaetaceae bacterium
CTGCCGAGCGGGAGCAGTTCGGCGCTCGCGAATGCGATCATCTTCTGGCAGCTTCCGCAGGGAATCTTCGCGACAAGCGTCACGACGGTCCTCTTCCCGCGCATGAGCCGGGAGGCAGGAAGACAGGATACCGACGCGTTGCGTGCTACACTCGGGTACGGGATGCGAAGCATCGTCGCGTTGCTGCTTCCCGCATCGATCCTTCTGGCGCTGTTCGGGTCGGAAGTCATCGCGGTCGCGTTCCAGCGCGGAGCGTTCACCGCGGCCGACACGGTCCGCACCGCGCACGTGCTGGTCTATTACTGCGTTGGGATGGTCGGCGTGAGCGTCTACGGCTTTCTGCAGCGGTACTGCTACGCCGGTGGAGACTACCGCACGCCGACGTACACGGCGATCGGGGTACTGGTAGTCAACTTTGGGCTGTCGCTGTGGCTCAAGGAAACCGCGCTGCAGGCCGGCGGCCTCGCGCTCGCGAACGCAATCGCGTTCACGCTCGCTGCGGTCGTGCTCGCGGCGATCGCATGGGTACGGCTGCACGGGATCGCCGCGCGTCGGCTCGCCGTTACGACGCTGAAGGCGATTGGCGCGACCGCTCCCGGCGTTGCGGTCCTGATCGCCGGTCGGCGGCTGTTCGGACCGTGGTGGGTCGACGGAAGCTCACTGCGTTCGGTCGGCCTGCTTCTTGCGATCGGCGTACCGACGCTCGCGGTAACGATCGCAGGCTTCGTTGTGCTTCGAATCGAGGCGGCCGCGATCATCACCCGGAGGTTCAATCGTGACAAGACGTGAGATAGGCGCGAATCGGCGCACGATGGTTCTGGCTCTCCTACTCACCGTTGTGATCGTGTCGGCGAACGGCGACCGACCCGATTCCCAGATCGACCAGTGGATGGAGACGCTCCGGTTCGGGATCGACTCCGAAGTCGAGTCGATCCTGACTCCGATTCGACAGGCCGGCGTTACCGAGCTTGACGACGCACTCGCGACCCGGTTTTCGGCAACGCGAAGCAATGCGCTACGCAAGGCGATCATCGAACACTTCACCGAGCTCGACTCGGCGGTGATCGGTACGAGGGTTCGGTCCTTACTCGTCGATGAGGAGGGCCTGCCGAACGATCTGTTGCGCGTCAGCGCTGCATATCTGTCGCGCGTCGCCGGCGAGGAGAGCGACGCGCTGATCGACCGGTACCGCGAAATCGCGCTTCGGGCCGACACGCTGAGCGCGACGGTCGCGATCGACGCGATCGGACGCAGTCGCACCGAGAACGCAGAGAAGATCCTGATCGCGCTCTACGACGAGGTGCGCGATGTCGACCGGCGCGCGGCGGTCGTTCGCGCGCTCGGCACGGTCGGGGCGCGCGACGCGATCGATCTGCTGACGCGTCTGGCCACCGATGAGTTCGAGAGTGCATCGCTACGACACTACGCCGCTGAGAGCCTCGGGCGTATCGGATCACCCGACAGCCTGCCGGTCCTGAGCTCGCTCCTGTCGGACCCGGATGCGGTGATGCGCGCGTACGCTACGCTCGCGCTCGGGTTCTACCCGCAGGGCGATTCTTCGCACACGCTTCAGGACGCGCTCCTCGACTCGTTCTGGCGCGTTCGCGTCGCGGCGCTGCAGGGAATCGCAGAACAGAAGGATCCGGAGGCGATCCCCGCGGTGTCGTACAAGGCACGCCGCGACCCCGAACGCCCGGTACGCGAGCAGGCTATCACAACGCTCCTGGCGATCGGCACCGACCGGGCGCTCGACACGATCGCTGCGATCGCGTCGGATCGACGCGCAGCCGAGCGAGAACGCATCACAGCGGTCACCGGACTGATCGAACGGACGGCAGACGCGTCGATTGAGACGGTTACCAGGATCGTGGCGGAAGAGTGGTCGCTGCCGAACTCGCGTCTGCTCGACGCTATCGGGCGGGCGATCAGCGTACGCAGCGAAGCCGCGTTCGAACCGCTCGCGACAAGGTTCCTGCAGCATGAGAACTTCATCATCCGTATCTACGGAATGCGCGCGATTGGCAAAGCCGGCCTGTCTGAACACGCCGACGAGCTTCGGCGAATCGCCCGTGCGAATCCGCCGGGACTGGTGCGTACCACCGCGGTGAGCGCGCTCGGCGAGCTCGGGATCGACTTCGATCCCGAGGCGGCCGCGGAATCGCCCGACAGCGACCCGGATGAAACGGCGCCTGCTGAGGCTGGGGGCAGCGGAGCATCACCCGACGACCGACCGGCCGCGGCGGCAGACGACGCCGGGCCGTCGGACGACTGGGACTGACCCGGAAGCCCGGAGGGTGTTACAGCTCGACCGGCTCGATCCGCTCGACGTCGAACTCGTACTTGCGCTCGTTGATCGTGAACTCCAGGCGCTGACCAACTTTTGCATTCAGCAGCTCGTGTCCGAGCGGCGACAGGTACGAAATCACGCGGTGCTCCGGATCGCTCTCCCACGGTCCGAGCACCGTGTAGTGCTCCGACTCGTCGTTCGGACCGCGAAGCGTGACCTTGGTCCCGAATGAGACCGCTGTCGCATCGAGATCCTCCGGGCGGATGATCGTCGCCTTGTCGAGCTCGTCCTGCATCCTGGCAGCCGAAGAGTTCAGCAGATCCTGGCGTTCCTTCGCGGCCTTGTACTCCGCGTTCTCCTTCAGATCGCCGAGCGCAGCCGCTTCGCCGATCTCCTTCGAGTTCTGCGGCACGTCGACCTCGTGCAGGTGCTTCAGCGCGCGCTGCTTCTCCTGGTACGAGGCGAGCGTGACCATGAACCCGCCCCTGCTCACGCTTTCGATCTCGTCGGTCTCGCCGTAGAAGTGGAAGCCGGGATGCTCGTTCATGATCTGCTGCTTCAGCTCGATCTTGATCGACGGGTCGAGTTCCTTGACGTCGCGCACGAGCGTGTAGACCCGGTTGATGCCGTCCTCGTCCGCCTGGGAGAGGTACTGTCGAATCGTGTTGTCCTTGAACAGGAAGTTATGGATCTGGCGGTTGATCTTGCGGTTCTGGCTGACATCACGCCGGTTGTCGATGTCGCGGAACGTGAGGTCCAGAAGGTGGATCATCGCGATGAGGATCTTCTCGTATCCGATGTTGAGCCGTGAGAACCATCGGTCGTCGATCACGTTCCGCGCGAGCCAGACGAACGCCTCGCGGTATTCACGGTAATTCTCGTACACGCGCATGAACAGCTCGACGAGCCGATCGTGATGACCGGCGCGCTCGAGCTCGCCGATGATATCGCGCGACAGGTAGTGCGGAAAGAGCCGGACGTAGAGCTGCGGCCACTCTTCGACGTGTTCGCGAAGCTTGTGCACGAACTCGCGCTTGAGCTCGGTCGAGTCGATCGCGCCGAAGACCGCCTCAACCCCGTCGATCTGGTCGTACATCGTCCGGAAGTCGAGCTCGAGTCCGACGTCAAAGTACCGGTGCTTCTCCACGATCCGCGAAACGAGCAGATAGCCGGCGACTACGGTCTCGTTCATCGTCGTCGCGCTCTTGATGCTCGCGACGAAGTAGTCGACCATCTCGCGGAAGAACTCGGAGTCGGTTCCGGCTTCGATCTCCGAGTCCATGTACTCGAGAAACTCCTCGAGGATACGGATCTTTTCGAAGTAGCTCTTCGCGCCCTTGAACTTGTTGTGCGTCTTTTCGCCGAGTGTGATCGGCTGATCGCGCACGACGAAGTGATCGGCCTTGTCGGGGAGAACGCCGAAGGTACTGTTCGTCTTGAGAATTCCGCGCGCCTTCGTGCTCCAGCTGCTCCACTCTCCGGCGGTGAGGATGCTCGGCACCAGTTCAGCCTTGACCTTCTTCATGTCCGCGGCGTTATCCGAACTCTTGATGACCGTCCTCAGCCCCCAGACGATGTCCTTCTTGATCTTTTCGCGAAGCTTTTCCTTCTTCCAGACGCTGCGCAGCACCCAGAGGTGGTCCTTCGGAAGGATTTCGAGCGCGCCGACGGCCATCTTGAGCGTCATGGAGTGCCCGCGCTTGCGCGCAAAGTCGATGACGATCTGATCACCTTTGATCGATCGGATGATGCCGACGCCCCACGACCGGTGATAGACGAAGTTGCCTTCGTCGAACGCGATGTGCTTCTCGAAGTCGGCGATCGCATCGTGCACGTTGCGCCAGCTCTGGTTGAGGTTCGACAGCCGGATGTACTCATCGAGCTGGCTGTGCGCCCCGTACTTCTCCTGGAAACACTCGGTGATTTCTTTCCGCGCCCACGGGTTCTTCGGGTCATACTCCAGAACGCGCTTGAGAATGTCGATCGAGGTGTTCGGGTTCTTGCCCTTGAAGTGAGGATAGAGGTCTTCGAGCAGCTGCACCGAACGCTCGGGGCTGACCGTCTTCGCGATCCGGCTTTCGGCGTGGTAGAAGAACTCGGTCTCGTCAGCGGCGTACTGGATGAGCTTGTGCCAGACTTCCTTGATGCTGTTGAACTGTCGTTTGTTGATGTAGCGGTGGAGCGCCTTCTTGTAGTAGTCGACGGCCTCTTCGATCAGGCCGTCCTCCTCGCGTTTTTCCGCGAGGTGGCGGACGATGTCGGCTTCATCGTAATCGACCCGGATGAGTCGCTCCCACACATCGTACTTCTTTTCGATCTGGCTTTCGTTGTCGTAGCAGTCTGCGAGCGTCCGCAGCGCGAACCGGTTCTCCCCGAACTCGAGAATTCGGCGGCACAGGTACTCAACGATGTTCCACTTGTGGTTGTCGGTGAAGATCTCGATCAGCGACACCAGGTTGCTGTCGTCCATCGTCTGACGGCTCAGATGCACGACACCCGACACGTAGAGCCCGATGATGCTGTTCTTGGTGTGAATGAGATGCTCGTCGCACAGCTCGAGCACCTCCTGAGCCGCATCGTCCTTGACCACGTCGTCGAGCAACTCGTCGAGCTCGGTGAAGTTCGCGACGGTATAGTTGTTCAACGTTGCGCGCGTCCACTTTTCCTGGTTCAGCAGCTCAGATACACGCTCGACGATCTTGTCCGACATGGCCCACTCCTACCTAGTTCGTATACAATCTGTAAACCCGATCGTTGAGAGCACGCAGCTTCAGCAGCACCTCATCGACCTTTGCCGCATCGTCGCCAGCCGCGATCAGGTGATCTATCAGCCAGAAGTAGCGGTTTATGAGGCGCGGTTCCACCAACTCGCGTCGCGACCGTCCGTCGCGCAGTTCCCGCTCGAGCGAGTAGATGCTCTGCTTGAGCTTGCCGTACTCGATCGACCGCAGCTCTCGCTTCACGTTGAAGACGCCGTACAACACTCCGTATACCGGAAGCCACTCGAGCAGCTCGTCCGATTCATGACCAAACTCGGCCGCCTTTTCGGTAAGCGCCTGGATCATCTGAGACTCGAGTACCTGTAAATGTACTCGCTGCGGGTCGAGGAAGAAAGCCTCGCGGAAGAATGCCTTTGCGGCGGGTACGTCGTTGGTCAGCGCGTACGCGTCGGCGAGCTCCGCGGTGACCTCGGCGTCCGAAGGCCGCTCGGCGGCTGCGGCCTCCAGGTAGGTAACCGCGCTGTCGTAGGCACCGAGTCCCTTGTGGCAGCGCCCGATCCGAAGCAGGAGCTCCGGGTCGTGCGCGTCAGACTCGCGCAGCAGGGTGTCAAAAAGGTCGAGTGCAGTTCCGAACACAAACCGCCGGATCGCCTGGATGCACGGCTCGCACCGCGCCATTCTGCGGACAAACGCGTCGAACAGCGGCCACTGATCGAGCAGGAACTGGCCGCGCTCGAACTCGTGCCCGATACCGGCAAGCTGTCGCTCGCGCTCGTGCCAGAACTTGACGTATTTGAGCGATGTGATCACGTCTGGATCGTCAAAGTCGACCTGCAGCGCGCGTTCGAGCACCTCGACCGCCGACGCAAGATCGCGTTCGCTGACGAGCGCGCACGCCTGGTCGAGCATCTGTCTGGATTCTGTGGCGTCTAAATCTTTTTCCTGCATAGTGTAGGATCGCTTCCATTATACGGCTGCACCCTCTTTCGTCAACGAGCGCCACCGTACGACGCCGTTGCGGTGTCAGGCGCCCCTCCGCGGATGCACGGCGAAGCTTTGCGGATGCACGGCGAAGCTTTGCGGATGCACGGCGAAGCTTTGCGGATGCAAAGCGGAGCTTTGCATCGGGCGACGCATGTCGTATAGTAGCGTATGGCACCACGGGCGGCCTACGCGGCTCCATCGATCCTGTCGGCTGACTTTGCCGACATCGCGTCGGCGATCGGCCGCATCGAGACGGCCGGCGCCGATTGGGTCCATCTCGACGTGATGGACGGCCACTTCGTGCCGAACCTCACGTTTGGCCCCAAAATGGTCGCCGACATCCGGTCGCGCACCGCGCTCCCGCTCGATACGCATCTGATGGTTTCGCATCCCGAATCGATGGCCGAAGAGTTCATCCGCGCAGGGTCCGACTATCTGACATTCCACATAGAGGCGTGCACGCACGCGCACCGGCTTGTCGAGCAGATCGTAGCCTGCGGCGCGAAGCCGGGCGTGTCGATCGTACCGTCTACGCCCGAAACGGCTATAGCCGAAATCGTCGATATCGTGTTCCAGGTGCTGGTGATGACCGTGAATCCGGGCTTCGGCGGGCAGAAGCTCATCCCGGCCTGCGTCGAGAAAGTGCGTCGGCTCGATGCGCTTCGCAGCGAACGCGGGCTCGACTTCCTGATCGCCGTCGACGGCGGAATCAACGAGTCGACCGCTGCGCTCGTCAGAGAAGCCGGTGCCGACGTCCTGGTCAGCGGTTCAGCCTTCTTCGCGAGCGACCATCCCGACCGGGAAATCGACATGCTTAAGGGGACACTTCGTGGGTAGGGGCTCAACTGCGCCGCCGGATGGTCGAAAATGGAAGGGGAGGGTCCCCTCATGATGCGACTCCACGCTCTCCTTGTCACGCTCGCGCTCGTCGTGTGCTCGGTATCGGCGCAGCAGACTCCTGCGGTGCCACGCGATCTCATCTCAGGGCTCGAGTCGTTCGAGGACGGGCTGCTTGAAGAGGCCCTTGGTTTCTTCCGCCGCGCGTCGACGCTGACCGACGACCCCTACTACGGCCACGCTCGGTTCTGGACCGCCCGTACGCTCCTGGGGCTCGGCATGATCGATGATGCGGCAGAACACTTCGATCGCTTCCTGGTCGATTTCGCTCCTCATCCGTACCGGGAGGAATCGACTTACCAGCAGGCGCGCCTG
>RECL01000029.1 GCA_007694025.1 Spirochaetaceae bacterium
CCACGTTCCGAGCGTCTGGGGACGCTCGCCGCCTTTCTCGCGTTCCTGATCTGGGGCTTGCTGCCGTTCTACTGGAAGTGGCTCGGGTCGGTCCCGGCGGCGGAGATCCTGGCGCACCGGATCGTCTGGGCCGTGCTCCTGATGCTGATCATCGTACCGGCGTTTCAACGCCGCCAGCTTCGGTCGGCGTTGGCCGACAGGCGAGGGCTGGTGGTCGCATCGCTGGCCGGCGTCCTGGTCGGCGCGAACTGGTTTCTTTACGTCTGGTCGGTCGGGGCTGAGCGGTTAGTCGAGGCGAGCCTGGGCTACTACATCAACCCGCTCGTCAGCGTGCTGCTTGGCGTAGTCGTTCTCCACGAACGCCTGTCGCGCCGCCAGGCGATCGCGGTTGGCTTCGCGACCGCCGGGGTGCTGGTCCTGTCAATCAGCTACGGCAAGATCCCGTGGATCAGCCTGGGGCTCGCGTCGAGCTTTGGGCTGTACGGCCTTGTGAAGAAGACCGGTCGTCTGAACGCGTCGGTGTCGCTGCTGGTCGAACTGGTCGCACTCACGCCGGCGGCGCTCGTTTTCCTGACGATCCGCCACGCGGCGGGGACCGGCTCGTTCGCAACCGTAGGCCCTGTGGTGACCGGGCTTCTGGTCGGCGCCGGCGTCGTGACGGTGGGCCCTCTCCTCCTGTTCGGCGGCGCGGCACGACGGATCCCCCTGTCGCGCGTCGGGATCCTGCAGTACATCGCGCCGTCGCTGATGCTGCTGATCGGCACCGTCTTCTACGGCGAACCGTTCACGACGGCCCACGCGGTCAGCTTTGCGCTGATCTGGACGGCCCTCGCCGTCTACACGACGACGCTACCCCGACGACGCCGGCCGGTGGTCTCGCAGGTCCCCGGGGTGTGACGGGTGCTGCACGGGTGCTGCACGGGCGCTCCTACATTTTGCGTGAATTCTCGCCGAAAATGGTTAACAAGACGCTATAGGTAGGGTATACTGATCGACCTACGGGAGAGGAAATGAGCACACAAGTTAACCTTCAGCCAGTCACCGTCAACGTAAGCGCGCTGTCGTCGAAGGCAGCGGATTCAGCCGGCAATGGTCGCGACGACGCCCCGGCGCCGATGCCTGAGAGCATCACCAAGCGCGACGGTCGGATCGTCGATTTCGATCCGGTCAGAATCGAGCGCGCCGTGCGCCGCTGCTTCGGCGCGATCGGAGCGACCCCGCCGATCGACCCGCAGGAGATCACGCGACAGATCGTCAACGTCGTCGCCGCGCAGTATCCGCAGCCGACCGTGGAGAACATCCAGGACGTCGTCGAGCTCGTGCTCCAGGCGAACGGCCAGTACGCCGCCGCGAAGGCGTATATCCTCTACCGCGCTGAGCACGCGCGGTTACGACAGGAGCGGGCGGTGCCGGCCGAGGTTCGCGACGCGTTCGCCGACGCCGACCAGTACTTCCCGACGCCGATCCAGCAGTTCCAGTTCTACGACAAGTATTCGCGGTTCAACTACGACCTGGGCCGACGCGAAACCTGGGTCGAGACCGTCGACCGGGCGGTGAGCTACCTGCGCGAACTGTCGCGGAGCCTGCTCCCGGAAGCCGACTACCAGAGGATCCACGAGTCGATCCTCCGGATGGGCGCGATGCCGTCGATGCGGCTCCTTGCGATGGCGGGCGATCCGGCGCGGCGCAACAATGTCGCGATCTACAACTGCTCCTACCTGCCGGTCGATTCCACCGACTCCTTCGTCGAAGCGCTCGTGATCAGCATGGCCGGCTGCGGCGTCGGGTACAGCGTCGAGCGGCGCTACGTCGAGCAGCTCCCGCGGATCAAGCGGCAGACCGGCGTGCGCCGACTGCCGTTCATCGTGCCCGACACAACCGAAGGCTGGGCCGACGCGCTGCGCGCCGGGTTCTCCGCGTGGTTCGACGGAGAGGACATCGAGTTCGACATGAGCGAGATCCGACCCGCCGGCGCGCCGCTGCGCGTGAAGGGCGGGCGCGCGTCAGGACCCGAGCCGCTGCGACAGGTTCTCCGGTTCGCGCGCGAGCGGATTCTCGCTCGCCAGGGCGGCTTCATAACGACGGTCGACGCGCACGACATCATGTGCGCGGTCGGTGGCGCGGCTATCTCCGGCGGCGTGCGTCGCACGGCGATGATCAGCCTCTTCGACTACGATGATCCGGACATGCGTCACTGCAAGGACGGCGACTTCTGGGTCCAGAACAACCAGCGGTGGAATGCGAACAACTCTGCCGTCTGGCCCGACCGGGAGCTCACGCAGGAGGAGGTGTCGCGCTTCGTGCTGGACATGGTTGCCTCCGGCGGCGGTGAGCCCGGCATCTTCAACCGCCGTGCGGCGCTTTCGTCGCGCCCGGAGCGCCGCGCAGAGGCCGAGTTCGGCACAAACCCGTGCGGTGAGATCATCCTGCGCCCGTATCAGTTCTGCAATCTGACGAGCGCGGTCGCGCGCGCCGACGACACGTACGAAACGCTGCGCGACAAGGTGGAGGTCGCGACGATCATCGGCACGATTCAGAGCATGGCGACCGACTTCCCGGGACTCCGGCCGATCTGGAAGCAGAACTGCGAAGAGGAGCGGCTGCTCGGCGTCGACCTGAACGGGCAGCTCGACAGCACGGTGTGCCAGGATGAGATGGTACAGCGCCGGCTGAAGGACGTTGTGCTGGAGACAAACGCGCGCTACGCCGATCTGCTCGGCATTCCGCGATCGGCCGCGACAACGTGCGTGAAGCCGTCGGGAAATTCCAGCCAGCTACTCAACAGTTCGTCGGGGCTGCATCCGCGATGGGCACGCCACTACGTGCGAAACATCCGCGTGAGCTCGCACTCGCCGGTCTACCGCGTGCTGCGCGACGCCGGGGCGCCGATGGACCCGGAAAACGGGCAGACGCGCGACGACGCGACCACGTGGGTCGTCCACTTCCCGGTCAAGGCGCCCGACGGTTCGATCGTTCGAAACGACCGCACGGCGCTTGAGCAGTGCGAGTACTGGCTGCAGAACAAGCTCGCGTACACAGAGCACAACCCGAGCGTGACGATCACGTACCGCCCGCACGAGGTGTTCGACGTGATGCGCTGGATCTGGGAACATCAGGACCGGATCGGCGGGATGGCCTTCCTCCCGGCGAGCGACGCGAACTACCAGCAGATGCCGTACGAAGAGATCTCGCGGACCGAGTTCGACGAGCGCGCCGCTGCGTTCCCGCCCATCGACTTCTCCAAGATCTACCGGTACGAGGAGACCGACCTGACGACCGCGGCGCAGGAGCTCGCATGCCTGGCCGGCGCCTGCGAAACGTGACCGGCCGCGCGGTCGGACCGGTGCGCCGGGCGTGATTGACCTGCCCCGCGGTGCGGGGTAGGTTTCTCTCAGCACATTGCTGAGAGGAGTAATCATGAATACCGTACGAAGACGAGTGTCCCGGATCGTTGTCCCTGTGCTGGTTCTTGCCGTCGCGGCTCTGACGCTGCCGGCCGCTGTATTCGCGCAGAGCGACGTCGCCGCGGGCAGCGCGCCGTCGATGCGCCCTGGCAACATCGACATCGGCCTGACCGGCGGAATCGCGAGCCTGATCTATCCGTACCTGGAACCGCAGATCGCGGTCGGACTCGTGCCGCTCGGCGCGGTGACGCTGAGCGCGGGCGCCGTCGCAGACGTCGGCTACTGCCTGCTCTGCGGACTGCTCAGACTGGTCGATAACGACTGGCGGCTGCGCTCGTACTACTTCGGCGCGTACGGCCGGGTACTGGCGCATATGACCTTCCTGTCGGACAGCGTGAGCGCGCTCAGGCTTGATCCGTACGCGGGCCTTGCGGTAGGGCCGCGCTTCTACTTCATCGGGCTTGAGTACCTACCGTCGAACGCGAGCACGACCGTGACCGCGTCGACGGTCATCATCGCCCCGCAGATTGGTACGCGGATCTTCTTCAGCGCCGACAGCAACTTCTTCGCGTTTGCCGAGCTGCGCTATCTGTTTGAGGTCGGCTTCCAGACGCAGACCGTGGAGGTCGCTGGACAGAGCTTCACGATCACCGGAGACTACTCGAGCGCCGGATCGAACGTCGGCATCGGTATCGGGCTGCGGCTGTAACCGCTCGCCCGGCTGACGCGGTTACAGGCCGACGCCGGCCGCGGCGGCGAATCCGCGGATCGCGTCGGCCGCTCGGTCGTACTCGGCCTCGGTCTTGAGGTGCTCGGTCATAAGCGGCAGATCGTCGTCCAGACGCGCAAGCTCGGCAAGGAAGGTCGGATAGTCGAGCGCGCCGTCGCCCGGGATGCATTCGTCAAGGTGCGTAGTCAGCTCATCGCGCAGCACGATGTCCTTCGCGTGTACGGAGACGATCCGCGGTCCAAGCGCCTTGATGAAGCTCGCCATCTCGGTTCCGTTCTGGAAGTACTTTGGCGGGCTGTTGATCATGTTGACCGGGTCGTAGTGCACCGCGAAACCTGGATGATCGATCGCGTCCAGAAGGCGCTGGTAGCTGTGGGCGGAGTCGGGGTACATCCACGGCATCGGCTCGAGCGTGTAGCGCGCCGTGGTCGGTGCCGCTTCGGAGAGGATCCGGCGAACCAGATCGACGATCATCGCGAACGTCTCTTCGGTCATGTCCCTGCGGTCGGGACCATCCCACTTCGCTCCGCGCGATCCGGCTATGTTGACGCAACAGACGGCTCCGATGTCGTCGGCCAGTCGCAGCGCGTCAACGATCGTACGGTACGCGGCGTCCGCGATCGCACGGTCGGACGACAACGGGTTACTCCACGCACCGACTTCGGCGATCACGATATCGGCTTCGGCCGCGGCTGCGCGGTACTCGCTGCGTTCACCGACCGACGCATCGGCCCACAGAGGGCAGTACGCGGCGCGGTACCCCTTGTGCTGCAGCGCCGCGATCCACGCGTCCGGGGTCAGCTTGTCGACAAAGACAGGTCCGCCAAGTCTCATAGTGGCTCCTCTTCATCACTGTACCACGAAACGGCGAAGGTTGAAGCTTGGCTCAAAGCCGGAGGAATAGCTACCTTGGCACGATGGGCTACACGAATCGCTGGGACGAACGCTACTCGGCCGATGGGTACGTGTTCGGCACCGAGCCGAACGGATTTCTGGCCGACACGGTGCCGCGGCTTCGAGTCGGTCGCGCGCTCTGTATCGCCGACGGAGAAGGGCGGAACTCGGTCTTCCTGGCCGAGCGTGGGTTCACGGTCACCGCGATGGATGCGTCGGCTATCGGCATGCGGAAGGCGACTACGCTCGCGATGACGCGCAACGTCGGCCTGACAACGCACGTGGCCGACCTTGAGTCGTACGACTTCGGCAACGCGCGGTGGGACGCGATCGTGTCCATCTTCTGCCATCTTCCGCCCGAACTCCGACGGCGCGTCCACGCCCGGGTCGCCGCCGCGCTGTTACCGGAGGGCGTGTTCGTGCTCGAAGCGTACACGCCGCGCCAGCTGGAGTACGGAACCGGCGGCCCTTCGGACGCTCAGCTGCTGATGACAGTGGAAGACCTGCAGTCCGAGCTGACCGGCCTTGAGCTGCAGATCGCGCGTGAGACGGTCCGCGACGTCGTGGAGGGCCGGGGGCACACCGGCCGGGCTTCGGTGGTACAGATACTGGCGGTCAAGCCGGCCGAACCGCGCGGCGAATAACGGTCGCGCATCGGCGCCACCGGGGCGCTGCGTCGCCACCACGCACAATCGCTCTTTGCGCTCCATATCGTTTCATGCGATGATCACAGATCATGTACGTGACCAATGATGGTGTTATCTGGAGCGCGCATCTGGCGTGGAGCGAGTCGATCGGCGGACCGGGGCTGGAGGTGCGGCGATTGCGGCGACGGTTCACCGTCGCCACGGTGCCGGCAGAGGCGATCATCCATGTCAGCGCGGAGAGTCGGTACGTCCTCTATCTGAACGGAACGCGCATCGGACGCGGACCGCTCAAGGGAACTCCTGCCGAATACTACTACGAGAGCTACGACATCGCACCACTTCTGGTGCGCGGAGAGAACGTGCTCGCGGCCGAGGTGCGATGGTTCGGAATCGACCGGCAGGAGTCGGAGATCCACACGTACCGCGCGGGGCTGCTCGTCCAGGGCCCGCCCGACCTTGCGGTGGACACGCCGACCGGCTGGCTGGTCAACGACGATCGCGCGGTCAGACCAGACCGGACGTCGTGGTTCTCCAACTCGCAGACCTTCCTGAAACACATGGAACTCGTCGACGCGGCGCGCTACCCGCGCGGCTGGCAGCTTCCTGACTTCGACGACGCAAACTGGACTGCGGCGACCGACGCCGGCGCGATCGGGAACATGTCGCTCTGGGGCGTCGTCCAGACACCGTACCTGCACAGGCGGCCGATCGACCACCTGTGCGAGGAACCTTGCCGCTTCGCGCACGCGACGATCCGCCGCGACGGGGGCGACTCCGCGCGCGCCGCAGCAGAACTGCCGTGGAGCGTTCTGGCGAACACGTCCGGTGAGCTCGTGCTGAGCGCAGGGGCGCTGACGACCGGCTTCCCCGAGTTCGCGTTCGAAGGTGGCGCCGGGCGCACGGTCACGGTCGTCTACGGCGAGTCGGTCGTCTATCCGCCGGGCGCTCCCGGGACGCAGGGTTCACCGATCGACGCGCCCGACGGCCCGTGGATGAAGGGCGTCCGCGACGACCTGGACGCCGGAGAGATCGCGGGGTACCGCGATACGGTCACGCTTGACGGCACAGCCTTCCGCTACGAGCCGTTTCACTGGAGAACGTTCTGGTTCGTGAAGATCGTCGTCGGTGCCGGACCAACCGAGTTCACGCTGCGCGACGCGGGCTACCGTTACACGACCTACCCGGTCGACGACGCGTCTGAGTTCTGGTGCGACAACCCCGAGTACGACGCGATCCGGGAGATGTGCTGGAGGACGCTGCGACTCTGTTCGCACGAGACGTTCGAGGACTGCCCCTACTACGAACAGCTGCACTACCTGGGCGACTCGCGCCTGGAGGCGCTCACGCATCTCTATCTGACCGGCGACCTGGCCTACGTGAAGCGATCGATCGCGCTCTACCGGAACTCGGCGCGGTGGGACGGACTGGTGGAAAGCCGGGTACCGAGCTTCGACGCGCAGATCATCCCCTACTTCGCGCTCCTGTGGGTCCTGATGGTCGAAGACTTCTGGGAGTACGCCGGGCC